>JANYCX010000187.1 GCA_025360065.1 Acetobacteraceae bacterium | reverse complement strand
TGGCCGCGGTGGCGAGCGCAAACTTGACCGCGCCGGTCGCCTGGATCAGCCCCGCCCCGGTCGAACCAACCGGGCCGATAGCGGCAAGTGCGGACGCCGCCAGCCCGGCGCTGACTTGCGCCGGCGTCAATAACGGGTTCGCCTGCAGCATCAGTGCCGCAACCGCTGCTGCATTCGGCGCGGCCGCCGAGGTGCCGAAAAACGGATTGAACACATTGGTCGCCGAGCCATCGGGTGCGACAAAATCCACCCCCCCCGAGCTCCCCGGCGTTGCCAGCCGATTGCCCGCCGCATCGAACAACAAGCTGCTCGGCCCCACCGATGAAAATGCTTCAACAACGTTCTTGCCGCCAAACGTCGATGTCGTGTTGTAAGCCACCGCCCCCACGACATTGGCGGCGCCCACCTGTTCGTGCCCGATCAGCGTGCCCGATCCCTTGCCGGCTTTGCTGTCATTGATCGTGGTGCCGTTGCCATAAGCGATATACTTGAACAGCCCTGGTGTTGTCGCGCCGCCATTACTGAAAATCCCCAGGCTAAAACTGGTTGAAGCCGTTGTGTTGGTGAACTGAAGGATCTGATTGGGGTTGCGGTTCACCCCATTCAGCGTGGCGTAGGAAACGATTTGGTTGTTGCTGTTATACAATGCCATCCCCAGGCTGTTCGCCGCCCCCTTGCTGCCGCCAATGCCGGCAAACGGCTGGTCCCATTGCAGATCGATCGTGCTGGTCGTGCCGCGCGCAATGGTCAGGCTCTGCCGGGTCACCGGGGCTGACGCGGTGCCGAAATTCTCCACCAGGTAATTCCCGGCAATCCCTGGCAGGGACGCCTTCACCCCGGTAAAGCCCGCTTCGTAAAAGTTCTGACCGGCATTGCCGGCCGAGGTAAAGTAGCTGACACCGGATTTGATGGCGGCCGAAACCGCGTTCTGCAATCCGTCCCCGGTCTGAAAAAATGGCTCGTTGAGGTAGGTGATGTCGTCAACAATGATGGTGCAGCCGTCCTTGACCAAGGCTGCCACCCCGGCCGCCATGTCGGCGGTGCCGTAGAACCCCGAGTAGAAATCAATCGCCGCACCAGGCGCGATTTTGTGGATCAGTTCCGCCATCGCCCGGCCTTCATCGCTGCCCGATGCCATGCCTTCCTTTAGAATTTTCACCGCCGGCCCCAGACTGCCATTGGCAATGTCGCCCGCCAGCCCGCCTCGGATGTTGAAGCTGTCTGACAGGATGCCGATCTTGATCCCAACGCCTGTTACCCCGTAGCTGCGGCTCGCCTGAGGCGCCAGGAGCGCCTGGGCAGCGCCAGCGCCGACCAGATTGGGTGGGATAACAACCTCTGCCGCGGCGGCAAGCGGCGACAGGGCAACGGAGAACTCGCTTGGTCCATCCGCCGTGGTTTCCGCGCCCTCCACAGGCAGGTCCGGTCGATCGCTGGTGGCAAACCTGCGCCGCAGAGGGAAATTCTTGTCGGTGGCCTGGGCAGTATCTAAAGCGGTCATGACGATCCCTTCACAAGACGCAGCGGCAAGGCTGCTGTTGGCAGGGTCTCCCTGGCGGCCAGATCACAAAATGTGAACAGTCTCGCGAATGGACCTCTGTCCTGTGAAAACGGTATCGTCTCTTATTTTGAATATACGGTTAACGCCGTCGCTTTTTTGTGCAAAGGCCTGTTTATCTGACCGCGTGACGCCCGATCAGAACAGGTCGATCTCCGTCATCGGCACGTAGCCAGACTTGCCGAGGGTTTCGACCTCCGCCCATTGGGTCATCATGTTCCACAGCACCCGACGCACCTGGACTTTGGTGCCGGCGGGCAGATAAATCACCGGCGATGATGTCGGGTCGGCCTGGCTGTAAAGCGTTCCGCGCGCGCTGCGCACCGTGGCCGAGGTTCCTGGCGCAGGCCTCCACGGCGCTGGAGAAGCGGCGTCGGTCGCAACCGGCACCCGCCGTCCGCCGCCAAAATCGGCAAATCCGACGACCGTTCCAACCACCAGCAGCACCGCGATCCCCGCGCCCGCGATCACCAGGTGCTGCCGTCGCCGCGCCCGGGCCTGATACATCGCCACCCGGAATTGCCCGGCCTCGTTGACCAGTTGATCGCGCTCCTCCTGCAAATTCTCAATAATCGTTTCGAGCCGGCGGAGATTTCGCCTGAGGGTGGCAATTTCCTGGGTCGCCCCCGCCGGTTCGGCCGGACGCGGCTTGCGGGTCGGGCCCTGCGTGCCGTTGAGGAATAATTGCTTCAGATCGCCGCCGGACAGCCCGAGCCTGCGGGCAAGCTGGCCGACCGCACGGCCGGCATTGGCCGCTTCGCCATCTTCCGAAACCAGCATGGCCACTCGTGCCGCGAGGCGTTCGATATCTTCCTGCGAAACCTCAGCCACACCTAGCTCCCCGCATCTACGACGCTGTCCAGCCTATCACCCACCGCAGTTGCAGTGAACTCTCATGGGCAGGGAGCCCCCCCCCCTTACGGTTCGACATAAAACAGGGCAGTATTCTCATAAATGAAAAAGGGGGCTGTGATGACTCTTTCTTTGCCGCTGCGGGCGCTGGTTGGTTTTCTCGCGGCCGTGCTATCGGTGTTGATCTTCCACCAGGGCGTCTGGGCGCTGCTGCACGTGCTCGATATGCCGGGTTATCAGATGCCAATGCCTTATCCGATGCGCGCCATCCCGCCTTTGGGCATTCCGGCGATGGTCAATCTCTGCTTCTGGGGCGGGATGTATGGCGCGGTGTTCGGTATGCTGGCACCACGCTTCACCCTGCCGTTATGGGTCTGCGGCCTGATCCTGGGCATGGTCGCCACCCTGGTCGGCTTGTTCGTCGTCCCCGCGATCAAAGGCACGCCGGTGGGCGGCGGCTGGATGCTGAACAATTGGATCCGCAGCATCCTGATCAACGGGGTTGGATTTGGACTGGGTCTCGGCCTGATCTACCCAGTCCTGGCCAGATTATTCGTCCGTAAAGCCTAACAAGCCGACACCACCAGCCGCCTTGCCGCATCGATTGCGGCAAGGAAGCGGTTCTTGCCGCGCATCAATTCCACCTGTGCCACCCGGCGCATATGGTCATCGGTGAAATCCGGCAGATCGGCAGCAACCGCAAGCGTCGGCAACGCCGGCACGGTATAGGCCGGATCGTGGCGGAAGCGGGCTTCGCGGGTGTAGTTGATCGGCACCAGAATGCGCGACAATTCCTGCACCACCGCGTTGCGCGCGGCAGGCGCGGCGGTCGCTAAACCAGCCAGGCTCGCCTTCAACGCCTCGGTCGCGGCTGCACAATCCGACAGATCGGCCAGCCCTTTCGATGCCGCCTGATAGCCCGCGATTGTCGCCAGGAATTCATCGCAGGTCGCCGCCCAGTCGAACGGCAGGAATTCCGGATTGGCCACCCGCAAGGTCGATAACATGTAGATTTTCATATCGGTCATCAGCACGTCGCGATCGGCGATTTCGAGCTGATCGTTCTCGGTGTGCCAAGCGATGTTGGCGCCGCACCCGGACACATCATAGTAATTCTTCTCGTGCCGCACGTCCTCCGGCATCGTTGAGCTCAGCATGAAAAAGCTCGGCAGACCGATATTGTTGAAACTGTAATCGCCAGCCTGCGGTGGCCGCAAGGTTGCCACCACGGCGTCGGGCACGATGTCCCTGATCGCCTCAACCGCAATCTGCGCCGATTCGGTAAATGACCGCGTGTCATGATAGCTCGTCGCCCAGCGGCAGCCGGGGCTGTCGCAGTTGATCTGCGCCACGCAGTTGCGGTCGAGGTCCATCGCAAACGCATCGGTGAACCAGGTCGATCCGGCATAGCGCCCGGTCGAATGCCCTGGCCACCACGCCAATTTCACCGAACGCCGCAGCCCGTCGCGATTGGCCCACAACACCCGCGACAGTTCAAGCAATGTCGCGTCCCCGGTCGCATTATCGCCGACGCCGACATCCCAACTATCGTAATGGCCATGCACAAGCACAAATTTGTCCGGCTCAATCGTGCCGGGAATGGTAACGACAGGGATTTTCTGCTTGAACCAGCCTTCCTGCAAATCGGTACGAATGGTCGCCTCGCCGCCCGAGGCCGCCAGCGCCATCAGCTTCTGGCCGTCGGGATTATTGACCGCGATCACCGGGATTTTCGGCTTGCGGCCCATATCCTGCAAATCCGGGCTGCCCCAAATGGTGGTGCAGGTGCCCCAATGGATGTCGATGCCGGGATTGACCGCGATCAGCCCCACCCCACCCCATTCCTCAATCAGGCTGGTCAGCGCCGGATTGCCGAAGCCTTGCATGACCACGATATTGCCGCCAACCAAAGCGCGGACCTCCTCAACCGAGGCAATACTGCCGCCAAACAGGGTCTTGATGTCGCGATTATAGCTGCGCAGCGCCTTGGGATTGGCTTTCAGCATCACCAGCTTGCCAGTGCGCCCGCCCGGCACCGACATCGCTGACGATGGCGGCTTGGCGCGATAGGTCACGCCCCCCGCAGTCACCGACGCCGAGTACGGGATCGACAAATAAATCTCCGGCTCATGCACCTCGACCGGCACGCCAGCCGCGCGCAGACGTGCCACAATCGCATCGGCGCCGCGGTTCACATCTTCCGGCCGCCAGCGCGGCATGACCGAAAATGCCTCGACCAGACCCCAGGGCAGGTCGAGGCTGATATCGTCGAGGAAGCGTTGCTCGGTTGCGTTTATGGCCATGGTCGGGTTCCCAATGCTGATCCTGTCCAATCGCATCACTGATTCAGTTTCGGCGCAAGCGTCCTTTTAGGCTTGAACCAAACTGCAACCGCGTGTTTTATGCGCACTTGGATGGATCGGGGGATCACGACGATGAAGCGTTGGTTGTTGACTGTCGGCCTGACTGCGTTCGCGACACTGCCTGCCATGGCCCAGCAAGCCGGGGACCCGGTGCGCACGCTGGTGATCCTGGCGCAACCGCAAGCCGCCGCCCCGCAGGAATTTCAGGCCGCCGAAATGGTCGCCGAGGCCTGGAAGCAGCTTGGTCTGCAAGTCCAGGTCCGCGCCCTGCCAAGCCAGCAATTCAACCAGATCGTGTGGTATGAACGCCAGCGCTGGGATGCCACGACCTGGCAGATGGTCGGCCGCCCGGAACGGTCGGACCCTGATGAGCTGACTTATAACCTGTTCGTGGGCGCCAACGCGGCCAACGGCTACAATTTCGTCGGCTATCTGAACCCCGAATATGATCGCCTCGCCCAAGCCCAGCGCGAGGAACTCGATATCACCAAGCGCAAAGCGGTGCTCATCGAAGCGCAGGAACTGATCAACCGAGACCAGCCTTATGGTTTCATGGTCCACCCGAAAAACCTGATCGCCTATAACGCCACCGTCTGGGATGACAGCAGCATGAAAGTGCAGGCCGGTATCGGCGTGCGCAATTTCTGGACCTGGATCGGCCTCAAGCCGAAAGGCGCGCAAAAAGACGTGATCCTGAATTCGGTGGCCACGCCGACCAATCTCAGCCCGTTCAACATTTCCGGCGCGCAGGGTTCGTGGGCGGCTGAACTGGTCTGGGACCGGCTGATGCGCATCGGCCCGGACGGTCTGCCGCAACCCTGGGCGGCGGAAACCGTCACCCGCCCGACCACCACCACGGTCGAACTCACCTTGCGCTCCGGCATGAAATGGCATGATGGCACCCCGGTCACCATCGATGATGCGATTTTCAGCCTCGAAGCGCCCGGCTATGGCGACAAATCACCGATGTACAAGCCCTTCGTCGGCAACATCGCCAAGGTCGAAACCATTGGCCCGATGTCGTTGCGGATTACCCTGAAACGTCCGGATGCGGCGTTCCTGGTCAGCTCGTTGTCCAAGCTCAATCTCGCGTCACGCAAGATTTGGGCGCCGATCTTCGAGGATTTGAAGAACAAGCCGGAAACCGCCGAAACCATCATGGAAAAACTGCCAGTCGGCTCTGGCCCGTTCAAGTTCGTTTCGGTCAAGCTCAACGAACAGATTGTGTTGGAAGCCAACCCCGACCATTGGGCCAAGCCGCTGATCAATCGCTGGATCATGCGCATCATGCCAAATATCGAAGCGGGCCTGGGCGCGATGAAATCGGGTGAGTTGAATGTTCTCGCCGACTATACTGGTGACCCCGACCTGCTGATGGCGCTGCCGAAATCCAA
This sequence comes from Acetobacteraceae bacterium, assembly GCA_025360065.1. Taxonomy (GTDB): domain Bacteria; phylum Pseudomonadota; class Alphaproteobacteria; order Acetobacterales; family Acetobacteraceae; genus CAITOL01. The sequence continues at coordinate 419 of JANYCX010000187.1, read as the reverse complement.
CCCCAACATCAAGATCGCCGAAGCGCTCGACATGGGTATCCGCTTCATTGCCTATAACGAACGCCGCCAGCCTTTCGGCGACGTGGCTTTCCGCCGCGCCATTTCGGCGGCGATCGATCGTGACGCGATCGCGGCGGACGCCTATGGCGGTGCAGCAGTGCCGTCCAACTCCTGGGTGTCGCCGGCGCTCGCATTTTGGGCAGCACCAGGGATCGACAAGCGGGTGCCGGGTGGAACGGTGGCGGCGGCGAAGCAAATGTTGAAAGACGCTGGCTACGTCGTGGTCAACGGCCGGCTGCATTACCCCGCCGGCGTTAAGGAAACCACTGCGGCGTACCAATAGCGCGTGGCACGACGCGCGCTTGGCAGGCTTGGACATCTGCTCTTTGTTTTATGGGCAGTGTCCAGCCTGACCTTCA
>JANYCX010000165.1 GCA_025360065.1 Acetobacteraceae bacterium | reverse complement strand
CGCCAACCAACTGGTTATCTTCAATCGCGTCCACAATAGCCTCTTCCAGCGGGCCGGAATTGCCGATGCAGGTGGTGCATCCATAGCCGACGGTCTGGAAGCCCAGCGCGTCGAGATCGGCGGTCAGGTTCGCCTTGTCGAGGTATTCGGTCACCACCTGGGAGCCTGGCGCGAGGGAGGTTTTCACCCACGGCTTCGGCATCAAGCCAAAAGCGCGCGCCTTGCGGGCGACAAGACCAGCGGCGACCATGACGTATGGGTTCGAGGTGTTAGTGCAGGAGGTGATCGCCGCGATCACCACGTCGCCATGGGTGATTTCGTAATTATGGCCTTCAACCTTGACCGATTTTCCAGTGTCATTGGCGGCAACACCGAGCGATTTGGTCAATTCGTCGCGGAACGCGGTGGACGCATCCTTCAGCAGCACCCGGTCCTGCGGCCGCTTCGGGCCGGCCAGGCTGGGCAGCACGGTGGACATGTCGAGTTCCAGCGTATCGGTGAAAATTGGCTCCGGCGTGGTCTGGTCGCGCCACATGCCCTGCGCCTGGCAATAGGCTTTGACCAGCGCAATCCGGTCAGTGTCACGCCCGGTCAGGTGCAAATAATCGAGCGTCACCTGATCGATCGGGAAGAAGCCGCAGGTCGCGCCATATTCGGGCGCCATGTTGGCGATGGTGGCGCGATCGGCGAGCGACATTTCATCGAGGCCGGGGCCGTAGAATTCGACGAATTTGCCGACCACGCCCTTCTTACGCAGCATTTGCGTCACGGTCAGCACCAGATCGGTGGCGGTGACACCTTCCGGGGTGCGGCCCGACAGGCGGAAGCCGATCACATCAGGGATCAGCATGGCAATCGGCTGGCCGAGCATGGCGGCCTCGGCCTCGATCCCGCCGACGCCCCAGCCGAGCACGCCCATGCCGTTGACCATCGTGGTGTGGCTGTCAGTGCCGTACAAAGTGTCGGGGTAGGCGTAGGTTTTGCCGTTGAGGTCGGCGGTCCACACCGCTTGCGACAGATATTCGAGGTTGACCTGATGGCAAATGCCGGTGCCGGGCGGCACAACGCGGAAATTGTCGAACGCCATCTGGCCCCAGCGCAGAAAGGAATAACGTTCGCCGTTACGCTCAAATTCAATGTCCACGTTCTTGGTCAGGCTGTCGGCGGTCGCGGATACATCCACCATCACCGAATGATCGATGACCAGATCGACCGGCACCAGCGGGTTCACCTTGGATGGCTGGCCGCCGAGGCGCAAAATTCCATCGCGCATGGCCGCGAGATCGACCACCGCAGGAACCCCGGTGAAATCCTGCATCAGGATGCGCGACGGCTTGAACGGGACTTCCTTGGTGGAGCTCGCCTTGGTCAGCCAACCGGCGACCGATTTGGCATCTTCGACCGTGTAGGCAGCGCCGTCTTCGAAGCGCAGCACGTTTTCCAGCAGCACTTTCAGGCTGACCGGCAGGCGGGAGACATCGCCAATCGTCTTGGCAGCTTCGGGAATGGAGAAATAGGTGTAGGTCTTGCCGGCGACCGAAAGGGTTTTGGCCGTCTTCAAGCTGTCCTGCCCGATGCTTTTCATGGAAAGCTGCCTTTTGCGTATGGGATGAATTTGGGCCGGATTAGACCATAAGGGTTAACAGGTCCACACACAGGAGCGCGCACTGTTACAAGCTATCGACATGGCGGCAATTCGCGGAGAACGGCTGGTTTTTGCCGATCTCAGCTTTGCCGTGGCCCAGGGCGACGCGTTGTTACTGGTGGGGCCGAACGGTTCGGGCAAATCCACCCTGTTGCGCATCCTCGCCGGGTTGGGGCGGCTGGCCGATGGGCGCCTGTTATGGGACGGGCAGGACGCGCTCGCCGATCGTGCAGCGCATGCCGGACGGGTCGCCTATCTCGGGCATCAGGACGCGATCAAGCCGGGCCTGACCGCGCGGGAGAATTTCTTTCGCCCCGAACAGGCCAACGCCGGGCTGGCCGCGTTAGATCTCGCCCCATTCGCCGATCTGCCGGCGCGGATGCTGTCGGCCGGGCAGCGGCGACGACTGGCGTTGGCGCGCCTCGCGGTCGGCGGCGCGCCGATCTGGTTACTCGATGAGCCGACGCTGGGCTTGGATCAGGCCTCGGTGGCGCGGCTGGGCGACTTGCTCGCCCAACATCGCGCCGGTGGCGGTATGGTGGTGGCGGCCACCCATCTGCCGCTGCCGCTGCCAGGGGCCGCCGAATTGGCGCTGGCATGAGCTTGCGTCTTTTGCGCCGCGAATTGCTGCTCGCCATGCGCCACGGCAGCGACAGCCTGGCCGCCTTGCTGTTCTTCGTGCTCACCGCCGCGTTGTTCCCTTTGGCGATCGGCCCGGCGCCCGAGATGTTGGGGCGGCTTGCGCCCGGCATCATCTGGGTTTGCGCGCTATTGGCGGCGTTGTTGCCGCTCGAACGGCTGTTCGCGGCGGATTTCGAGGATGGCACGCTCGATCAATTATTGCTGTCCGGCCTGCCCGCGCCCGGCATCGCGCTAATGAAGGCGGCAGCCCATTGGCTGGTCACCGGCTTGCCGCTGCTACTGGCCGCCGCCCCGGTGGCGCTGATGCTGCGCATGCCGGATGAGGCAATCCCGGTGCTGCTCGCCGGATTGCTGCCGGGGACGATGGTGCTGTCTTTGCTCGGCGCGACCGGTGCGGCAATCGTAATCGGCGCGCGGCGCGGCGGCGTGCTGCTGCCGCTGCTGGTGCTGCCGCTGGCGGCGCCGGTGTTGATTTTCGGGGTTTCGGCGGTTGACGCGGTGACGGGCGATCAATCTGCCCGCCCGCATTTGTTGTTGCTGGCAGCGTTTCTGCTGGGCGCGTTGCCGTTGTGCCCGCTGGCGGCGGGGGCGGCGTTGCGAGGGGCAGTGGAGTAGACGATAGTAACGGGTTGCACCGACTTTGAAAGTCTGATTGCATTGATTTAACAACTACGGCATGCGACGCAAAATAGGCATTCCGGCGATGGGGGTTTTATGAGTAGCAAATATGGCGGCCTGTTTCATATTCCGGATAGTGGTTCTAGCAACGGTGCGTCGCGTCTTGAACGCGTAAGTCTGACTGACAAAAAAAGGTGCTGACGGATATAGCGAGGAGTGTCTGCAGAAAATGCTTGCCAGCCACCCACAGGCATTGCCAATTGCAGAGATCGAACCTGCACTCGAAGGTGCTTTACCTATCTGCCTGGAGTTTGAAACCAAAGCTGGTCCCGCAGATATTTTATTAGTTTCGCCGCGTGGTGATATCGTGATCGTCGAATGCAAGCTATGGCGCAATCCGCAAGCCCGCCGAGAAGTGGTTGGGCAAATCCTGGACTATGCCAAGGAACTGCCACGCCTTTCGTACGAAGCATTTGAGGGCGCTATCCAAAAAGCAACGCCTGCCAATGGCTTCAAGAAGACTGATCGCCTTTATGTCCGGGCCGGTGCAGAGATTGATGGTTCCGACGAGGCAAGCTTCATCGATGCGGTAAGCCTGAATCTAAAACGCGGCCGGTTCCTGCTGCTGATTGTTGGCGACGGCATTCGCGAGGGCGTTGAGCAAATTTCCGAGTTCCTCCAGCAGCACGCCGGAATGCATTTCACACTCGGTTTGGTGGAGGTCGCGGTCTTCAAGTCGCCGACCGGCGGCTATTTGGTGCAGCCACGGGTACTGGCCAAAACCCAGATGATATCCCGTGGCGTGGTTTCATTCGATGATGACAGAATAACGGTCCGAAGCGACGACCCCATTCCGGGGGGCGCCATGGGCACCTCTACGCAGTCCCCGCCACGGCCAATGCCCACCACTATCTCTGAGGAGCGGCTGTACGAAACATTTGGCGCCAAGGTCCCCGAGGGAGCGGCGCGTTTGAAGCAACTTGTGGCCAGCCTGGAAGCCGAGGTAGGAGCGCGCCCGAGGCTCACTAAGTCCACTTTCTTACTGCAAGGAACAGGCGGCGATCGCACAATGCAATTGGGTCGGTTGGACGTCGATGGCGGCACCCTCTGGTTTGAAAAGGTCGTCGACGAAGCTTCGGGATTGGGCCGACGGGATGCGGGCATAAGATACTACCAACGATTGGCCGGGCTTATTGCTGATGACAAGACTCGGAAGGATAAGATGAACCCCAAAGGTAGCACTGGTACTGCCAGCCTTCCGGCTGACGATCTGCTGGCAAAGCAAACGGAATGGGTCGAAGCTGCAAAGGATTATCTGCGGGAGATCGCCAACGCAGCCCAGACTTGAATGGCGTTATCGCGCAACGCAGGAGTTGGTGCAGTTCCAAGCGGAACTGACACCCTACACCAATAGAAGTCTCTTGAGTTTCCGCACCGCGCTATCCGGCGTCGTCAGCACAGGCTTGCCCGTCGCCGCTGCAATCGCGCCCGCCGCCCGCGCCAGACTGAACTGGGCCAAGGCAATCGCGTCGCACCCCGCCAATTCGCGCGCCGCCGCAAGCGCTGCCGCATCATGGGCGGCAAAATCGCCCCGATCCAACGCTGCCATCGCACCGTCCGCCAAATGCGGCACCAAGGTCACGTTCGCGGGAAACTCCGGCGGCATCGATGCAAGCGTCGGCGCGAAGGTCGCCAGCAGCCCGATCCGGCCACCGATCGCCACCGCCTCCTCGATCATCGCTTCGTTCGGTTTCAGCACCGGCATCGGCGCCAGCATTTCGGCACAGGCCTCGATACACGGCCCGAACGCGGAACAGGTGAACAAAATCCCGTCCGCCCCGGCATTGGCGGCGTAGCGCGCCAAGGTCAGGAACCGCCCGGTCATCGCGTCATTCAACGCGCCATCGCGGGCGAGATCGGCGGACAGGCTGTCATCGAGCAGATTGGCCAGCCGAGCTTCTGGCCATAGCCGGGCGAAAGCATCCTCAATCGGGACAATCGAGTGCTTCAAGGCGTGGATCAGGGCGATGCGCATCATGGGTCCTTGTTTCACTGGGAAATGGTTGAACCGGCGCGATGCCCGTGGCAAGCCCGGATCGTAACTGAAGGACACCGCAATGCTGCGTCGCCTCTATGACCGCGTGATCGCGCTTTCCGCCGGCCGCCACGCGCCGTGGTGGCTGGCGGTGATCAGCTTCGCCGAGGCAAGCTTCTTCCCCATCCCGCCCGATGTGCTGCTGATCCCGATGGTGCTGGCGCGGCGTGAACGCGCTTGGTTCCTGGCCCTGGTGTGCACGATCGCCTCGGTTGCCGGCGGCGCGCTAGGCTATTTCATCGGATATGCGTTGTTTGAAGTTCTGGCGACGCCCTTGCTGCAAGCCTATCACTACGAAGCCGCCTTCGCCCGCTTCAAAGACAGCTACGCCGAATATGGGCTGTGGGTGATCTTGCTCAAAGGCGTCACCCCGATCCCTTACAAGATCGTTACCATCGCATCCGGGGCCGCGAGCTTCAATTTCTGGGTGTTCATGGCGGCATCGATCGTGACGCGCGGGGCGCGCTTTTTCCTGGTGGCGGGATTGTTGTATTACTTCGGGCCACCGATGCGGGCATTTATCGAGAAGCGCCTGGGGTTGGTGCTGCTTGGGGTGCTCGGCGGGATCATTTTCGGCTTTGTGGTTTTGCGGTTTCTGTAGCGGGATCGTCCGGCCAATGATGGCGCGGGTAACGGCCACGCATGTCTTTGCGCATATCCGCCCAGGCTCCACGCCAGAACGATGCCAGATCGCCGGTGATCGCTGCTGGTCGCCCGGCGGGGGACAGCAGCGCCAGACGTAGCTCCACCCGACCATCCGCCAGCTTCGGCGTTGTCGCCAGGCCGTAGAACGCCTGGGCGCGGGCTTCGGCGAGTGGCACGGTTTGGGTGTAGTCCACCGCCGCGCGGCCACCGGGCAAAGCGAGATGGGTGGGCAGGGCCGCATCGAGCCGGCGCGCCTGCTCCCAGGTCAACAACCCGCGCAGAATGCCGGCGAGGTCGAGCCGGTCCAGCGCCGCGACACGGCTTAGACCATGCAGATGCGGGGCCAACCAGATTTGCCGCGATGCCGCCAACGCTGCGTCATCGAGGTCGGGCCAGTCGCCGGCAGGATCAATCCCGCGCATCAGCGCCACCCGGGCCTGGAATTGTCGGATGTCCTCGGTCCACGGCAAAGCCGGCACCGTTACCGCCTCGGCCAACGCGGCTGCGGTTTCCGCCGGGTCGGCAACTTCGGTCCGGTCGTCCAATACCAGCGCGCCATACCGCCGGCGGCGGCGGGCAAGCACCGACCCGGTGGTGGGGTCGAGCCCGGTTTCCACCGTTTCGGTAATCCGCGCCGCCACGATTTCCGGCAAATTGGCGAGGTCGAGTTTGGCGGCCAGTTTGATCCGCGCGCCGGTTACCATTTCGAGTGACGCCACCACCAGCAGCTTGGCCCGCGCCAACGGATCGGACACTGGCAGTTTGGCACCTCCACCGCCGGCCAATTTGAAACTCCCCGGCTCTCCGCGTCGTTGCGCGATCCGGTCGGGGAAACCGGCGGCCAATAACCGCGCCGGATCGCCATCGGCTGCGATATCGCGCAAGCGCAACCGGCTGCGATACTGCCCGGCAGCGTGCCGGATGCGCGAAATCGCCCCACGATCGACCTCGCCCTCGGCCGCGCCATGCAGGGCGGCGAGGCGAATGCCGATATCGCTCGGCGCATCGCGGGCACGCATTGGGTCGCGTTCTTCCAGGATCGCGGCAAGATCAGCCGCCAGGGCGGCCTCGGCTGGGGTGACAGCGGCCAGCATCATCGCGGCGAGCCTCGGGTGCGCGCCAAGCTGGGCCATGCGGCGGCCAAGCGGGGTGATCGCGCCATCGCTGACCGCGCCGAGTTCAGCCAGCAAGGCGGCAGCGGCGGCGAGCGGGCCAGCAGGCGGCGGGTCGGGGAACGCCAGATCGGCGGGCTTGGTGCCCCAGGCGAGGCAATCCAGCAGCAGGCCAGACAGTTCGGCTTCGAGGATTTCCGGCCGGTCAAACGCCGGCAAGCCGCGATGAAGCGCTGGTGTCCAGACCCGGATCGCAACCCCTGGTGCCTCGCGCCCCGCGCGCCCGGCACGCTGTTCGGCGGCGGCACGGCTGATCCGCAGGGTCGCCAGCCGGGTCAGCCCGGTTGCCACATCCATGCGCGGCGCCCGGCGCCAGCCGCCATCGACGACGATGCGCACGCCTGGCACGGTCAAGGATGTTTCGGCGATTGAGGTCGCCAGCACCACCCGCCGACCATCGGCCGGCCGCAAAGCGCGGTCCTGCTCGGCTGGTGGCAATTCGCCATGCAGCGGCAGCACCAGCGCGCCACAGCCGGACAAAGCTGCTTCAGCGCGGCGGATATCGGCCATCCCCGGCAAGAAGGCGAGCACATCGCCAGGATGGGCCGCCAATGCCGACCGAACGGCGCGGGCCACGGCTTCCGCCAGATCGCGCGGCTGGGCAATGTCGCGGGCGGCGTGCTGGACGGTCACCGGAAACGCGCGACCGGGGCTTTCGATCACTTCTGCCGCCATCAGCGGGCCGAGGCGCGCGCCATCCAAGGTTGCCGACATAGCCAGCAGCCGTAACTCGGGGCGAAGCTGGCGTTGCAGATCGAGGCACAGGGCCAGTGCCAGATCGGCTTGCAGGCTGCGTTCATGCACTTCATCAAGGATGACCAGCCCAACCCCGTCCAGCCCAGGATCGGATTGCAGCCGGCGGACCAGCAGACCTTCGGTCACCACTTCGATGCGCGTGGCTGCTGACACCGCGCTGTCAATACGCGTCCGGTAGCCGACTGATTGGCCCACCGGTTCCCCGATCAGATACGCCATCCGGGTCGCCGCCGCCCGCGCGGCCAGCCGGCGCGGTTCGAGCATGATGATCTTCTGCCCGGCGAGCCATGGGGCATCACGCAGCGCGAGCGGCACCATGGTGGTCTTGCCGGCGCCAGGCGGGGCGACCAGGACCGCGTTGCCGCGCGCAACAGCGGCCAGAACGTCCGGCAAAACGGGGTTTATTGGCAGATCAGCATCTATCTTCACCCCGCCGCCGTATCACTCTTGTGCGGAATATGCGACATCTCGCCTCCGCGACGAGGTTCCTTAAATGACCAGCCTGAGGTCGGCATTGGGTAGCGTGTTGGTGCTGTTGGGCTTGGCCCACGGCGCGATGGCGCTTGAATCTGCGCCTTTTGCCACCCCGCAAACCCGCGCAACCCTGGTCACTGACACCGACAGCTTTGCCGGCGGCAGCTTCCGGGCCGCTTTGCGCCTGCGTATGGCCCGCGGCTGGCACACCTACTGGCAAAATCCCGGCGATGCGGGTGCGCCGCCGGAGCTCGAATTTTCCGGCCTGCCAGGCACCAAGGCGGGGCCGATTTCCTGGCCGACGCCGGCGATCCATCGCGAAGCCGGGCTTACCACCTATGGCTATGACACTGAAGTTCTGCTGCCCGTCACTATTACGGCGTCAGGCGCTGGCACATTGAAGCTGTCGGCGAACTGGTTGATCTGCGCCAATGTCTGCATCCCCGAACAAGCCGAGTTCACCGTCGCCCTGCCGGCCGGACCGGGGGGGAAATCCGCCGAAACCCCGCTTTTTGCCGCCGCCCTGCTTGCATCCCCTCGCCCTGCGCCGTGGCCGATCAGCCTGCGTGACGGCGAATTGCAACTCTCCGGCAACGGCTTGACCGCCGATACGGTGCGCGAAGCCTGGTTTATCCCGTCGGTATTTGACAGCATCCAGGCCAGTGCCAAGCAACGACTGACTGTGCATGACGGCGGAATTGTCCTCGCGGTGCAAACCGGACCGGCTTATCGGGTCGATTCGCCGTTGAACGGGGTGCTGGTGTTGCAAGACCGTGATGGGCAACAAACCGCGCTGGCGGTGACCGTGGCGACGGTGGTCGATGCAATTCCACTGTGGCAGGTGCTGCTGATGGCGTTGGCTGGCGGGGTCATTCTGAATTTGATGCCGTGCGTGTTCCCGGTGCTGGCGTTGAAGGCGGTTGGCCTTGCAAAGCTTGGTGGCGGGCAGCGCAGCTACGCCTTTTCCTGCGCGGCCGGCTATGCGGGAGGGATATTGGCGACGTTCTGCGGCATGGGGCTGGTGCTGCTGACGTTGCAGCAGGCCGGGTCGGCGGCGGGTTGGGGCTCGCAGTTCCAATCGCCGATCTTTGTCGCCGGCATGGCCTGGGTGCTGTTCGGCGTCGGGCTGAACTTGTCCGGAGTGTTCCAGATCAACGTCGCCGGCGCGGGGATGGGCCAGGACCTATGCAGCAAAAAGGGCGCGATTGGCAGTTTCTTCAGCGGCTTGCTGGCGGTGCTGGTGGCAACCCCGTGCACCGCGCCGTTCATGGGGGTGGCGATCGCGACGGCGCTGTCCGGCTCGGCCGCGCAAACCATGGCGATTTTTTCTGCGATGGGGGTGGGACTTGCCTTGCCGTACGTGCTGATCGCGTGCAGCCCCACAGTCGCGCGGATGATGCCGCGGCCGGGGGCGTGGATGGACGTGGTGAAACAGGCACTGGCCTTCCCGATGTATGGCGCCGCGGTGTGGATGCTGTGGACGGTGAGCCAGGAAGCCGGGCCGACCGGGGTTGCGGTCACTGCATTCGGGCTGGTGCTGATCGGGATGGCGGCTTGGTTGCTCAACCTGCCGGGCGAGGGCTGGGGACGGCGCGTGTCGCGCGGCTTGGCCGTCGGTGCCCTTCTTGGTTGCGCCGGGCTGCTGATGGTGATCGCGCGGGCACCTGCAACCGCCGCGATCGTGGAGGCGGGAACTGAAGCCTATACCCAAGCCCGCCTGATGGCGTTGCGCGCCGAGGGACGGCCGGTATTCGTCAACATAACCGCGGCATGGTGCATAACCTGCCTGATTAATGAACGGGTGGCGCTGGGAACCGACGCCGTGCGCGCCGCATTCACCGCCCGCGATATCGTCTATCTGAAAGGCGACTGGACCCGTCAGGACCCGGCGATTACCGCCTTCCTCAAATCCCAGGGCCGCGACGGCGTGCCGCTTTACGCTTATTTTCCGCCGGGGCAGGGTGCAGTTAAAATACTGCCGCAAATCCTGACCCCCGGAATGGTGTTGGACGCACTCGGCGGTTGACGACTAGGGTTGCCGGCAACACGCGCCAGCAGGAAAATTCCCATGGACCCTACCACCGCCACCCTCGCGGCCCAATCTTTGGTGATTGCCGGTCTGGATTTCGCCGATCAGGCCGATTTCGCTGACGCCAAGCGCGGCTTTGTCGCGGGGCTTGCGGATGGTGCAATCCTGACGGCGTCGGGCACCAAGGTTTGGGACCTGGCGTCCTACGCGTTCCTGGATGACGCGCAGGCCCCGGCAAGCGTCAACCCCAGCCTGTGGCGGATGGCGCGGCTTAATATGGCGAGCGGGTTGTTCAAGGTCTGTGACCGAGTCTGGCAAATTCGCGGGCTCGATCTGGCAAATATGACGATTGTCGAGGGTGACACCGGCATTATTGTCATCGACACGCTGACCACCTGCGAAGTTGCCGCCGCCGCGATTGCGCTTTATTTTGCCCATCGCCCGCAGCGTCCGATCGTGGCGGTGATTTACACCCATTCCCATTCCGATCATTTCGGTGGCGTGAAAGGGGTGATTGCCGAAACTGATCGTGTTCCGGTGATCGCGCCCACGGGCTTCATGGAGGCGGTGGGCGGTGAAAACGTGCTGCCCGGCAACGCCATGGCACGCCGCGCGCAGTTCCAGTTTGGCGGATTGTTGCGCCAGGGCCCGCTCGGGCAGGTTGATGCCGGGCTCGGCAAAACCACCGCGCGCGGCACCCAAAGCCTAATTGCGCCGACCCAACTGATCCGCGACCCGATCGAAACCCACGTGATCGACGGCGTCGCAATCGTGTTCCAACTGGCACCAGAAACCGAAGCGCCGGCGGAGATGCATATGTTCTTCCCCGCGCTCGGGGTACTCAACATCGCCGAGAACGCCACCCGCCATCTGCATAATTTCCTGCCGTTGCGCGGCGCGGTGGTGCGTGATCCGCGCATGTGGGCGCATTATCTCGCCGAGGCGATTGACCGTTTCTGCCCCGCCGCGACGATCCTGGTGGCCCAGCATCACTGGCCGGTGTGGGGTGCTGACGCGGTTCAGGATTTTCTGCGGTCGCAGCACGATCTTTACAAGTTCATCCACGATCAGTCGGTGCGGTTGCTGAACCTGGGTCGCAAGCCGGAGGAAATTGCCGAGGAAATCGCGTTGCCGGAAGCGCTCGCACGGAAATTCTATCTGCGTGGCTATTACGGCACCCTCAAACACAATGCCAAGGCGGTTTATCAGCGTTATCTTGGCTGGTACGACGGCAATCCCGCCAATCTCGACCGATTGCCGCCGACCGAAACCGCGCGGCGCAGCATCGCCTATATGGGCGGGGTGGACGCGGCGGTGGCACAGGCGCAGACGGATTTCGCGGCGGGGGATTATCGCTGGGTGGCGCAGGTGATGGGCCAGGCGGTGCTGGCCGATCCTGGCCATGCCGGCGCACGGGCATTGTTGGCCGATGCGTTCGAGCAGCTTGGCTTTCAGGCGGAATCAGCCACCTGGCGGAATGCGTATTTGTATGGCGCGCAGGAAATGCGCCACGGCAAGCGCGACATCCCGCCGCGGCCGATGCTGGCGCCCGATCTGGTCGCCGGGCTGCCGACGGATCTGTTGCTCGATTACCTTGCGGTCCGACTGAACCCCGACCGCGCCGGCGCAGCTGCGATCAGCATTGATATCGACGTGACCGATCGCGGCGAGGCCTGGCACCTTGGTCTGCGCAACGCCGTGCTGGCCTGCCGTCCAACGCATCGGGGGGCGCCGACGCGGATTGCCTGCACCCGTGCGGCGCTGGAGGCGCTATGCCTCGGCGCGCCGGGGGCCGAGGCGGGATTGACTGTCAGTGGAGACAGCTCGGCTTTGGCGGCGCTGCTGGCGATGTTCGATCGTTTCAGCATGCAGTTTGATGTTATCGCGCCGGATCACCGATTGTAGGGCGGAAGCATTCCGCCATCTTTCTTCGTGTGAGGTGAAAGAAGGCGGATTTCATCCGCCCTACGAATTCAACAACGACGTCGAAACCAACTGCTTGCCGAGGTTCTTCCCCGCCAGCATCCCGATAAACGCGGCTGGCGCGTTTTCGATGCCATAAGCGACGGTCTTGCGCCACACCAGCTCGCCCGCCGCAACCTTGGCCGCGAGGCCCGGCAGCGCCACCGGGAACACGTCGGGATGATCGGACAGGATGAAGCCTTTCAGCATCACCCGTTGCGTCAGCAGCATGGTAATGTTGTCGAGCGGGGCGCGGCTGCCACTGTAGCCGCTGCTGATCAGGCCGCAGAGCGCGATGCGGGCGAAGGGGTTCACGTGGCGCATTGCGTTGTCCATCACCACGCCGCCGACATTTTCGAAGATGCCGTCAATGCCGTTGGGGCAGGCGGCGGCGAGGTCGGCGGCCAGATTGCCGGATTTGTAATCAACGCAGGCATCGAACTTCAGGTCATCGACCACGTGGCGGCATTTGTCTGCCCCGCCGGCAACGCCGACCACGCGGGCGCCGGCCTGTTTGGCCAATTGCCCGGCGATGCTGCCAACCGCGCCGGCGGCGGCGGACACCAGCACGGTTTCACCCTTTTTTGGCGCGATGATGTTGTAGATGCCGTGCCAGGCGGTGACGCCAGTCATGCCGGCCGGCCCGATATAGGCTTCAATCGGCAGCAGGCTGGTGTCGAGCTTGCGCAAGGTTTTGCCCGGCAGCACGGCGTATTCCTGCCAGCCGCCGCCCATCGCCACGGCGTCACCGGCGGCAATGCCAGGGAAGCGACTGTCTTGGACAATGCCGACCGACCCGCCACCCATCACTTCATCCACACCCTGTGGGGCTGCGTAGGATTTCACGTCGTTAAGACGCATGCGCATATAGGGGTCAACCGAGAAAAAGCTGGTCTTGACCAGGACCTGGCCGTCTTCAAGAGCCGGGATGGGGGCTTCCTGCAGGCGGAAATGTTCGACCCCGGCGGTCGGGCCGGTGGGGCGGGACGCAAGTACGATTTGGCGGTTTTGCATAAGGCGGTCCTCTCGATGGGTGTTGGGCCGCATATGCCGTCAGCAGCCGCCGCACGTCCAGGCCACGGGGTGACAATTCGTGGGGTCGCTAAAACGCCGGGTCACCATGGGGTAAATGCCGCACCTGCTTCTGGTCGGGGGGAATATCGCCCAACGACATCAGGTGTCTTTTTAGGTGTCCTTTTTGTGAACCAAAAAAACTTTTTGACACTTTGTGGCCGTTGGCGTGCCCCCCCCCACCGCAGTCGCGCGCCAACGGCTGCAAATTATGAAAGTTTCTTGGCCTTATCCTACCTTCGCATCCTTAAAAGACGTCCCAGTTTCCGCCAACCGCCGGAGCAGCGCCGACGGCGCCCAACGCGCGCCGTACAATTGATGCCAGCGCTGGATTTGTTCGAAGACGTCCTTCACCCCGATCTGGTCAGCCCAGAACATCAGCCCGCCGCGATAGCGCGGGAAGCCGAAGCCGTAGAGCCACATCACATCGACGTCTGACGCGCGATAGGCGATGCCTTCTTCGAGGATTTTGCAGGCTTCGTTGACGGAAGCGAACAGCAGTCGGCGCAAGATTTCCTCGTCCGAGATCACCCGGCGGGTGATGCCCATTTCCGTCGATACTTGTTCGATGATCGCGGTAACTTCCGGATCGGGGTGCGGGGTGCGGTCACCGGCTTCGTAACGATACCAGCCCTTGCCGGTTTTCTGGCCGAACCGGCCAAGCTCACACAAACGGTCGGAAATCGGTTGCTTGCGGTAGTTGGGGTCGGCGGCGGCGCGGCGCTTGCGGGCGGCCCAGCCGATGTCCAAGCCGGCGAGATCGCCGACCGCAACCGGCCCCATCGGATAGCCGAACTCGACCATCACCTTGTCGATCTGTTCCGGCAGCGCGCCTTCTTCGAGCAGGATGACCATTTCCATCCCGAACGGCCCGCGGCTGCGATTGGCGAGGAAGCCGTCGCAATTGCCGCAGCCGACGCTGATTTTGCCGATGGCGCGGCCCATCGCCATCACGCTGTTCATGGTGGCGGCCGATGTTTCGGTGCCCTTCACCACTTCAAGCAGCTTCATCACGTTGGCGGGTGAGAAGAAATGCGCGCCGGCGACCACCTCCGGCCGCTTGGTCACGCTGGCGATTTCGTCGATGTTGAGCGCGGATGTATTCGACAGCATCAGCGCGCCCGGCTTCATCACCGCGTCCAACTGGCGGAACACCGCCTGCTTGGGCGCCATTTCCTCGAAGATCGCTTCGATTACCACGTCAGCATCGGCGATGTCGGCATAGTCAAGCACCGGGGTGATGCGGGACAGCCGGGCGGTCATTTCACCTTCGGCGAGGCTGCCGCGTTTAACCGATGTCGCGTAATTATCTCGGATGCGCTTCATCCCGCGATCGAGCGCTTCCTGCGTCGCTTCGAGGATTTTCACCGGGATGCCGAAATCGGCAAAGCTCATGGCAATGCCGCCGCCCATGGTACCGGCGCCGATGACGGCCGCAGCGTTGATGGCCTGGACCGGCGCGTTGGCGGGAATGCCGGGGACGTTTTTGGCTTCGCGTTCGCCAAAGAAGGCATAGCGCAGGCCGCGGGCTTCGTCGGCGTTTTCCAGCTCGACGAATAGTTCACGTTCCCGCGCCAAGCCTTGCAGGAAGGGGTGGGTGGTGGAGGCTTCAACCGCGAGAATGCAGTTATACGGTGCCTTCTGGTTGCGGGCGCGGCGCGCGATGGATTTCCGCTGGGCGTCGAAAATCTTGGGATCGATGCCAATGACGCGGGCGTTGTTGCTGCTGATATGCGGCAGGGGACGGATATCGGCGATCCTCTTGGCCATGGCAATGGCGGCGGTGAGCAGATCGCCGTCCACAACTTCATCGAGGATGCCGAGCGCCTTGGCTTCGTCAGCCGGCACGTGGCGGCCGGAGGTGATCATATCCAACGCGACCTGCACGCCGGCGAGGCGCGGCAGGCGCTGGGTGCCACCACCGCCGGGCAGGATGCCGATCAGCACTTCCGGCAGCCCGACTTTGGCCGAGCGCACCGCGATCCGGTAATTGCAGCCCATCGCGGTTTCGAGACCACCGCCGAGCGCGTAGCCGTGGATGGCGGCGACAATCGGCTTGGTGCTGGCATCGAGCTTGTCGGTGGTGCTATCGCCGATCGCCTGGCGCACTCGGCCTTTGCCGAACTGGCGGATATCGGCGCCGGCGATAAAGCTGCGCCCGGCGCCGATCAGCACCATGGCTTTGACGGCCGGATCGGCGTGGGCTTTTTCAAAACAGGCGGTAATGCCTTCGGGAACCCCAGGGCTGAGCGCGTTCACCGGCGGATTGTTGACGGTGATGATCCCGATGCCGTCTTTGACGTCCAGGGTTACGAGATTTTCCGACGACATGGGCGATCCTCCGCACTGATTTGTTGGGCGGAAAGCTAGCGCCCTGTCGGCGTCGGGTAAAGCGGGGCGGGGAAGCTGCCCGATCAGCGGTTCTGACGCCGCCTGGGCCATCGTGCATGGGATCGGCCGGCGCGCGATCCGCGCCTGCAAGCGGGATGGTTGCTGCGCCAGCCTGGGTATTTGGGCGGGTTCCCCCGTTAGGTGTTGGGGGATGGAAAGGATCAAATGGCTACCAACTGGCCGTCGTATTCCATTCGATGCGACGATTGCGCCAATGTTCACCGATTGATTGGGTAAATTCGGGTCGCACGAGCTTGGCGCGTTGTTGAAGGAATTCCGCGTTATCCTGACGGATCATCAACCCTTCCAACGGACGCGCACCAAATTGGCTCGAAGCGGACGTTACGATGGCAATCAATTCGTCCGCTGTCACCCGGCGCCGCGCCAGCACTGGCACACAGGGCAAACCGACATCGGCCGCCCAGGCATTGCGTCGGTCCACGGACCAGAACCTGCCGATTGACCGTTGGTAAATATCAAATACGATGAACCAGTCCGGCAGTGTGTCGTAGGCTATGGTGTGACGGGCCGCGCACCATTCGCCAAATAGTATCAGGTCGCTCCCAATGGCATGGATCAAAGTCGCCTCGTGATGTCCGAGCCACGCACCTGCGCGGGAGAATTGGCCGCCGAACGGCCGCCCAATGTACTGACCGCGATTTTGGAGTTGCAAACCACCCGTATCATCAAGCGAGACGCCAAGATTGGCGCCGTCTAGCTTTTCCTCGACCACAACCTCGCTGGAAAGAAGCATTGCGACCTCACGCGGTGCCAAGACCTTGTCCTCCCTGGGTGCATCCTTGCCCAGCCAGGCCAAATGGGGAATGTGCGGGAAACGGTAGAAGCTTGTCATGGGCCGGTCTTCTTGGCGTGAAAGCGCTCGATGTCCTCCCGGCAAATGAACTCGACCGTTATTCCGTGCCGGTTCAATGCTGTGGCCCACCCGAGCCATTTGGAGTCAGTCGCCTGGAGAATGTGTGGTTTGCTATCGTGGGCGTTCGCGACTGCGACGAACTTTCGATCCGGTTGATCAAAGCTCTCTAGCTCCGCATCGTGAGGAAAGCTTTCAAAGCCGCGATCAATATGATCCTCCAGGGCAACCATATCCACCCGGGTTGGGTTCGCATTATTTTGCAGAGCCCATTTTACGAAGGCATCGCCCGGTCCGTTCCCCCTTCTCGGGGTCGTCTTGTTCTGGTACTCATTTAGGATACGATATCGGTCGTCCAACACGAGTTTACCGGCGCGCATTATCTCCTGCAAACGCTTGGCACATTCCTCGATACAATCCGGGGAGACAGCTGTATGCCTACCGTTTGCGACCAGGATAACATTGGTATCTATCACAAATTCGCTCACGAGCCATTCTCATTCCGTCGCCGTTCTGCAGCTGCAACCGTGCGGGCCGTTAGGTCTGCCATCTCGTCGCCGAAAAAATTTTCAGGCCAGTTTTCGATTTCACCATACAAATTCATCTGTAGGGGTTCGAGCTTGGTCTCTCCTGCTATACGTCGTGCAAAATACACCGCGACGTCATTCGGTTTGATCTTTTGTTCAGCGATCCGACGCTGAAGGCGATTTAGGAAGTGCTCCGAATGACTCTCGATAATAAGTTGCGTATTTCGAGGTCGGCCATTTTCACGTGCTTGAATGGCCGAAATGAAGACGTCGGCAAGTTCAGCCTGGACCTGTGGATGCAAATGAATTTCTGGCTGCTCCATCCAAATAGTCGAGTCAGGCGGGCAATAGAACGCTTGAACTAAGGCGGGCAGAACCTGGGAGACGCCGAAGCCGATGTCGGTGATTTTTACCTCTGGTGCACCTGGATGGGTCCTTACCAAG
>JANYCX010000146.1 GCA_025360065.1 Acetobacteraceae bacterium | reverse complement strand
CCTGCGCACCGTCCGCGCCTATGCCTATCGCGATGCGGCGACCTTGGTGGAAGATTTCTGGGACGAGGTCGATGCCTGGCTCCGCGCCCGAAAGCCCCGCCGGTGACCGAATTGCGGGTAGGCGTGATGGCGTATGCAGCGTTCAAGAACCGGACGGTGGCGGTGGCGCGCGGGGTGGATGGGTTTGCCAAGACCGGGCCGACGCTTTGGTTTGCCGATCCGGTGGCGGTAGGGCACGCACTGGTTGCGGGAATGATGGAGGAAGCCGCGGGTCGGGAGTGGCGGCGATTGGTGGTCGTAGTGTGACCCGCCGCCCCCCCTAATCCCCGCTGCCCTGCGCCTTCCTGAACGCTGCCGCCGGATAAACCCCGAGAATCTTCGTCTCACGCGAAAAGAACGTCAGTTCCTCCAGCGCGCGGCGAAGTGCTGGGTCTTCGGGATGCCCTTCGACATCGCACAGAAACTGCGTCGCCGAAAAATGCCCGTCGACCATGTAGCTTTCGAGCTTGGTCATGTTCACCCCATTGGTCGCGAACCCGCCAAGCGCCTTGTATAAAGCCGCCGGCACGTTGCGCACCCGGAAGATGAACGTCGTCATCAGCCCCGGCGTCCCCGGCGCAAACCCGATCGGCGCCCGCGCCATCACAAAAAACCGGGTGGTGTTGTGCGCCGCGTCCTCAATATTCCGCCGCAAGATCTCAAGCCCGAACAATTCGCCGGCGAGTGACGACGCGATGGCGCACTTCGTTGGGTCCTGCCATTGCGCAAGCAATTCGGCGGACCCGGCAGTATCGGACTCAACCACCGCTTCAAGGTTGAGTTCGGCCAGCACGCGGCGCACCTGCCCCAACGCCACCGCATGGGAATGCGCCTTTTTCAACCCGGCCTCGGTCGCGCCCTTGATTGCCAGCAGGCAGTGTTCAACGCGCTGGAACACCTCGCCGACCACGAACAGCCCCGATGCCGGCAGCAGTGAATGCACGTCCGGCACCCGACCGGCGAGGCTGTTTTCCGTCGCGATCATCGCCAGATCGGCCGCGCCCGACCGCACCGCTTCCATCGCGGCATCGAAGGTGTGGCACGGCAAGGTGGTCATGGTGGGGTAGGCATTGCGACAGGCAAGGTCCGAATAGGCGCCAGGGCGGCCCTGGAAAGCGATAACACCGGTCATTTTTGGGTCCGTTTAAGCTCGCGAATGGCGCGTTCTAGATCGTCCGGCGTGTCAACGCCAAACGGGGCATATTCCACCCGCGCGCAGGATATCCGCATCCCGGCTTCCAGCGCGCGCAGTTGTTCGAGCGATTCGCGCCGTTCAAGCGGCGATTCCGGCAGCGCCACGAAGCGCGCCAGCGCCTGCCTGCGAAACGCGTAAATCCCGATATGGTGCCAGCGCGGCCCATCGCCCCACGGGATCGGCGCGCGGGAAAAATACAAAGCCGGCGAAACCGCCCGCCCGCCATCGAAACTGCACGCCGCCTTGACCACCTGCGACGCATTGGCTTCTTCGTCGCTGGTGATGGGCGCGACCAAGGTGGCAATATCAATCGCCGGATCGTTGAGCGGCGCCAGCACCGCGCGCAGATAATCCGGCGGGATGGTCGGCAGATCGCCTTGCAAATTGACAATCACATCATGCCGGCCGCCAGGGTCAAGGATCGACAAAGCCGCATGCACCCGGTCCGATCCGCGCGGCAAAGTCGGGTCAGTTAGCACCGCAATGCCGCCATCGGCGCGGATGGCATCGGCAATTTCCGCGTCCCCGCAGGCGACCGCGACCGGGCCGATATCGGCTTCGCGGGCGCGGTCGAGCACATGCAAGATCATCGCCCGGCCATTGATGTCGGCCAGCGGCTTGCCGGGCAGGCGCGTGGCGGCCATGCGTGAGGGGATGAGGACGATGGGTTGCATGGGTGATTTTTGGCCCTGGCGTGGGTTGATGCGTTAAGCGCTGCTCTTTAAGGTGCGGCGCAGTCTAGGTAGAGGCCTGCCACCGCGCAATGCGGCGGGGCCATTGCAGCAGTTTGAGGAACGACATCGTTATGGACGCCATGGAGATTAACAAGGCAATCGCCGCATTTCTGGTTGCCGGCATCACCTTCATGGTGACGGGTATCATTGGTGGCGCGCTGATCCATCCGCATCATTTGCACGACCCGGCCTGGAAGGTCGACGCTGCAATTGCCCCGGTCGCCGGCGGCGCCAAGGTCGAAGCTCTGGTGCCGATCTCGCCGATGATTGCGGCCGCCGATGTCGCGGCGGGCGACGCCAACGCCAAAAAGCAGTGCGGCGCATGCCATACCTTTGCCGAAGGCGGCAAGAACGGCGTGGGTCCGAATCTTTATGCCACGATGACCCGCCCGCGCGGCGCTAGCGCTGGTTTCGCTTATTCGGCCAACGTCAAGGCCAAGGGTGGCGTTTGGTCCTATGAAGACCTCAATGCCTGGCTGAAGAAGCCGGCTGCCTTCATCCCTGGCACCAAGATGGCCTATGCCGGCCTGAACAGCGACAAGCAGCGCGCCGAAATCGTCGCCTATCTGCGGACGCTGTCGAAAACGCCGGTCCCGCTGCCATAATATGCCCGCTACCTTAACATGATAGATGGCTGGCTGGCGGCGGCCAATGCCGCCGCCGACGTCGCTGGCGCGGTGATTCGCCCGTTCTTTCGCGCCGGTATCGGTGCCGATCTGAAAAGCGACGCAAGCCCGGTCACCATCGCCGACCGCACCGCCGAACGGGCAATCCGCGCAGTGCTGTCCGAACGCTTCCCCGATCATGGCATATTGGGTGAGGAATTCGGCCTCGAAAACGAAAATGCCCGCTATCGCTGGGTACTCGACCCAATCGACGGCACCCGTGCCTTCATTACCGGACGCCCGACCTTCGGCACCTTGATCGCCCTGATGGATGGCGACACCCCCATCCTCGGCATTATCGACCAATGCGTGACCGGCGAACGCTGGATCGGTGCTGCTGGCCGGGCGACAACTTTCACCGGCCCGATGGGTGGCCGCCCCGGCTGCCGGCCCTGCCCCGATCTGGCAAACGCCGAGGCATCCTGCACCAGCCCCGACATGTTCGACGACATTGAAACCCCACGCTGGAACGCGCTGCGCCGGGCCGCCCGCCGGAGCAGTTTCGGCGGCGATTGCTATTCCTATGGCCTGGCAGCCCTCGGTCAGATCGACATCATCGTCGAATGCAGCATGAAAGTGTGGGATTGGGCGGCAATCGTGCCGATCATCGAAGGGGCTGGCGGGCGGATGACCGATTGGCACGGCAACAAGCTGCACGCCGATGGCGATGGCCGGACCTTGGTGGTCGGTGACCCGGCTTTACTGCCCGCCGCGCTGAAATTCCTCGCCGGATAGCGGATCGGGAGTGGTGGTCGCCGATGGGGACAGCTATGACTGTTTGCGTTGTCGAAGCGGAGACGTCGCGTGCGGCCCATCCTGTTGTTTTTCCTGTTGTTCGGCTTTGTCATGCCTGCGCGCGCGCAAACCGCGGTGCATGGGCTGTCTTTGCTCGGCCCACCTGAACTGCCGGCGAATTTCCCGCATTTCCCCTACGTGAACCCCAACGCCCCCAAGGGCGGCGAATTGGTGCTGGGCGCGGTCGGCAGTTTCGACAGTTTCCACCCGTTCATCGTGCGCGGCAGCCCGGCCGCCTCGGTCGGGCGAATTTACGACACGCTGATGCGGTCCAATGAAGACGAGCCGGAGGCCTATTACGGTCATCTCGCCAGTGCGATCACGGTCTGGCCGGAGAACAAAGGGGTTAGTTTCACCTTGCGCTCAGAAGCCCGCTTCCACGATGGCAGCAAGGTAACGGCCGACGATGTCGCCTGGACGTTCAATGCGTTGCGTGACCAGGGCAAGCCGCGCTACCGGCAATATTACGCCGATGTCGCCGAAGCCATTGTCGAAGCGCCGGACCGGGTCGGGTTTCGCTTCAAGATCACCACCAATCGCGAATTGCCACTTATCCTCGGCCAGTTGGTGGTGCTGCCGAAGGCGTGGTGGCAAGGCCGCGACTTCAGCAAGCCGCTCACCGAAGCCCCGCTCGGGTCTGGCCCCTACCGCGTCGCCGATTTCGAGCTTGGCCGCAGCGTCACGCTCGCGCTGGTACCAAATTACTGGGCCAAAGATCTGCCGACCGGCAAGGGGCTGGCCAATTTTGGCCGCATGCGTACCGAGTATTTTCGCGACGACACCATCGCCCTCCAGGCGCTCAAGGCTGGTCAGGTCGATTTCCGCCAGGAAACCAGCTCGAAAGCCTGGGCTACCGCCTATGATTTCCCCGCCGTGGAAAAAGGTCTGGTCAAGAAGGAGGCCCTGCCGCATCGCCTGCCAACCGGCATGCAGGGCTTCTTCATGAACACTAGACGGCCGATCTTCGCCGACGTGCGGGTGCGCCAGGCACTCGCCTGGGTGTTTGACTTTGAATGGGTCAACGCCAATCTGTTCTACGGCGCCTATGCCCGCACCAGCAGCTATTTCAGCAACAGCGAACTCGCCGCGTCCGGTTTGCCGTCGGCCGCCGAGCGCGTATTGCTCGACCCGTTTCGCGCCCAGCTGCCGGCGGCCCTGTTCACCGATGACTTCAAACTGCCGGTGACCGATGCATCGGGCAATAACCGCGCCGGATTGCGCATCGCCTTGGGGCTGTTAAAGGCGGCGGGATGGGAGATCAAAGACCTCAAACTGGTGAACGCCGCCGGCCAGCAAATGAGCTTCGAAATCCTGTTGTCCCAGCCGGCGATGGAACGGGTGGCGCTGCCTTATGTGCAATGGCTCGCGCGGTTGGGCATCGATGCGCGGGTGCGCACCGTCGATCCGGCGCAGTATCAGCGCCTGTCGGACAGCTATGATTTCGATATGACCGACGGGGTGGTTGGCCAGTCCGACAGTCCGGGCAATGAGCAAACTGGGTTTTGGGGCTGCGAGTCTGCCAAGCTCGAGGGCGGCGACAACGCCGCCGGGGTGTGCCATCCGGCAGTCGAGGCGATGATCAACCACATCCTGGTCGCACCTGACCGCGCCGCCCTCATCACCGCGACCCGCGCGCTTGACCGGGTGTTGCTGTGGAATTGGTACGCGGTGCCGCATTGGCACAACCGGGCAAGCTGGGTGGTGCACTGGGACCGCTTCGGCCATCCCACCAAGCCGGTCCGGGTCGGCTTGGCGCTTGATGCCTGGTGGTTCGATGCCGCGCGTGCCGCCGCCAACGACGCCGCCCGCAAGGCGGGGAAATAACCCATGCTGGGGTATCTGCTGCGGCGCTGCCTGCTGGTGATCCCCACATTATTCGGCATTATCGCGATTAATTTCGTCGTGGTGCAATTTGCCCCTGGCGGCCCGGTCGAACAGATGATGGCGGAACTGCGCGGCAAAGGTGGCTCGGCCACCGGACGGATGACCGCGGGCAGCACCGGGGAAACCAGCGCGCCCAGCACCGACGGCGCCTATCGCGGCGCGCGCGGGCTCGACCCGGTGATGGTCGCCGACATCAAGCGCATGTTCGGCTTTGACCAGCCGGCGCATGTGCGCTTCGTCACCATGCTACGCGATTACCTCAGCTTCGATTTTGGCCGCAGCTTCTTCCGTGATGCGACGGTGCTGCAACTGATTGGCCAAAAATTGCCGGTGTCGGTGTCGCTCGGGCTATGGTCAACCTTGCTGGTCTATCTGGTGTCGATCCCGCTCGGCATCGCCAAGGCGGTGCGCGATGGCAGCCGGTTCGATGTCACCTCCAGCGTGGTGGTGCTGGTTGGCTACGCAATTCCGGGCTTTCTGTTCGCCATTCTTCTGGTGGTGATGTTTGCCGGCGGCAGTTTCGTGCAATGGTTCCCGTTGCGCGGATTATCCAGTCCCGGGGCCGATCTCTGGGGCTGGCCGGCGCGGATCATGGATTATCTGTGGCACATCGTGCTGCCGACGACAGCCCTGGTGGTCGGCGGGTTTGCCAGCCTGACCATGCTGACCAAGAATTCGTTTCTGGAAGAAATCCGTAAACAATACGTCGTGACCGCACGCGCCAAAGGGGCGTCGGAAAACCGCATCCTCTATCGCCACATCTTCCGCAACGCGATGCTGCTGGTGATCGCGGGTTTCCCGGCGGCGTTTCTGGCGATGGTGTTTTCGTCAGCACTGCTGGTGGAAATTGTGTTCTCGCTCGACGGGCTTGGCCTGCTGGGCTTTGAATCCGCGATCAGGCGCGACTATCCGGTGATGTTCGGCACACTTTATATCTTCACCCTGCTCGGCCTGGTGATGCAGATCCTCGGCGACATGATCTACACCATCGTCGATCCGCGCATCGATTTTGACCGCCGATGACCCTGCCGCCGATTGCCCGCCGCCGCATCGCCGCCTTTCGCGCCCATAAACGCGGGCTGTGGTCGTTGCGAATATTCCTTGCGCTGTTCATCGCCAGCCTGTTCGCTGAATTTCTGTGCAACGATCGCCCGCTGCTGATCCACTACAAGGGCGACTGGTTTTCCCCGGTGCTGAACGATTATTCCGAAAATGCCTTCGGCGCCGACCTGATGCCCACCATCGCGGATTATTCCGATCCGGTGCTGGCTGACACTATCGCCGCCGATGGCTGGATGATCTGGCCTCCAGTGCGCTACCGCTTCAACAGCGTGGTGAAAAACCTGTCCGTGCCCGCCCCGGCGCCGCCAAGCTGGCGCAACATTCTCGGCACTGATGACCTCGCCCGCGATGTTTTCGCCCGCGTGGTCTATGGGTTTCGCCTGTCGGTGCTGTTCGGTTTCGCGCTCACAATCCTGTCATCGGTCATCGGCATCGCCGCCGGCGCGATCCAAGGCTATCGCGGCGGACTGACCGATTTGCTATCGCAACGCTTTATTGAGGTCTGGGCCGGGATGCCGCAGCTTTATCTGCTGATCATCCTGGGCAGCATCATCACGCCGTCCTTCATGGTGCTGCTGCTGTTTTTGCTCCTGTTCAGCTGGATGAACCTTACCGGGGTGGTGCGCGCCGAGTTTCTGCGCGGCCGCAATCTCGAATATGTCCGCGCCGCCAAGGCGCTCGGGGTGTCGGATATCGCCGTCATGTGGCGCCATATCCTGCCCAACGCGATGGTCGCGACACTGACCTATCTGCCGTTCACCCTGTCCGGCTCGGTTGCCGTCCTGTCCACGCTCGACTTCCTCGGCTTCGGCCTGCCGCCCGGCGCGCCGTCCCTTGGCGAACTTGTCGCCCAGGGCAAGAATAATCTCCAGGCACCGTGGTTGGGCGTGGTCGCCTTCGTGGTGCTCGGTGGGGTGCTGACCCTGCTGATTTTCATTGGCGAAGCGGTGCGCGATGCGTTTGATCCGCGCAAGGTGCCGAAATGAGCAATCGCGGGAAAGCGAAGGAAGGTCTTCTTTGTTTGAAAACAAAGAAGCAAAAAAACTTCCCACTTTGGTTCCGAGTGCGTACCAGCCGCGGTGCGCCAGTGTCAAAAAGTTTTTTTGGTTCTTTTTGTTCACAAAAAGAACTGCTTGCCGTGTCTTCCAGGCTAAGCTCGCCATGAGCCTCGTCGAAGTCGAAAACCTCACCATCCGCTTCGGCAACCAAACCGTCGTGGAACAGGTCTCATTCCGCCTCGATCGCGGCGAAACCCTGGCGCTGGTCGGCGAAAGCGGCTCGGGCAAGTCGCTCACTGCGCTGTCGCTGCTGCAACTGCAACCCCCGGGGGCGATGGTGTCGGGCCGGGTGACGCTGGATGGTCTCGATATTCTGACTGCCGACGCTGCCCGCCTGCAAAGCTCCCGCGGCGGTGTGGCGGGGATGATTTTCCAGGAACCGATGACCAGCCTCAACCCGCTGATGCGGATCGGCCAACAAGTGCGTGAGGCGATGGAGCTGCATCGCACCCTGACCCAAGCCGAGGCCCAGACCCAGGCGGTGGATTTGCTGCGTGAGGTCGGGTTCCCCGATGCCGTCGACCGGCTCGACGCGTTTCCCCATCAGCTTTCCGGCGGCCAGCGCCAGCGGGTGATGATCGCGATGGCGCTCGCCAACGATCCCAAGCTGCTGATCGCCGATGAGCCGACGACCGCGCTCGATGTCACCATTCAGGCCCAGATCCTCAAGCTGCTGGCGGACGAAAAATCCGCGCGCGGGCTGGCACTGCTGCTGATCACCCACGACCTTGCGATCGTCCGGCGCTGCGCCGATCGGGTCTGCGTCATGCAGGGTGGCCGCATCGTTGAGCACGGCACCACCCAGGATATTTTCACCCGCCCGCAGCACGCCTATACGCGGATGCTGCTTGATGCCGAGCCGCGCGGCCGGCCGCTGCCCTTAGCGCCGGGTGCACCCGTGCTGGTCGCCGCCGACCATGTCGGGGTCAGCTTCCCGATCCGTCGCGGCGTATTGCGCCGCCAGGTCGCGGAATTGCGCGCGGTCGATGATGTGTCGATCAGCATCCATGCCGGCGAAACCGTCGGGCTGGTCGGCGAAAGCGGCTCGGGCAAATCATCGATGGGCTTTGCCCTGCTGCGCCTGCAACGCGCCACTGGGACGGTGCGGGTCGGCGGAGTGGACCTCGCGAGCCTCGGCCATCGGCAGATGCGGGCACTGCGGGCGGATATGCAGATCGTTTTTCAGGACCCGTACGGCAGCCTGTCACCACGGTTGACGGTGGGCGACATCATCGGCGAAGGCCTGGCGGTCCACGCGCCCAAGCTGAAAGCGGCCGCGCGCGCGGCCCAGGTTGCCGCGGCGCTGTCCGAGGTCGGGTTGCCGACCGACATCATCGGCCGCTACCCACATGAATTCAGCGGCGGCCAGCGTCAGCGCATCGCCATTGCGCGCGCGATGGTATTGCAGCCGCGTTTTGTGGTGCTGGACGAACCAACCAGCGCGCTCGACCGATCCGTGCAGGGCCAGATCGTCGCGCTGCTGCGGCGCCTGCAAATGGATCGCGGCCTCGGCTATTTGTTCATCAGCCACGACCTGACGGTGGTGCGGGCTTTGGCCCATCGGGTGGTCGTCATGCGACGCGGCCAGGTGGTTGAACAAGGCCCGGCCGAACAGGTCTTTGGGGCGCCCACGGAACCTTACACCAAGGCGTTGATGGCAGCGGCCTTCGCATTGGAAACCACCCAAGATGAAATTTCCGTAGGGAATGAAAATGTTGAATAATTTGCAGGCTACTTTGGGCTAGCGTTGCACAAAGTCATAGGGGGATGCCATGTCGTTATTGTCTCGTCGTACGATGATTGCCGCTGGAATTGGCCTGTTTGTTGCCCCTCAGGCCAAGCTGGCCGTTGCACAGACCGCTGCGCCCGGACCGTTTACCCTGCCGCCACTGGGCTATGGGTTCGATGCCAATGAACCGCATATCGATGCCCAGACCATGATGATCCATCATGATCGCCATCACGCGGCCTTTATCGGCGCGCTCAACACCGCGCTGAAGGACCATGCCCAATTGGCAGAGCTCAAGCTGCCCGCCCTGCTGGCCCAGGTCAGCACGATACCAGACTCAATCCGCACTGTTGTGCGCAACACTGGCGGCGGGCACGCCAATCATTCGATGTTCTGGCAGATCATGGGCGGCAAGGGTGGTGCGCCAGACGGGGCGCTGGCGGCAGCGATTGACCGGGATTTTGGCGGCTTGGCCGCCTTGCAAACCGCCTTCAATCGTGCCGGGCTTGGCCAATTCGGCTCCGGCTGGGTATTCGTGACCGTGACCCGCCAAGGCAAGCTCGGCCTCACCGCGCGCCCCAACCAGGACTCGCCATTGATGGACGGCACGTTCGTGCTGATGGGCAACGACGTCTGGGAGCACGCCTATTACCTGAAATACCAGAACCGCCGCGGCGACTACCTCGCCGCATGGTGGAACGTGCTGGACTGGGCGAAAATATCCACCCGCTACAGCGCGGCGATGGATGGCACGCTGACGATCTGACGGTCTATTTTTTGACCGGCTGGACGCCACCGCCCCGCAGCAGGCCCTTGTCGCGCAGGCAGCCATTATAGGCGCGCTGCTTGGCGGCTTCGAGGGCGGGGCGTTCCTCGCCACGCGCAATGTTGCCGCTGATCGCGACGATCGCCAACGCCTCCTTCACGGCAGGATTGGCATACATCATTGTCCGGCATTCAGCATTGGTGAAGCCGGCATCCGGATCGAGCGCGCCGCATCCGGCGAGCGCCAGGGCCGCCAATAGCAGATAAGGTTTCATTCGCTTGCCAGCCAGTCTTCGATCAACCGGCTCGCCACGCTGTCACCGCGCGGCAGCATGAAGCCGTGGTCACGCGGGCTGTGCATTTCGGCGCGGCTGAACCAGCGTGCGTCGGTGAGTTCCTCGGGGTCGATGGTAATCTCCTCAGTCGTGGCCTCGGCGTAAAAGCCGAGCATGATCGATGCCGGGAACGGCCAGGGCTGGCTGCTGTGATAGCGCACATTGGTGACGCGGATGCCAGATTCTTCAAACACTTCGCGCGCCACCGCTTCTTCCAGGCTTTCGCCTGGTTCCACAAAGCCTGCCAGGGTGGAATACATCGTCGATGTCGGGAAGCGGGCGGAATGGCCAAGCAGCGCGCGCCCTTTGCTGTGCACCAGCATAATGACGGCCGGATCGGTACGCGGGAAATGATCGACGCCGCAGCCGGTGCAATGCATGACATGGCCGGCCGATTTCGGCTCGCAGGCCGATCCGCAAATGCCGCAGAAGCGATGCTTGGTGCGCCAATGCATCAGCCCGCGGGCGTGGGCGAGCACGGACGCGTCATGCCCGTTGAGCAATCCCATGGTGGCGCGCAGATCGGCAAACCCGGCTTCCAGCCCGTCCGGCAGCAACGGCGCGGTGTTGTCCTCGGTGCTCACATCGACGCTGAATACCGGCACGCCGTCACGTAGCCCCAGAAACGCCCAATGGTCAGCGCGCGCCAGGATCGCGGCGGCTTGTGGCCCAGCCAGAAACACCGCTTCCGGCCGCCGCACATCCACCCCGCGCAACAGGCTGCGGGCACGCCAAACCGGGACAATGATGACTTCTGGCGAGGCCAGGGCCGCCGCAATCCAGGCATCATCGGTACGGCGTTCGGCAACCCGGTCGAGCGGACTGCCGGTATAGGCATTGGGACGCGAGGCGATGATAAGGGTCACATCCGGTATCCTGCTAGCTGCAGCGCGAAACTGCCATGTGGGGACGGTTGCCGCAACCGGCTTGCGAACGCGCCCACAATGCACGATATACGCAGTGGGAGGTCGGCGGCGGACGGGCGCCTCGCCAACCCGGTCAGATCCGGAAGGAAGCAGCCGCAACGAGTTTACGCTCGGGTCGTTTAGTCGGCCTCCCACCCTCTCACCCTGGGGCACACCATGTCCGGCCTGTTCCAGGACGAAACCAAGCTACCGGATCCCCCCCAAGACGGCCCCGGCCTGTTCGGCGATGCCGCGCCAGTCGCGCTGCAACGGTCGGTGGCGACGGTGCAATACCGGGTGTTGGCGCGGAAATACCGCCCCGTCCGCTTTGACCAGTTGGTCGGCCAGGAAGCCATGGTGCGCACCCTGCGCAACGCCTTTGCATCAGGCCGCGTTGCCCACGCCTTCATGCTGACCGGGGTGCGCGGCGTCGGCAAAACCACCACGGCCCGCATCATCGCCCGCGCGTTGAACTGCGTCGGCCCCGACGGGACGGGCGGGCCGACCGTCGATCCGTGCGGAGTGTGCGACATGTGCCGGGCGATTTTGGCCGACCGCCACCCCGATGTGGTGGAAATGGATGCCGCATCCAATAACAGCATCGAAAACATCCGCGAGATCATTGAAGGCGTGCGCTTTCGCCCGATGCAGGCACGCACGAAAGTCTTTGTGCTCGACGAAGTGCACATGCTGTCCAAGCCGGCCTTTAATGCCCTATTGAAAACGCTGGAAGAACCACCGCCGCATGTGAAGTTCATCTTCGCCACCACCGAAATTCGCAAAGTGCCGGTCACCGTTCTGTCGCGCTGCCAGCGCTTCGATCTGCGGCGCATTTCGGTGGTCGAACTCGCCGGGCTGTTTGCCAGCGTCACTACGCAGGAAGGTGTCGCGATTGCGCCGCAAGCGCTGACCCTGATTGCCCGCGCGGCCGATGGCTCAGCGCGCGACGGGTTGTCACTGCTCGATCAGGCGATTGCGCAAACCGATCCTGGCGCCGAAATTGCCGCCCAGGCAGTGTCCGACATGCTCGGCCTCGCCGATCGGGAGGCGATGTATGATCTGTTCGAGGCGGTGATGGGCGGCAAACCGGCCGCCGCGCTGGCGATCACCGACCGCGCCCACGCCCATGGCGCCGATATGGGGGTGATGCTGCAGGACCTGCTTGAGCTGGTGCATCTGCTGACAAGGCTGAAATCGGTGCCCGGCCTGCGCGACGGGCTGGATTTGTCGGAAACCGAGCGGGTGCGCGGGGCGGCACTCGCCGATCAGCTGTCGATCCCCCTACTTGGCCGCGCCTGGCAGATGCTGCTGAAAGGCTGCGCCGAGGTCGAAAGCGCGCCGGACCGCCGGGCGGCGGCCGAAATGGTGCTGATACGGCTGTGCCATACCGCCGATCTGCCGCCGCCGGGCGATCTGGTGCGCCGCCTGATGGAATCCGGTGCGGCGACCCAAAACGCG
>JANYCX010000126.1 GCA_025360065.1 Acetobacteraceae bacterium | reverse complement strand
TGGCGCACCACAAGGTTGGTGCAGCTAATCATCCCCTGCGCAGCCGTTTCGGCAGCGGGCACCACATGGCGCTCCACCGTGAAACCCATCGCCGCCAGCAGCCCGGCGGTTACCTCGGCGTGCGGTGTCATGTCGCCTGGCGGGTTGTCGGATGGGGTTCGCACCAGGGTCGCGAGCATGGCGGTCTGGGCGTCGCGGTGTGCGGCGAGAAAATCGGAGATCAAGGTGTCAGCTCCAGGCACTATATTCCATATTACATGCCATGCGCGCCCGCTGCCGCCAAGGTTAGCGCGATAAGGCAGGACGCATTGTTGGGCCGGGGAAGTCTGTCGGTCAGGCGTTTTTGAAGACAGCTGCGAGGTGAAGGTTGACGTCGGCAAGATCGAACGCCTCTGGGGTGAGGTCGTCTTCGAACCATTCGCGGCGCTCGGCGTATTCGGGATGGGCGGGGTCGGCGAGAATTTCCAGCGATTCGCGATAGCCCCAGATGCCGCCAGAATTCTCGGGCGGGCAGGCGCGCTTGCCGGTGACGCACTGCGGGTAAGGCGGTCCTGGAAGCTTTGCCTTGGGCTTCTCGATGGTGATGTGGTGTTCCCAGTTGTCGCCGAAATCATAAGTATAGCTGAATGTCGTCACACCGGTTTTGACGACACGACGCAGATTGAGCGTGTTTTCGTTGGCCACCTCGTCGTCAGCGGTGACGTCACCATACCCTTTTCCGTCAATGTCAAAGCTGTGCATGTGGCAATTATACCAGCCCATCGCCACCTGGATCGCCACATGCAGGTCACCAAGGATCATCGTATCGGGCACCAAAATCCGGCGCCAGATCGGCGGCTTGATGCCGACGAGAGTAATTTTGAGACTCAAGATCGCTATCGGCGTTCTTGGCTTCGTCACGCCCGGTTTGGCCATCGTCGTCGTCCCCGACACCTTCGGCGATAATTGTGCGATCTCGCCATCCTCGGCAAGCGGCATTACTACCGGCGCTCATCTGTGTGCGTCGCCGGCGATGCAGCAGCACCAGCTACTCCGCCGCAACCGCCATCGGCGCCACGGTCAACTGCGCCAGCAACCGCCCGCGCTCCAACGCCGCTTCCCGCATGCTGCGGTCCTTCACGTGCCCGAAGCCACGTATCTTGTCCGGCAATGCGGCGATCGCCACGGCCACCGACAGGTTCTTAGCCGACAAAGCCTGCAACACCGCGCCAATATCGGCCTCATATTCCGCGATCAACGCGCGCTCGGCCTGGCGTTCGGCCGTGCGACCGAACGGGTCGAACGATGTGTTGCGCAGGAATTTCAGCTTCGCCAGCACCGCAAAGGCGGAGAACATCCACGGGCCATAGGCCTGCTTGATCAAATGCCCGGTGGTCTTGTCACGCTTGGCGAAGATCGGCGGGGCGAGATGAAATTCCACCCGCTCCGTCCCTTCGAACTGTGCCGCCAGCTGCGCCTTGAAGGCCGGGTCGGCGTACAGCCGCGCGACCTCGTATTCATCCTTGTAGGCGATCAATTTGGCGAAGTTCTTCGCCACCGCCTCGGTCAACGCGGTGCCGCCCGAAAACAGCATTTCTTCCTTCGCCCTCACCTTGGCAACCAATGCCTGATAGCGCCGCGCGGTGGTGCGGTTCTGGTAGGCGGCCAGATGGGCGGCGCGGCCGGCGATGATGTCATCGAGGGTTTTCGGCGCCGCAACCTCGACGCTGATCCCCGCCGCTTCGGCAACCGGAGCGAGATTTACCGCCGCTTCGCGACCCCAGGTAAAGGCGGCTGTGTTGGCCGCTGTGGCGGTGCCATTCAACTCGATGGCGCGCATGAGACTATCGAGGCTGAGCGGTACCAAGCCTTTCTGCCAGGCATAGCCGAGCATGAAGGGGTTGGTGGCAATCGAGTCACCCATCAAGGCGGTTGCCAAAGCGGTCGCGTTGAGGGCATCGACTGCGCCATCGCCAATCACATCGGCGATGGCCCGCCGCAGACGTGCGCCGGGCATGACAGTGTTGGTATCCATCACGAAATCACCGGTGGGTGTCTCGTAAGTGTTCAACACCGCATGGGTTACGCCAGCCCGCAGGGTCGCCAGCGCGTCCTTGCTGGCACCCACCACCATGTCGCAGGCCAGCAACACGTTGGCGTCGCCGCGGCTGACCCGCAAGCCGTGCAACTGCGCGGCGTCGGCAGCCAGGCGGATATGGCTGAAAACGCTGCCGCCCTTCTGCGCCATGCCCATCATGTCGAGCGACGTCACATGCAGGCCATCGAGATGGGCCGCCATCCCGAGCAGCGCACCAATGGTGACAATCCCCGTGCCGCCAATGCCGGTGACCAGGATGTTCCAGGGTTCGGCGAGCGATGGCAAAACCGGGTCGGGCAGATCGAATGCCCTGGCATCGACTTTCTGGCGTTTCTTCAGTCCGCCGCCGTGCACGGTCACAAAGCTCGGGCAGAAGCCTTCGACGCAGGAAAAATCCTTGTTGCAGCTTGATTGATCGATGCGCCGTTTGGTGCCGAATTCGGTCGCCAGCGGTTGCACCGACAGGCAGTTGGAGGCTTTCGAGCAATCTCCGCATCCCTCGCAAACCGCTGGGTTGATGAAGGCGCGCTTGGCCGGATCGGGGAACGTGCCACGCTTGCGACGGCGGCGCTTCTCGCTGGCGCAGGTCTGGTCGTAGATCAGAATGGTGCAGCCCGGGGTTTCGCGGAGTTCGCGCTGCAGGGCCTCCATTTCGCGCCGATGATAAACTTTCGTGCCGGGCGCGAGATCGGTGACATCGTCATATTTCTCAGGCTCGTCGGTGACAACCACAACCCGCTTGGCCCCTTCGGCCAGCACTTGGCGGCTGATCTGCGGCACGGTTAACTGCCCGTCGAGCGGCTGTCCACCTGTCATTGCGACAGCGTCATTATAGAGGATTTTATAGGTGATATTGACGCCCGAAGCCACAGCACCTCGGATGGCCATGTAGCCCGAATGAAAATACGTACCGTCGCCAAGATTGGCGAAAACATGGGTTTCTTCGGTGAACGGCGCTTGCCCAATCCAGGCTATGCCTTCGCCGCCCATTTGGCTGAACGTTTCGGTGCTGCGATCCATCCACATTGCCAAAGTGTGGCAGCCAATGCCGCCCAATGCGCGGCTGCCGTCGATAACTTTGGTGGACGTGTTATGCGGGCAGCCGGAACAGAAAAAAGGCCGCCGGACGGCGAGAATTTCGCCGCGCGCAATCTTCGTCGCCTGATCCTTCAGGAAGCCGATGCGACCGCGAATATCGTCATTGTCAACGATCCACGCCAGCCGCCCGCCGAGCATGATCGCGAGTTCAGACGAGGTGAACTCGCCATAATCACGCAGGAACACCTGCCCGGCCGGATCGCGCTTGCCGTAAATCGTCGGGCGGTTGGCACTGTCGTACAGCGTGTCACGCACCTGTTGTTCGATGATCGGGGCTTTTTCCTCAATGATGATGATTTCATCGAGACCTTGGGCGAAGGCTTGGATGGTGGCCCGATCGATCGGCCACACCAATGCGAGCTTTAGCAACCGAACCGGCGCCCGATCACCAAGGCCGAGATCGGCAAAAGCCTGCCGCGTATCCTGATAGGACTTGCCGGCGGTGATGACGCCGATCCGGGCGCCCGGTGGGTCCATCACAATCCGATCGAGGCCATTGGCGCGGGCGTAATCCACTGCCGCCGGCAGCCCAACCGCGAAGACCCGTGCTTCCTGTTCCAACGCGACATCGGGCAGGCGAATGCCGGCATTGGGGAATTCGCCATTGGGCAAACGGATGCGGAATGATTTCAGGTCGAATTCGACAGACGCCGCGCTATCCATCACATCGCCGACGGTCTTGAAACCGACCAGCCGCCCTGACCAGCGCGACATTGCCCAGCCATGCAGGCCAAGTTCGAGCAAATCGCGCACATCGGCCGGCACCAGAATTGGCACACCGGCCGCCATCAGCGCTGGTTCGGACTGGTGTGGGACGGTGGATGATTTGCAGGCATGGTCGTCACCCGCCATCAGCAGCACGCCGCCATGGCGGCTGGTGCCGGCATAGTTGGCGTGGCGGAACGCATCGCCAGCGCGGTCAACCCCAGGGCCTTTGCCATACCAATACGCGAACACGCCATCATACTTGGCGCCCCGCGTCAGGGGCAATTGCTGGGTGCCCCAGATGGCAGTGGCGGCCAGTTCCTCGTTCACTGCCGGGCGAAACTGAATGTGGTGATTTTCGAGGTGCTTGCGCGCCGCCCACATCTGAATATCGACCTGCCCGAGCGGGGAGCCACGATAGCCCGACACGAAACCTGCGGTATTCAGGCCGGCGGCTACGTCCAGTTCACGCTGCAACATCGGCAGGCGCACCAAAGCCTGGGTGCCCGTCAGGTAGAACCTGTCGCTATCTGTCGCATATTTATCTTCAAGTGTGACAGCGGAATGCTTCATGGCGGCGAACTCCGGATCGATCTTCCACAGTATGCTAGGGGGCCACCCCGCAAGGAAGCCCCGCCGATCGCATGGCCGGAACCGCGTCCTGCGATGACGCCCACTATACCCCAAATCCAGATTGACGCCTCCGAAAACCGCACGCATAAGCGTCCTTAATAAAATTTGGGAGGAACGCCGCGAATGGAAAGCGTGGTGGGGCTGCTGCAGCTCATCATCAACGGGGCTGCAACTGGCTGCATCTACGGCCTAATCGCACTTGGCTTTGTGCTGATCTACAAGGCCACCGAAATGGTGAATTTCGCCCAGGGCGAAATCATGATGCTTGGCGGCTTCGCGGCCTATACTTTTGTTGGCATATTCGGGATGAATTACTGGGTCGGGTCCGGCCTTGCGGTCCTGGCCACGGCAGCATTCGGCTATCTGCTCGACGCGGTGGTGTTGCGCCGGGTTATCGGCCAGCCGCAATTCGCTGTCGTCATGCTGACCTTGGGATTGGCGTTCATATTCCGCGCCGGCGCAGGTATTGCGTGGGGGTATGACTCAGTCGCGTTCGTGACGCCTTTCACCAACAGCATCGTGCGATTTGGCGACACTTTGGTGTTGGGTGCTGACAATCTCTCGATTATTTTCGGAACGCTGGTGCTTTGCGGGGTGCTGTATCTGTTTTTCAGCCGTACCAGGCTCGGGATTGCCATGCAGGCATCGTCGCAGAACCAGTTGGCGGCCTATTACATGGGCATCCCGGTCCGCAGGGTTTTCTCGCTGATTTGGGCGATCAGCGCCGGGGTTGCCGCGGTGGCCGCGATCCTGTTGGTGCCGGTGCAGATGGTCGATGTGAATTCCGGTATCGTCGGCTTCAAGGCGTTTGCCGCCGCCGTCCTCGGCGGCTTTGG
This sequence comes from Acetobacteraceae bacterium, assembly GCA_025360065.1. Classification (GTDB taxonomy): domain Bacteria; phylum Pseudomonadota; class Alphaproteobacteria; order Acetobacterales; family Acetobacteraceae; genus CAITOL01. The sequence continues at coordinate 9,492 of JANYCX010000126.1, read as the reverse complement.
CTCCATTCCTGGCGCGCTGGTTGGCGGTGTGGTGGTGGGCGTCGTCGAGCAACTCGCGGGCTTCTATCTGCCGACCGGTTTCCAGGAAGTCACCTCGAACATCGTGCTGCTTGCTGTGCTGATCCTGCGTCCACAAGGCCTATTCGGCCAAGTCATCAGAAAGAGGGTGTAAGGCCATGATTGCGCCCTTCAAGGTAAGCTATCGGCAGGACTTACTGCTGGCCAAGACCCCTGCGGCCAAAGCAAGCTACGCTGTTTTGCTGGTCGCGCTGGCGGTAATCCCGCTGGTCATGGGGGAGTTCTACGTCGGTGAACTCGGTGGGCTGTTCATCTTCGCCATCGCCGGCGTCGGGCTCATGTTGCTGACCGGCTATACCGGGCTGGTCAGTCTGGGCCACGCCGCCTTCCTTGGCATTGGCGCTTATGCCCATGCGATCATGCTCGCGCAGGGTTTGCCGTTCTTGATCAGCCTGCCTATGGCGGGCGTGATAACAGCGGCATTCGGCGTCGCAATCGGTGTGCCGACCTTGCGGATGAGCGGTCTCTATCTGGCGATCTCAACCCTCGCATTTGGCAGCATTATCGGGACTGTGTTGCAGAAATGGGATGCGCTGACCGGCGGATTTGACGGGTTTGCCGTGCGCACGCCGACAATCCTGGGTTGGAAAATCCAAGGCGCGATGGGAACCTACTATACATCGCTGATCGTGCTGGTGCTGGTCATCTGGTTGGCGTTGAACATCCTACGTGCCCCGCTCGGACGGGCGATGGTGGCAATTCGGGATAGTGAGATTTCCGCGCAGTCGATGGGCATTAATCTTGCGGTTACAAAATCGATTGCCTTTGGGGTCAGCGCTGGCATCACCGGATTGGCGGGGGGGCTCTATGCGCACTACGTTCGCCATCTTGCGCCTGACAGCTTCGATATTCTGTTGTCGATCCAACTGGTAACGATTGTGTTCATCGGCGGGCTCGGGTCGATGCATGGCGCGATTTTTGGTGCCGTGTTCATGCGGCTTTTGCCGCAGGCCATCGCAATGGTGCGCGACGATCTGCCGTTCGGGCTGGGCCGCACCCCGGGGCTTGAACCTTCGTTGTTCGGGCTTATTCTTGTGCTGGTCATCATGTTCGAACCGGGCGGCATCAACGGCCGGTGGATGAAACTGAAGCATTGGTGCAAGTCTTTCCCATTGCACCGCCGCGCGGCATCGCGTCGACAAAAATCCTATGCCAAGTCGGAGCGACTGCGATGAGCATTTTTGTCGCTGATGAGATCGCGATGAACTTCGGCGGCATCCGTGCCGTCGAGGGGGTAAGCTTCGCGGTGGAGCCGGGCGAGGTATTCTCGATCATCGGCCCCAATGGCGCCGGCAAGACCACCATATTCAATATGATCAGCCGGATCTACACGCCGTCTGCCGGGCGGATGATGTTCGACGGCGCCGACATCACCAATGTTCCGCCCCATACCATTGCGAGCTTGGGGATTGCCCGCACCTTCCAGAACATTGAATTATTCGCCAATGCCAGCCTGCTGCAGAACTTGCTGATCGGCCGCCATTGCCACAGCAAGGTTGGGCTGCTTGCCCAACTCGGCTTCACCTCGGCGGTGCGTGACGCGGAAATCGCCCATCGTGAAAAAGCCGAGGAGGTCATCGAATTTCTCGGGGTGCAACGCTACCGCGACCAGTTGATCGCCAACCTCCCCTACGGTGTCCGCAAAGTGGTTGAGCTCGGCCGGGCTTTGTGCATCGAGCCGCGTTTGTTGCTGCTCGATGAACCATCTTCTGGCCTGAACGTCGAGGAGACCGAAGAAATGGGACACTGGATCGGTGACATCAGGCGCGATCTCGGGGTTACGATTATCATGGTCGAGCATGATATGAAGCTGGTTCATATGGTGTCGGACCGGGTGCTGGCGTTGGCGAGCGGGCGCATCCTGGCGCTGGGTACGTCGAGTGAAGTGCAAAACGATCCCGAAGTGATCCGCGCCTATATTGGGGGGGCGCCAGCATGAGCGCGCCAATGCTCCAGGTTTCCGGCATCGAGACCTATTACGGGCCAATTCAGGCAATCCGAGGCGTCTCGATTGACGTGCCCGAGGGTAAAATTGTCACTGTGCTGGGCGCCAATGGTGCCGGCAAGACCACAATTCTGCGCACGATTTCGGGCGTGCTCGATGCCGATCGCGGCGAGATCATTTTTCAAGGCCAGTCGATTGCGGGACAAACGCCGGATCGGGTGATGCGGGCCGGGATTTGCCATTCGCCCGAAGGTCGGGAGATTTTTCCCTTCCTCAGCGTCGCCGAAAACCTGGTGATGGGCAGCTACACAAGGCGCGATAAGGATGGCATCGCGCAAGATCTGGAAATGTGCTTCGGCTATTTCCCAAGGCTTAAGGAACGAGCGCAGCAGCGCGCGGGCCAGCTATCAGGTGGTGAACAGCAGATGCTGGCGATCAGCCGGGCGCTGATGGGACGTCCGAAGCTGCTCCTGCTCGACGAACCTTCGCTTGGACTTTCGCCGCTGCTCACGACGCAGATATTCGAGATCGTCAAGCGTATCAATCGTGAACGCGGCGTGGCGATACTCCTGGTCGAACAGAACGCCCATATTGCGCTGCAAACCGCTGATTATGGCTATGTGCTTGAAGTCGGGCGCATCGTGATGCAGGACGAATGTGCGGCATTGCTTGCGCGTGATGACATTCGCGAATTCTATCTCGGCCACAAGGACGCAGGCGCCCGCGGGCAGCGGCGCTGGAAGAAGAAGAAGCTATGGCGTTGAACGATCTTTCGATCCCGGCGTTACTGCTCCGCCGCGCGGGCGAAACCCCAAAAGCCACGATCCTGCGCAAGAAGGATCGTGGCATCTGGAAAGCAACCGATTGGGCAGGTCTGCTGCGCCAGGCGCAGAGTTTCGCCAGCGGCTTGGCAGCCAGCGGCCTGCCGCGCGGCTCCGTCATCGGGGTTCTGTCCGAGATTTCGCCACACGCCGTTGCGGCAGATCTCGGAACCTTGGGCGCTGGCATGGTGGCACTGGCGCTTCAGCCGAACGAGCCGAGTGACGCTGTGGCCCATGTGCTTGCCGATTCTGGCTGTGCGCTGGTGTTTGTCGAGGGCGAGGAACAGCTCGACAAAGTGCTGCATATTCGTGACCGCTGCCCGCAGCTGCAACGCGTTGTCATTCTCGACATGAAAGGTCTGCATGATTTCGCCGACCCAATTTGCGAAAGTCTGGCCGTATTTCTGGCGCGCGGTGGAGTTGGTGCGTTCGTTGACGTCGCATCGGACGATGTCGCGGTCTTGGCCTACACTGCCGGGAGCGTCGGCGCACCGCGTGGGGTGCGGTTGAGCAACCGCAACATCATGGCGCAGGTGACGGCCGGGCTCGCCCTCGCAAAAATCACCAATGGTGATGAGCGTTTGGCGTTTCTGCCGTTGGCGCTGCATGCCGAGCGGGTGCTGGGGCTATATCTGTCGCTGGCGGGCGGGTGCATTAGCAACCTGGTCGAAAGCGTGGAGACGGTACCGGAAAATCTCGCCGAAGTGCGCCCGACGGTGATGATTGCGCCGCCGCGGGTTTGGCAAAGACTCGCCAGTGGACTGACCGCCCGTGCGGCTGGGGCCACATCCATTCAACGCGGTCTTTATAACTGGGCACTCGGGTCCGGTGGCGCACTCGCACATCGGCTGGTGATCAAGCCGGCGCTGGCCTCGATCGGGCTGGATCGCTTGCGCTGCGCCTGGGTCGGTGGTGCCCCGGTTGCCCCGGCGTTGCTGCGTCAGTTTGCGACCCTTGGGGTCTCGCTCAGCGAATTCTATGGATTGACCGAGGTTGGTGGCCTCGCCAGCATTAATGCCCCGATCGCGGATTTTGATATCCGAATAGCCCCGGATGGCGAGATCGAATTGCGTGGCCCGCATCTTGCGGCTGGGTACCAAAACGAGGAAGGTTTCCCCGGCGCGGAAGGCTGGTTCGCCACCGGGGACCTCGGTCGGATCGAGGGCGGGAAATTGATCGTCGAGGGCAGGGCGGTCGACCGGATCGCGCTTGCCTCGGGCAAGGTGGTTATGCCGGCAACGCTTGAGACCGAATTGCGGGCCAGCCGCTTCATCGCGGACGCTTTAGTGCTCGCTGAAGGTGGTGTGACGCTCACTTGCGTGCTGATGGTCAACCAGGACGTGTTGGATGATTGGGCGCAAAGTCAGGATTTGCCCCCCGGTAATTTCGCCACCTTGGTGCAATCGCGCCCTGTGCAGGACTTGCTGCAAGGCGAAATCAATCGGACAAATGCCACTGCGCCGGCCAAAATTAGTGCATTCACCGTTATCGATCGCCGACTTGAACCGGGGGACCCCGAACTCACGCCGATGATGATGTTGCGACGGAGCGTCGTGATTGAGAAATACCGCGACTTGCCGAAATCTGTGGCATAGTTCGGGTAAGACGCCAGTTCGGACAATCCGGGTGGGCATTAAAACAGGGAGAACAACATGAAGAAGCTTTTGCTTGCGAGTGTTCTTGCTATTGGCGCGGTGATCGGTTCACCGTTTAGTGCCGGTGCGGCGGGCGTTACCGAAAAGGAGATTTTGATCGGAACATACACCGACCTCTCCGGGGTCACGGTGTCGTGGGGGGTGAACAACTCAAACGCGATCCGTATGGCTTTCGATGAAGTCAACGCCAAGGGCGGGGTCAACGGCCGGATGATCCGCTATATTGTCGAAGACAACCAATATCAGGTCCCTCGCTCGATTCAGGCCGCGAACAAATTGATCAACAGCGATCGGGTATTCCTGATGCTGGCGAACGGCGGCACCCCGATGAACAACGCGACCATGCCTGAACAGCTTGAAAAAGGCGTTCCGAACATGTTCCCGTTGACGAGCGCGCGGTCAATGTATGAGCCGTTTCATAGGCTTAAGTTTGGCCTGACAGCGTCGTACTATGATCAGACGCGTTCCGGCATTAAATTCTTCGTCGAAAAGCGGGGCAAAAAAGCGATTTGTCAGATGACCCAGGACACCGATTTCGGTCGGGACGTGTCGGATGGCCTGAAGGATCAGCTGAAGGCGATGAACCTGACGATGGCAGGTGAAACGCTGCACAAACCGACTGATACTGATTTCAGCGCAGCTGTTGCCCGGATGAAAGCGGCGAAGTGCGATCTGGTTGTTATCGGTGGTATCACTCGTGACACCATCCAGATCATTTCGGCCATTCGCAAGTCCGGTTGGGATGTTGAAACCCTCGGCAATATTGCAACTTATGACGCAAGCGTTGCCGAAGTGCCGGGTGGTGTTACCGAAGGATTCTACACCATGACCTCGGTGTTGTTGCTGGACCCTGCTGACCCGAAGCCCGATGTTCAAACTTTTGTGAAGAACTACAAGGCTAAATTCACCCGCGAGCCCAACTTCGCAGCGCAGATCGGCTACTCTGCAGCATACCTGCTGGTTGAAGGGCTGAAGAACGCTGGCAAGAACCTGGACCTCGACAGCTTCATCGGCGGAATGGAAACAATCAAGGACTACCAGGATATTTTCGGTTCCCCCAAATTTAACTTCGGACCGAAAGTGCGCCAGGGATCAAACGCGTCCTACCTGGTTCAGGTCAAAGCCGGCAAATGGGTGGTGGCTGACAAGAACCCGATGGGATACTAATTCTTCCTACACTATTTAGCTGACAAGGGCCGAAGCGGATGCGCTTCGGCCCTTACTTTTCGTGGCCGTTCCCATCAGAACAGGGACATCTGCGCTTCTGCCATCCCCATGCGCATGTCCGGCGGCACCGCGAACAGCGAACAGTCCAGCCCATCGCGCCCATCGAGCCCAAATTGCCGGGCCGCCCGACTAAACCGGCTGGCGAGCAGATCGGCATAAACGCCCGTCCCATTAAAGCGTTGGCCGAATTTTGCGTCGTTCAATGTGCCGGCGCGGGTTTCACGCACGAGATCTAGGACATGGCGTGCACGATCAGGGTAATGCTGATGCAGCCAGTCCTCGAAAATCTGTTTAATTTCGTGCGGCAGCCGCAACAGCACATAGCCGGCCCAACGCGCACCGGCTGTGGCGGCCGATTGCAGGATTTTTTCCAATTCGGCATCGTTCAAGCCTGGAATCATCGGCGCTGCCATCACACCCGCAGGAACACCCGCCTTGGCGAGTTCGGCAATTGCTTGCAGCCGCCGCATCGCGCTGGCGGCCCGCGGTTCCATCCGTCGCGCCAACACCGGATCGAGCGTGGTTATTGACAGGCATACCCGCACCAGGTTTCGCTGTGCCATCGGCACAAGAATGTCCAAGTCGCGCAACACCAGCGCAGATTTAGTAACAATGGTCACCGGATGGTTGAAGCGGTCGAGAACCGCCAGAACCGAGCGGGTCAGCTTCAACGTACGGTCAACCGGCTGATAGGGATCGGTATTGGTGCCAAGTGCGATCGGTTTGGCGATATAGCCGGGCTTACAGAGTTCGCGCTCGAGGATTTTGGCAACATCTGGCTTGAAAGTCAGCTTGGTTTCGAAATCCAGGCCAGGCGAGTAACCGAGATACGCATGGGACGGCCGCGCATAGCAATAAACGCAACCATGCTCACAGCCGCGATACGGGTTCACCGCGCGATCGAAGCCAATATCCGGGCTTTGGTTCCAACTAATCACACTGCGCGATGCATCCCGGGTCAAAGTGGTTTGCAGCGGTGGCAATTCTTCTTCCACAGTACTCCACCCATCATCGAAACTGGCAGGCACCTGGGTGTCGAACCGATTGGGCGGGTTGAACGTGGCACCTCTACCCTTGCGCGGCCCCGGTCCAACTGGACGCATCGGCGCTGGCGGGTGCGGGATACCAAGGCCTTGGCGTGCTCGCATGACAGGTTGCGGGATTTCCATCATACCAGCGCGTTCGAACGCTTCGAGTTCCTGTGGGTCGATCTCGCGAGCGAAGCTATCGTCCTGATAGGATGTTAGATGACGGCCTAGATCATCCATTCGTGTGTTCCCTTTGTGTTCTTGCGCACTGTGCCAATCAGATATGCGGTCGTCAAGAACAAAATATGAACAAAGCGAAGAAAACCCGAACGGGCATCAGTGGAGGCAGATGACAGAGCATCATCCGATCGGTGGTGCCGCTGCCATCTTTGGGTGGTTTAGCTGACGGCGGCTTTTTCAGCAGCCGGGCTTGGACATCACAAGATCCTTCAATTTTGCTGCCATAACGAACTCACCGAAATCCATCGACATTTCGTCCGCTACACCATTTTCGTAGTAGCGCATGCTGACCTCGTACTCTGATTGTTGGCCGGTAGATGCGCGGTCAAAAAACGCGATTCGCATACGCCCACTCGACAGGGTCGTAAGGACGGGCCATGGGCCTGGACGCGGCGCGCCCCAATTCACGATGGCGATGGTACTGTCCTGAGCACCGTCCGCGCCAGTCCCATCGAAAACTGGCACGGCGATAAATTTTTTGCCAGCCTTCGCTGCGGTTATAATCGCTAAGGTGTGCGCCATCGGCAGCAGGGTTCCGGCCGGCAGCTTTTTTGTGACGACTTCGGGTGCAGTATAATGCGCGATACCGTCCTCCACCCCGATCGACGCATTGCCCGCGACCTCGGTGGGTTGATCACCGGCATTGGTTTGGCGCAGCCGGAAACGCAGGCTAAGGCCATCCTTGGTTTCGATTGTCGTGTAGTCGGACAGCATTTCCGTTTCAGTGCCATCACGTCCGGTTAGCACCATGTGCAAACGCTGCCGGACCGCCCAGGCGTCGCAGGCATCCGTCACATCGAAATCCATGCTTCCCGATGCGGCAATCACATCCCCCCGGCCACGCTCAAGGGACAGATCATAGCGAGCGCGATGGGCGGCGAGTTCCTCTGCCGCCACAGCGCCCATTCCACCGGTTGAAAAAACAAAAATCGCGCAGATCAGATAGCGCATGCAAAAATATCTCCAGAACTCATTTAACCATAAGAAGTGGCAGAGGTTTGCACCAGTCGGCCAATTTTCAATGGGGCCTTGGTGGAACCGGAGCTACACAGTAGTCTAAGTGGCGCCGCCACCAGGAGGAAGCCCCAACATGTTCCGCAAGCTACTGCTAGCAGCCACGATGATCGCTGTTCCAGCCCTCGCCCAGGCACAAATCACGATCGGTGCCGTTTTATCGTTGACAGGTGGCGGGGCATCACTCGGCATACCTGAACGCAACGTCATCGAGATGCTACCAAAGGAAGTCGCTGGACAAAAAATACGTTACGTCATTCTTGATGACGCAACCGATAGCACCAAGGCGGTCCAAGCCTTTCAGAAACTGGTGAGCGAAGAAAAGGTTGATTTTGTCATCGGGCCGTCGGTTACGCCCACCTCACTCGCCGTTCTGGAACCGGCCGGCGCATCTGGCACACCCATGGTGAGCCTGTCGGGATCCGAGTCGGTCATCCAGCCCCCCGAGGGTAATAGGCGTTGGGCGTTCAAGTTGGCATCGCCTGAAACATCAATGCTGGCGGCACCGCTTGATTATCTGAAGGCCCGTGGCGTGAAGACCATCGGCAGCATTGCGTTTGCCACCGCATTCGGCGATGCATTCGTCGCCGCGCTGAAACCGGAAGCTGCCAAGCGCGGCATCAGCTTCACCGGAGTTGAAACCTATAACCTCACGGATACATCCGTGACGCCACAGACCCTCAAGGTGATGGCGGGTAAGCCCGATGCGATATTTCTAGCCAATTCTGGCACGCCGGGCGCGTTGCCAGTTATCGAGCTGCGCAATCGCAACTACGCCGGCGTGATAATTGCCAATCAAGGCATCGCAAGCCCAGATTTTCTGCGCGTCGCCGGGAAATCTGCTGACGGCGTGATCTTGGCTTCAACGCCAGTGACGGTTGCCGAGCAGCTGCCAGCGAACCACCCGGCCAAGGCCCCAGCGATGGAGTTTGTTAAGGCATATGAGGGTAAGTTCGGACCGAACACCCGCACCCTGTTCGGGGCGACGGCGTGGGATGCCTATTTGTTGTTTGCCCGTGCCGTGCCGGACGCTTTGAAGGCCGGCCCACCAGGGACGGCGGCGTTTCGCACAGCAATCCGTGATGCGATGGAGCGGCAAACCGACGTATTCGGCGCTGCCGGCATCTATAATATGACGCCAACCAATCATAACGGCACTGACAGCCGCTCCCTCGTGCTGATCACGATCAAGGACGGTGCCTGGAAACTAATGGAATAATACCAAGCGCCCGAATGGCTGACTCTTCCAGCCATTCGGGCGCTCGGTATTGCGCACCGGGTTGGCCGGCGGCGGTGCGCCAAGCAAAGACTTATACCAAGCGCCCTTGATGTTGACCCATTCTTCATGGGTCGACATCAAGGGCGCTTGGTGTCACTTTCACCCATTAACAATCATCCAAACGCAGGCATTCGGACTAATTTGTACGAATCATATCATTTCTCTAAGATGTCGAAAATGACAAGTCTTGGCAGTATGGAACTCT
>JANYCX010000117.1 GCA_025360065.1 Acetobacteraceae bacterium | reverse complement strand
TTACGGGGCAAAATCGATGTTCCTCGAAGTGTCGCTGACCAACATTGCGGCCCAGGCCCTGTATGGGCGGATGGGTTTCGCGCAGGTCGGGCGCCGCCGCCGCTACTACCCCGACGGCGCCGACGCGCTGGTAATGCGCCGCGATATCACGGCGGCAGCGAACTGACTGAGGGAATCAGAACTACGCGCGGTTGGGAGCGGACCAACAGACAACGGCGCGAAATTCATCCCCGGCGCAGCAGCACCTGCACGGTGCCATCAGGCAAAACCGTTTCCGATAGCACCGTATGACCAAGCTGGCGTGCGGTTGCGGGAACATTGCGAACCGGCTCGTCACCGCGCAGCAGCACCAGCAGGGTCTGCCCTGGCGCAAGTCTGTCAAGCGCCAAACGGGTGCGCACAAACGTCATCGGACAGATTTCGCGGGTGATATCGAGTGTCTGATCGAACTCGCCCGATGAAATTTGGGACATACACAGGCGGCCTTATTGGAACAGGTCATTTACACGTTGCGAAACGCGCAAAAACAATCTTATATAGGGTAGTTTTACATTTTGAAAGCGATGCCATGTCTGCTGATTTTGCTGATGTCGATATTCTTGCCCTGACCGCCCAAATAGTTTCGGCTCATGTCGGCAATAATAGCGTGCCGGGCGATCAATTGCCGGGTTTGATCCAGGATGTGTTTCGTAGCCTTTCCGGGATTGGCACCGTCGCGCCGGTTGTGGAACGACCGGAACCTGCTGTTCCAATCAAGAAATCAATTTTCGCGGATTACATTATCTGCCTCGAAGATGGCAAGAAGCTCAAAATGCTTAAGCGTCATTTGCAGGCTTCGTTCGGTATGTCGCCCGCCGATTATCGCGCCCGCTGGGGCCTCGCTGCCGATTATCCAATGGTCGCGCCGAACTATGCCGCGGTCCGCTCGAACCTTGCCAAGCAGATCGGCCTCGGAAACACCCGCCGCGATGCGGTGCCAGAACACGTCGCCGCCCCTGCGGCCAAGCGCAAACCCGGCCGCCCCCGCGCCATCCGCGATTGACCTTGGCACCCAGGCGTTGCATGTCTGCGCCCGGCCCGAATTTCGGGCGGGTTCGGTCGTTGACCGAGATTTAAAGGGGCACCCGAACGCGGATGGAAAGCCCTATCGAACGCCTCTGCGTCGATCGCGGCCTGAAGATGACCGGGCAGCGCCGGGTCATCGCCCGCGTGCTGTCGGACGCCGTTGATCATCCCGATGTCGAGGAGCTGTATCGCCGCGCAACCGCCCTCGACGGCCGAATCTCCATCGCCACCGTCTATCGCACGGTGCGCCTGCTGGAAGAAAACGGCATCCTCGAACGCCGTGATTTCGGCGGTGGCCGCGCGCGCTACGAACCGACCGAGCCTGGGCCGCATTATCATCTGATCGACGTCGAAACCGGGCGTGTCATCGAATTCGAGGATACCGAACACGAACGCGCGCTGGCGGCCATCGCGGCCCGGCTTGGGTTCGATCTGGTGTCCCACCGGTTGGAACTATTTGGCCGCGCTCGCCCAGCCAATGGTCTCGCAGCAGAAACGACGATGCGTAAACCGAACAAGGGAAAATCGGCATGATTTCCAGCCCCGTCTTTGCCGGGGCATCGCCCGGCTTTGCTGAAGTTCGCGCCGGCTCGCTGGGCGTGCGACTTGCCCGGTCGGCGGCCGAGATCGATGCCAGCCAGGCCCTGCGCTACCGGGTTTTCTACCAGGAAATGGGCGCCCATCCCGACGCCGATACCGCCGCCAGCCAGCGTGACCGCGATCGTTATGATGATGTCGCCGACCATTTGCTGGTGCTCGACCACGCACTCGGCGATGGGCCGGAACGGGTCATCGGCACATACCGCCTGATCCGCAAACCGGCTGCCGCCCATTTGGGGCGGTTTTACACCGCAGATGAGTTTGACATCGCGCCGATCCTGCAAAATGGCGGTGAGGTGCTCGAACTCGGGCGCTCCTGCGTCGATATCGCCTATCGCAAATCGAGCGTGATGCAATTGTTGTGGCGCGGCATCGCGGCCTATGTCGATTTGCACGCGATCGACCTGATGTTCGGGTGTGCCAGCCTGCCGGGCACCGATCCCGACGCGCTGGCGACAGACCTGACCTATTTATATCTAAACCACCTCGCGCCACCCGAATTGCGCCCCCGTGCCGTTCCGGCGCGCTATATCGCGATGAACCGGGTGGCCCCCGATAGCTTCGAGCCACGTCGGGCGCTGGCAGCACTTCCACCGTTGATCAAAGGTTATCTTCGGCTCGGTGGATTTGTCGGCGATGGCGCGGTGATCGATGCGCAATTCAACACCATCGATATCGCCGTGGTGGTCAAGACCGATCTGGTGACCGAGAAATATTTACGCCATTACGAGCGTGGGTTGCGCGACGCCGCCGCCGGGGACTGATCTATTCGATCGGCGCCAGATACAGCAGGTAGTAAACTGCCCAGATAATCAGAATCGTAACGACAATAATCGCCGACGTCCACAGTGCAATTCTGCGAACCCAATAGGATGCGGGTTTGGGCACGCCGGGGCGCATTGCCATGTCTTTGAGCGCCGCGGCTTCCGCCACGCCTGCGATCGTGGTTGGTCGTTTTGTCATGGTTCCAGACAGCAAGTGGGGGAGGGCTTTCCCCGCGCAAAACTGTTTATCACACGCGCCCGGCTTGCCCAATGCGAAATCCTGCCCCAGGGTTGGGAAACCAACAGACAGGGGAAAGCGCAGATGCACATCAGCTTGGCGGGCCGCAGCGCGGTCATTACCGGTGGCAGCAAGGGGTTGGGGTTGGCGATGGCCAAGCGCTTTGCCGCCTCGGGCGCCGATGTCGCCCTGCTGGCACGCACCCAGGAAACCCTGGATGCCGCGCGTGCTGAAGTTGCGGCGGTGGCCAAGGCCAAAGTCATCGCGGTCGCCTGCGATGTCAGCCGCGCCGACAGCATTGCCGCCGCCCATGCCGAGGTTTCGGCGCAATTCGGCAAGGTTGATATTCTGGTCAACAACGCCGGCCAGTCCCGCACCGGCCCGTTTGAAACCATCACCGATGCAATCTGGCAGGAAGACCTCGACCTCAAACTATTCGCCGCCATCCGCCTCACCCGGCTGGTCTGGCCGGGGATGCAGGACCGTCGCTGGGGGCGGGTCATCAACGTGCTCAATATCGGCGCCAAGGCCCCGCGCGCTGGCGGCAATCCGACGGTGGTGTCCCGTGCCGCCGGCCTCGCGCTGAGCAAAGTGCTGGCTGGTGAGGGCGCGCCGCATGGCATTCTGGTCAATGCGCTGCTGGTCGGGCTAATCGTGTCCGACCAGGTCCGGCGCGGCCATGCGGCACTGGTGGCGAAAGGCGCGAACGTCACACTCGAAGAACACATCGCCAAGACCGGCAACAGCGTGCCGCTCGGGCGGATGGGCACCGCCGAGGAATTCGCCAACATGGCGTGCTTCCTGGCCAGCGACCAGGGCGGCTACATCGCCGGCACCGCGATCAACGTTGACGGTGGCGCCTCGCCGGTTTGGTGAAACAATGCCACGCGTCCGGATGGCTGACCATTCCAGCCATTCGGGCGCGTGGTTTCAGGCTTGCTTGAGTTCGATCAGGCTTTTCCGGATCGCCCGCCCCTGCTGGATCCGGTGTTCGATATACTCCGGATCGCCCCACCGCACTGCCCGCGCCATCGCCTGCGCGTCTTCGGTAAAGCGCTGCAACATCTCCAGCAATGCCTCGCGGTTGTTCAGAAAAATATCCCGCCACATCACCGGATCGGACGCAGCGATCCGGGTGAAGTCGCGAAAGCCCGACGCCGCGAATTTCAGCACCTGCTGGCGGCTTTCGTCTTCCAGCGCATCGGCGGTGCCGCAGATCGTGAAGGCAAGCAGATGCGGCAAATGGCTGACGATGGCCAGCACCCGGTCATGGTGGCCGGGTTCCATCACCTCGATCATCGACCCACAGCGCCGCCACAGTTCGGCAACTTTCTCCACCGCCCCGGCATCGGTGCCCGGCGGTGGGGTCAGCAGGGTCCAGCGGCCCTGGAACAGAGTGGTGAAGCCGGCATCGGGGCCGGAATATTCGGTGCCCGCCAACGGGTGTCCGGGCACGAAATGAACGCCGGCCGGCACGTGCGGGCCAACATCGCGGATCACCGATTGCTTGGTCGATCCGACATCGGTCAGCACGCAGCCAGGTGCCAGATGCGGCGCAATCGCCTGGGCGAGCGCTTCATAAGTTCCCACCGGGGCGCATAGCATGACGCAATCGGCGCCCGCGACCGCTTTGGCCGGGTCAAGCTCCACCCGATCGGCGATGCCGAGTTCCATCACCCGGTCGAGCGTCGCTTGGCTGCGTGCATTGGCGACGACTTCGCCGGCAAGGTCGCCGCGTTCACCGGCAATGCGGGCAACCGAACTGCCGATCAACCCGATGCCGATGAGCGCGAGGCGGCGAAACACCGGCTCAGTCATGGGTGTTTTGCGCCATGAACCCGGCGACGGCATCGGCGACCATGCCGCATTCCTCGGCGGTGCCGACCGTCATGCGCAGGCAATGCGGCAAATCATAAGCCGCCATGCCACGCACGATGATGCCGTGCTTGCGCAAATGCGCGTCGGCGGCGGCGGCCTTCGCGGCGGTGCCGAAATCAACCAGCAGGAAATTGCCTTCCGTCGGATAGACTTTCGCACCCGCCTTGGTGATCGCGGCGGCAAGCCGGGCGCGCCATTCGGTGTTGTGGGTGCGGCATTTCTCGACCCAGCCGGGTTCTTCCAACGCGGCAATTGCTGCGGCTTGGGCGGCAAGATTGACGTTGAACACCCCGCGCACCCGGTTGATCGCATCGATCACGCCGGCCGGCGCGTAGCCCCAGCCAACCCGCATGCCGCCCAGGCCGAACACCTTGCTGAAGGTGCGCAGCATGATGCAGTTATCGCCGGCATCGACCAGGGCCACACCGGCATCGTAATCGGCGGCCTCGACATATTCGGCATAGGCGCTGTCGATAACCAGCAGCACGTTGGACGGCAGGCCGGCACGCAGACGCAACATTTCGGACTGCGGCAGCAGGCTGCCGGTCGGGTTGTTGGGGTGGGCCACGAAAACGATGGCGGTTTCCGGGGTGACAGCTTCCAGCATCGCATCGACATCGGTGCACAAATCGCGCTCCGGCACCTTGATGACGCGGCTGCCAGCATAGGTGCCGGCAATCTGATACATGGTGAAGCCGTGCATGCTCATCAACACATCGGTGCCAGGGCCGCCGTAGATGTGGGCGAGGATGCCGATCAATTCGTCGGACCCGGTGCCGCAGACGATGCGCGCCGGATCGAGCCCGAAACGGCTGCCAATCGCGGTGCGCAGTGCGCCGGACCCGCCATCGGGGTAGCGATGCAACTCGGCGGCTATTTTCGCATAGGCAGCGCTGGCCGACGGCGGCGGGCCAAATGCGCCCTCGTTGGACGACAATTTCAGCACCCGGTTGACGCCGGGCAATGTGTGGTCACCGCCGACATAAGCGGCGATGGCCAGAATGTTGTCGCGCGGTTGCGGTGATCCGGTCATGATTGGTCTCCGTCCAGAGGCATCGCATAGCCGCCCAGCACCACAGGCGGGCGCAGAATTTCGGCCATCGCGGCAAGGCGCAGGTCGCCGTCAGACACCATCCCCGCCACATCCACCAGCGCATGGGCAACGCCGGCGGCCCGGTTGCGGCGCAGGATGATCGTGCCAGGGCTAAAACCGGCGGCGGTGATCACGCTGGTCAGCCGGGCGCGGGAGGTATCGAGGGCGAGTTCAAGGCCAAGGAACGACCGGTCATCGGTGCTGGCATCCGGGGCGGCGGTCGCGACCACAAGGGCTTCGACCAGCGGCGCGCCTTCAGGACGTGGCGCCCAGAATGGCAGCTTGGCGACAATATGAATGCGGGGTTCGTCGCGATGCAGCAGCGCGGTCCACCAGGCCAGCGCCGGGCCTTCTTCTTCAGCAGGCATTGGCAGCACAGCGGCAATGGCGCGCCCGGCACTCACCTCCCCGATCGCCTGCGCCGGGGACCGATGTATTCGCAGCGGGGTCAGCGCCCCGAAATGCTCCCGCGCACATTGCACGAAGAGGTTACCGGGCTCGGTTTCGCAAACGGCAATAACATAGCTGCGCTGCATACCGGTGGTGCCAGCGAGCAGTTCGCGCCACATCCGGGGCAGCACCTGGCGCGGCAGGGCGCCTTGGTGGCGGGCCAACAAGCGGCGAATGATATCGGCTTCGCGGCCCGGCCGCAGCGCGACCTTGCCCTTGGTCCCAAGGGCTGCGACAGCTTCCACCACTGTCGCACGCGCCATCAGCATCGCATGGATGCTGTCATCGATCCGGTCGAGCTCGGCACGGAGGGCGGCGAGGCTTGCCGCAGGGTCGTTCTGGTGTGTCGTGGTATCTGGCATGGACCCGTCGTTCTTGGACTGACCGCATTTGGTGCGGGGCAAACTGCAATAGCGGATGGGCCGTCGATCTGCAAAGCGCGAGGCTGGCAAAGCTTGCGCTCGGCATGCCCGCACCGCATATGCTTAATGCGTCATGACCACCCCATCAGCATCGCAATCATTGCACGCCATTCGCCACCAGCACGCCGAATTCGCGGATGGGCTGATGCTGGAATGTGGCATCGCGCTCCCGCATCTCGAAGTGGCCTATCGCACCTATGGCACCCTGAACCCGGACAGGACCAATGCGATCCTGATCTGCCACGCCCTGACGGCTGATCAATATGTCGCCGAGACCCACCCGCTGACCGGGCGTCCAGGCTGGTGGGACCAGGTGGTGGGCGCTGGGATGGCGATCGACACCGATCGCCACTTCGTCATCTGCACCAATGTGCTGGGCGGCTGCATGGGCACCACCGGCCCGCGGTCACCGCGTGGCAAGGACCCGGCCGATGTCTGGGGCACCGATTTCCCCCCCGTGACCATCCGCGACATGGTGCGGGCGCAGAAGCGCCTGATTGACCGCCTTGGGATCGACAAATTATTCGCCGTGGTTGGCGGCTCGATGGGCGGGATGCAAGTGCTCGACTGGGCGGCGGCCTACCCGGACCATGTCTTCGCTGCCGTGCCGATCGCCACCGCCCCCTATCACTCGGCGCAAAACATCGCCTTCAATGAGGTTGGGCGGCAGGCGATCTTCGCCGATCCGGAGTGGAAAGCCGGGCGCTACTGGGAGGACGACGGCATGCCGACGCGCGGCCTCGCGGTCGCGCGCATGGTCGCCCACATCACCTATCTGTCGGAAGAAGCGCTGACCCGGAAGTTCGGCCGCCGCCAGCGCAGCACCGAAACCGCGTCGAGCATGGCCGCGTTGTTTTCCGACAAGTTCGAGGTCGAAAGCTACCTTCAGCATCAGGGCAGCACGTTTGTCGGCCGGTTCGATGCCAATTCCTACCTGACCATCACCCGCGCCTGCGATTATTTCGATCTGGCGGCCGAACATGGCGACAATCTTTCCGCCGCCTTCGCCGGCACCCGCACCCGGTTCTGCCTGATCAGCTTCACCTCGGACTGGCTCTACCCGACCAGCGCCAGCCGGGCGGTGGCGCGTGCATTGAACGCGGCGGCGGCCAATGTCAGCTTTGTCGAAATCGTGTCGGATAAGGGCCACGACGCCTTTTTGCTCGACGAGCCCGATTTTCACCGCACCCTTGCCGGCTTCCTGCGCGGCTGCGCTGAACATGCCGGGCTGAACAAGTGACCGACACCGTGCGCTACGTCGCCAAGAACATGCGGCTCGATCTGCGGCTGATCGCGGAGATGATTCCGGCGCGGACCAAGGTGCTCGATATTGGCTCGGGTGACGGCTCCCTCATCGATCACCTGTTCCGCACCAAGGGCTGCGATGCGCGCGGCATTGAAATCGACATGGCCGAAGTGACCCACGCCGTTGCCCATGGCCTGCCGGTCATGCAGGGCGATGCCGATAGCGATCTGGCGCAATATCCCGATGGCGCCTTCGATTACGTGGTGCTGTCGCGCACCTTGCAGGCGGTCGAACGGCCACGCGAAGTGCTGCGTCAGATGCTGCGCATTGGCCGCCATGCGCTGGTGAGCTTCCCGAATTTCGGCCACTGGCTGGTCCGCATGCAGTTGCTGTGGTCGGGGCGGATGCCGATGACCTCGGTCTGGGCCAAGCCGTGGCACGAAACCCCGAATATCCATCCCTGCACCATCCGCGACTTCTTCGTGCTGTGTGCGGAAGAAGGCTATGTGGTGGAGAAATGGCTGGCAGTGGATGAGGCCGGGCAGCGATCGCCGTGGCGGCGCTCGGAGGGGTTGGCCAATTTGTTTGGCGAACAGGCACTGTTTCAGTTGCGTAAGGCATAGAGCATCATCCGACCGCCTTTCCGCCTCGATCGGATAAAGCTGATCGTGAAAACAAGACTGTAGAGCGTATCTACCGATCCAATCTGAACGGATTACGCTCTCGTCCGCGTTAAATGTCCGCCGATCCCCTTGCATATCACCACCCCGACCGGCAGGGTTGCTGAATGGTCTTTACGTCAAAGTGGCTGAGAGGCTTCGTTGGTGCCCGGAAATGGCTGGGGCGCTATGACATCACCCATTTGATGGTCTTGGTGGCGACCATCGTGGTTACCTGGGTCGGCCTGCTGGCCCACATGCAGCACGAATATGATCAAGACGAAGCCGAGGCTTGGCGCGCATCGGCCAATATTGTCCGGGGCCTGGACGAAAATCTGGCACGAACCATCGGCGGCATTGACCAGACCTTGCTGTTTCTGCGCGAGCTGCATCGCCGCGACCCGGCGGCACTCGATCTGACCGGCTGGGCGCAGGACCCGTATTGGACGGCCGGGCCGGTAATCCAGATTTCGGTCAATGACCGCACCGGCCAGCTGAAGGCCAGCAATCTCACCATGCCTGATACCCCGGTCAACGTGTCCAATCGGGCGCATTTCACGGTGCAGCGCGATGCGACCGACGATCGACTTTATATCAGCGTCCCCGTTCTGGGCCGCGTCTCCGGCCGGTGGACTGTCAACCTCACCCGTCGGTTGCAGGCCGCCGATGGCAGCTTCGATGGCATCGTCAAGGCCTCGATGGATATCGGTTATCTCGATCAGGTTTACAGCGCGATGCAGATCAAACACGGCATGATGCTGCTGGTGGGCACCGATGGCATGGTCCGCCAACGCGCGCCGTCGAACCCGACCGCCATCGGCCGCGAGGCCACCGGGTCGGAGCGGAATTTGTTGAGTGGTCATCGCGCCGGCACCTTCCGCGCAGCCGACCCGGTTGACGGTGTTGAGCGCATGGTGAGCTACAAGATGGTCGGCAATTTGCCGTTGGTGATCGCGATTGGCCTGGATGTTGACGCCGTCTTCGCCGACTGGACGATCTCGCGCCGCAACCATCTGCTCGTCGCGCTGTTTCTCTCGGCGATGGCGATCCTGGCTTTTCAGTCACTGCAACGCCAGCGCGAACGGCGCCACGCATCGCAGGCAGCGCTCGGGGTGACCTTGGCGAATATGAGCCAGGGTATTTTAATGGTCGATGCCGCTGGTCGGATCGGCGTGGTCAATGATCGGGCGATTGCGCTGGTCGGATTGCCGCCGGGCATGTTCCACGCCGGTTCGCGCTTTAGGGATTTGCTGCAATGGCAGCTCGATCAGGGCGAATTTGGCCCCCCCGATCAGGTCGATCCCGCCTTCATCGCATTCGTCCAGCTCGGTGGGCTCGCCACTGAGTACGGCGTCTATGAACGAACCCGCGCCAACGGCGTGGTCCTGGAAGTGCGCACCGCACTGCTCCCCGATGGCGGCGCGGTGCGGACCTTTACCGACCTCAGCCATCGCAAACACACCGAACTGGAGCTGGCCGCCGCCCGTGATTCCGCCGAAGCCGACGGGCGCGCCCGCGCCGAATTTCTCGCGGTGATGAGCCACGAAATCCGCACCCCGATGAACGGCATCATCGGCGTATCGAGCCTGCTGCTGGAAATGGAGATGGGCCCGAGTGAGCGGCGCTACGTCCAGATCATCATGGATAGCGGCCAGCATTTGCTACAATTGATCAATGACATTCTCGATTTCTCCCGCCTCGATGCAGGGCGCCTGGACCTCGAAGACGCCGAGTTCGATTTACCGGCGATGCTGCGGGCAACGCTTGATATGCTCGCCTCCGACGCGCAGAGAAAGGGGCTGGGATTATCGCTCGACATCGCAGCCGATGTGCCGCAATTCGCCATCGGCGACGCCCATCGTTTGCGCCAGATCTTGTTAAATTTGCTTGGCAACGGGTTAAAGTTCACCTCGGCCGGTCGGGTGACGCTCACCGTGCGGCGGGTTGGCCACGGACCGGGCAGCCTGCGGCTCAGTTTTGCCATCAGTGACACCGGCATCGGCATCCCGACCGATGAGATCAGTAAATTATTCACCGAGTTCACCCAGGTTGATAGTTCCATCACCCGCCGTTTTGGTGGCAGCGGCCTTGGGCTGGCGATCAGCCGTCGGCTGGTGGAGCGCATGGGCGGCGTCATCTGGGTTGACAGCACCCTTGGGAGCGGCAGCGTTTTCCAGTTCGAGATCACCTTCAAACAACCGCAAGAGCACATATCGGCCAGCATCGCACCCAGCCCGGCGGGCATCGAAGCGGCATCACCAGCGGCGTTGCATATTCTGCTTGCCGATGACAACGACACCAACCGCTTAGTCACGACCAAGCTGCTGGAACGGCGCGGGCATGTGGTGGTGGCGGTTGCCAATGGCCGCGAGGCGGTTGATCGTGCCCGGACCATTGCCTTTAATCTGGTCCTGATGGACATGATGATGCCTGAAATGGACGGACTGGCCGCCACCAGGGCGATCCGCCAATTGGGCGAACCTTTCGGAACAGTCCCGATTATTGGCCTGACCGCCAGTGTGACGGCTGCGGACGAAGCCGCCTGCCGCGAAGCCGGAATGGTTGAATTCGCACCCAAGCCGATTAATGCCTCGCAATTGGCAGCCTTGGTCATCAAGGTTGCGCGCGCGCCCTTCAACGCGTCTCACGCGACTGATGAAGCTGATTTCAACCCTGTTGCGCTCGCACGCCTGGACCCACCAACCGCCCACGCCAAAGCGCGCGCCTTCATCGCCGCCTGCCGTCGCGATGGTAATTCGTTGCAGGACCTCGCCGATAGCCAGCAGATGGCGCAGCTGTCGCAACTCGCCCTGCAGATTTCCATCAACGCGTCCGAACTTGGCCTGCCGCAGCTGGCCTTATCGACCAACTGGCTGGCAGCCACCGCCGAGGCCGGTGCCCCGGTCGGGTCGCGCCTTGCTGACACCGTAACTGATCTGAAAGCCGCCAGCGCTGCTGTGGAGCGCTGGTTGTCCACCACAGCTAGCATCCCTTCGAACCATGCAACTTGAACAAATAGGATCGTTTCGTTAACCGTAGTATTTTCCAACTGACGAAAATGCCACGGGCACCGGCCAGAGCCGTTAGAATTGCTTCCAGCTGGTGAGATAAAATCGCGGCAATTCATCCGGGAACGATTTGAAGGCCAGTTCCCGCCGGTAGACATAGGTGGTCGAATATGTATGCAGCGGCAGCCAATAGGCTTTCTCGGTGATCAGCTTCACCGCCGCCCGGTAAAACTTGCGCCGCGCATCCACATCTGTGTTCGCGCCACCTTGCTCGACCAGGGATTTCAGCTCTGCGTCGCGCACGTAATCGGCATCGGTGAAGGTGAAAAAATACGGCAGAATCGCCGTGACATCATTGATCGAGTAACTGCCCCAGCTTCCCATATCAAGCGGCGACTGTCCCGCACGCGACCGCGCGATCGCCGCCGAAATTGGCAGTTGCTGCAGGGTGGCGTTAATGCCAACCGCCCTGAGGTAGGTCTGCACCGCGGTGGTGATCGATGGCAGAACATAACTGACCAAATCGGTTTCAAAGCCGTTCGGATAGCCGGCTTCTGCCAGCAGGGTCTTGGCCAAAGCCGGGTCATAGGTATAACGCACCGCTGCGTTGGCGTCGCAACCGAATTGGGTTGGATAACACGGCGCATCGGCCACCCGCGCGCCACCGGCGATCAACTCTTTGGCGATTTTGCCGCGATCGATGGCGTGGAAAATCGCCTGGCGGGTCTTGAGCTTGGTCAGCGGATTATCCGCCCCGGTGCGCCCGGCGGCATCAAGCGACAAATACCCCACCCGCATGCTTTCGGCCTGCACCCCGATCCAGCCAGGCAGTTGCGACAGGCGGGTAAACTCATCCAGCCCGATCCCCCAGCTCCAATCCGCGCGATCCTGGGCGATCGCGGCTGACAGTGCTTCGGGGGTGTCGTAGGCGCGGATCGACAGCCGGGCGATAGACGGTTTTGCCTTGGGGCTTTCCGGGTAGTAGTCGCCGAACCGCGCCAGCTCGATCTCGCTTTGCCCGGTGATGCTGGTGATACGGTACGGACCGCAGCCGACCGGCAGCTTCGCATAGCCTGCCGCCCCCAATGCAATGCGGCTCGCCTTCGGCCAGATCGGCATGACCATGGCGAGGTATTCCAGTGCCGCAGGAAAGATGCGCTTGAGTTTCAGGCGGATTTTGTAATCGTCGATCTTCTCAGCGCCAGACAGCCATTGATAATTGCTCGGCACCGACACGGCCGGATCGGTCAGGATGGTGTTGAAAGTGTAGATCACGTCATCGGCACTGAAGCGACTGCCGTCATGGAAGGTCACGTTCTGGCGGAGATCGAATTCGATCGTGGTGTCGTCAACCGCCCGCCACGCGCTGGCCAGGAGCGGCTTGATGAGAAACGTCACCGGATCGCGATGCACCAGGCCGTCAAACGCATGATGGGCGATAATCAGCCCGACGCGCTGCTGGTTGTAATAGGGATCAAGTGTCGGAACCCCGCCGATCCACGCAATGCGCAAGGTATCGGCAGGCCTTTGCGCCTGCGCCGTCTGGGGGGCGAGCATCCGTGCGGCACCAAGTGCCAACCCGGTCGCCACCGTCCGGCGCGTCCAACGCATGCTGCCTCCATCGCGTGTCGGGGCCGCCCCCCCCGGGCGGCGTCAGCCTACCGCGACAGGCTCAGCTCTGGCTGACCGGCTTGGCCACGCGTGGTTTGGTCTTGGCGTGCTGCTTGCCATGCGCCGGGGCTTTGACACTCTTTTTCTTCGGCTTGGCCGCAGTTGCAGCGAGTGCGGCAGGCACCACGGCGAGGCTGGAAACCCCAGCGACCAGGGCGGTAAAAAGCGACCGGCGGGAGAACATGGCGGCATTCCTCCAAGGAAGGGACGGTTAAGCTGAAGTGCTATACGAGCAATGGGCGGCAGCCCACTGATATGGCTTATGAACCTAACCGCGCCGTGTCGCAAGCGCTTTTCCGGCGCCTACGCTGCCAAGCCGCGGATAATCGCCGCCCAACGGTCCAGGATCGGCAGGATCGTATCGGCTTTCTCTGACTCAAGTGATACCACCACACGCTCGACCCCAACATCGCGCCATTCTTTCATCTTGCCGAGGTCTTCCTGGCCGCCGAACATCGATACCGGCAGTTCGGATGGATCGCGCCCGGCTTCGCGAGCCATGGCGTGAAATTTCGGCATCAGCACCGAAATATCGCCATAGGCGGCGCGGCCGGCGATCGGGATCCAGCCATTGCCGTAACGGATAGCCCGGCGCGCGCTTTGCGGAAAGGCGCCGCCAACAATGACCGGGGGATGCGGCTTGGTCACCGGCTTCGGCCAGGCATAGATCGGGTCGAAATTGACCATCTCGCCGTGATATTCGGCCTTGGACTTGGTCCAGATTTCCTTCATGGCCTCGATGCGCTCCCGCACCAGCTTGGCGCGGCTTTCAAACACAGTCCCATGATTTTCCATTTCATCGGCGTTCCAGCCCACGCCGATGCCAAACAGGAAGCGCCCGGCGGAAATCTGGTCAATCGATGCGACCTGCTTGGCGGTCTGGATAACGTCGCGTTGGTTGACCAGGCAAACCCCGGTGCCAATGCGCAAAGTCTTGGTGACCGCGGCAGCCGCCGTCAGCGAAACGAAGGGGTCCATGCAATCATAATAGCGCTTGGGCAGGTCGATGCCGCCGGGGAACGGCGTGCGGCGTGACGCCGGGATGTGGGAGTGTTCCGGTGCCCAGACGGACTCAAACCCGCGTTCTTCCAGCGCCCGGCCAAGCTCGGCCGGGGACATGGAATAGTCGGTGAAAAACATTGACGCGCCGATATGCATGGATCTGCTCCCCAAAACAATGTTGGAAGCAGCTTAGCGCATTCGGCGCGTCATGCCAGCCTGTGGCTAAACCCGCTTCACCCCCCACATCAGCGCCACGCCGGACTTGATCACCCCGGTGAGGTTGCTGCGGTAAGCGGTCGGGGAGAAATACATCCCCGTCGGCAGCACCGGCACATCCTCGAACGCCTGCACCTGCATCGCCTTCGTAATTTCCTGCTGGGCGGCGAGGTCGGGGGCATCGAACCACTGGTCGCGCAGCGCCTCCATCTTCGGCATCGTTGCCCAACCGAACCAGCCTTCGACGCCATTGCCGCGCAGGATCTGGCTGCTGCCGGGATTGGCGGTCGAAAGCCCGGCCCAGGTGGTGCAGAACACATTCCAGCCACCCTGCGACGGCGGCTCCTTCTTGGCGCGGCGGGCGACAAGGGTGCCCCAGTCCATCGACGTATAAGCAACGTTCAACCCGGCCTTCTTGAAATAATCAGCCACCACTTGGCAGGTTGCCTGCAAGCCGGGCTGATCGGTCGGTGACATCAGCACCACTTCCTCGCCCTTGTAGCCGCTCTCAGCGACCAGTTTGCGCACCAGCGCCATGTCGCGTTTGCTGGTCAGCGCCTCCATGCCGGCCGTGTTGGCGTAAGGCGATCCGGCAGTGAAGAAGCCCGCCCCGGTGCGGCCCAATTCGCCGGCCAGATCACCGTAATTGGCCAGAAGGCACTCATTCTGATCAATGCCGGCGATCAGCGCCCGGCGCAGCTTCACATTGTCGAACGGCGCATGAAGATGGTTAAAGCGCACCACCCCGAGCGCGCCCAGCGGGTCAAGCACTTCGGTCTTGATGCCCGGCGCCTTGCGCAATTGCGGCACCAGATCGGCCAGCGGGTTTTCCCACCAGTCGATCTCGCCACGCTGCAAGGCAGCCGACGCGGTCGCCGGATCGGGCATGATCTTCCATTCGACACGATCGAAATTGGCGACCTTGCCGCCCGACCACATCGATGGCGCTTCCTGGCGCGGCACATAATCGGCGTTGCGGGCATAGGCCGCCGAGGCGCCCGAAACCCATTCGTCACGCAGGAAGCGATAGGGGCCAGAGCCGACATATTCGGTCACCATGGTGAAGGCATCGGTCTTGGCGATGCGCTCGGGCATGATGAAGCAGCCTTCGCCGCCCAGCACATAGGCGGTGATCGGAAAGCGCTTCTTCATCCGGAATTGCAGGCGCTTGTCGTCCAACGCCACCAATTCGTTGCAGCGCGCCATCAAAGTGCCGCCCATCGGGTTGCGCTTGGACCAGCGGATGATCGATTGCACGCAGTCCGCCGCCCGCACCGGGGCGCCGTCGGTGAATTTTAATCCTTCACGAAGTGTAATGGTGAATGTGAGCCCATCGGCCGATTCCTCGTGCCCCGCCGCCATCTGCGGCTGCGGCATAAGTTTCTCATCCAGCCCGTACAACGTGTCCCAGATCATGTAGCCATGGATGTAGGCAACCGTGGCCGTGGTCCAGATCGGATCGGGGCTCGACAGATTAGCCTGCGGCACAAAGCGCAGCACCCGGCTGCCCTGGGCCAAAGCGGGCCGCGCCAAACCGGCAAGACCCGCCACCGCACCCGTCTTCAAGACATCTCTGCGTTTCATCGCATCATCCTCTATTGGTTTAAGGACCGATGTTACGGACTTCGCGCCATACATGACAACCGGATTTGCCGAGACGGGGCGGCTAATCGTCAGACGGAATCAAATATAAACCCCCGCGCGGCGCCTTCATCACCGCTTCCACCCGGTTGCTGGCGCCGAGTTGGCGGTACAGCGCGCGCAGATGCGATTTCACCGTCGGCACCGCAACCGCGAGCGCGGCGGCGATTTCGCGGGTCGTGCAGCCCTGGCGCAGCAGGGCCAGAACCTCGCGCTGGCGGGCGGTCAGATCCAGCATTGCCGACCGCCCGCCCTGCGGCCGGGTTGGCGGCACCATTTCCGCTTGCGGTGAAATCAGCCGCACCGCCCGCAACAGATGATCGCGGCTGTCGGTATCGTGGGGGGGCGGCAGCTCTTCGGCATGGAGCGTAATGATCGGCAGACCCGGATGCTGCCGGCGCAGGCAGTTTTCATCAAATTCACGGCCGTATCCGACAATCCGCGTATCGATGACCAGCGTATCGCAGCGGGCATGGGGCAACAGATTGCGCAATTCGACATAGGATGCGACCCGGAACAATCGTGGGCGGTCGCAGCTTTGGTTCAGCAAGGTCAGCACCATCGCATCGATAGCGGGACGGTTGGACAGGATCAGCACATTCATCATCGTCGCTGCTGGCAATGCGGGGTGCAGTGGGATGACACGCAAAGGTCAGCGCTTTGCAAGTGCGACATAGTGGCGCAAGGCGACCTCTACCTCGGCCTGCGACATGTCGCGCCCCAACAGCCTGGCGGCACCCGCCCGATCACCGG
>JANYCX010000106.1 GCA_025360065.1 Acetobacteraceae bacterium | reverse complement strand
TCCATCGCCTGGGCACCACGAGACGACCGGCGCGCTTGGCCGCTGGGTGCCCCAGATGAGAGCTTGGAAACGACGAATAAGGCAGTGAGAGATTTTGGTGGGCGCAGCAAGGCTCGAACTTGCGACCCGCTGATTAAGAGTCAGCTGCTCTACCAACTGAGCTATGCGCCCTACCGACGTTATTTCAATAGGTTAGTCTAATCCACCGTCATCGCCAGACACCAAATAAGCTCTCACACCTATCATCCACCTGCCGACGTACTCATCGTTACCCACGCGAGGCTTAATCAGGCCGGACGCGGTAGCGAGCAACCCTCGGGCTGCGCACGGATCAATATACAGTTCGGTTGGGTGCGTAAAGGGGTGGCTCGAAGGCAATGCCGCCCCAGGCTGCGAATGGGGGCGCTTGCACCAGGGTAATCGCGAGGCCCAGCTTGGGCCGTGGCGATCCATCTTCGGGCGCAAAGATGGATTGCCACGCAAGGGCTCGCAATTGTCTCTTTGCAATCGGCTATATAATCCCCCATCCCGCTTCGGTGGGATGCCCCGGACCGCTTGCAACCCGGCCCGGGGCGCGGCTGACCGACCGTCTCGCAATAGGGCTTAACGCCCGTCGTCATCAAGGTCGTCAGTCGCTTTCCCTGCAACGCTTGAAGAGTTGAAGGGGCCCCTTCGTCCACCGGACGAACGCCCGCAGACAATCTTAAGCTCCACAAGGATAGCCCGTCATGACCACCCCAACCAAGAGTTTTTCCCGTTTCATCGGCTGCGACGTTGGCAAAGCCAGCGTCGTTGTGTTTGACAGCCTCACTGGCCTACTCGCCACTATCGCCAACCGTCCCAAGGACCTCGCCAGCTTCGCCGCGTCGCTCGACGCGGAGTGCCTGGTGGTCTGCGAGGCCACTGGCGGATACGAGGCCGCTTTGCTCCACGCAACAGTTGTTGCCGACGTCCCCGCCCATCGCGCCGATGCCCGCAAGGTCAAGGCGTTCATCCGATCCTTCGGCACCCTCGGCAAGACCGACGCCATCGATGCCCGTGCGCTCGCCCGTTACGGTGCCGAGCGGCAGACCATCCTGGCGCGTTGGCAAGCGCCGGAGCCGGGACGGAAGGATCTGCAAGCCATGGTCCTGACCCGTGCTGATCTGATGGCCGAGCGGGTGGCCTACAGCAACCGCCTGGCAGCCCCAGGGGCTGCGATTGTTCGAGGCTGTATCAACAAACTATTGACCTGCATCAACGCGCAGATCAAAGCCCTCGATGCTGCAATCGCCGCCTTGATCCGCGCCCATCAACCGCTCGCACTGGCCGCCAAGGCGCTGCGCACCATCAAGGGGATTGGCCCGCAAACCACCGCGGCCCTGGTGGCGCTGATGCCCGAGCTCGGGACGCTCGACCGCAAACAGGCCGCAGCCTTGGCGGGACTTGCGCCGCATCCCAAACAAAGTGGTGGCCACGACGGCTATCGCCGCGTCAAAGGCGGCAGGCCAGAGGTCAAACGCGTGCTGTTCATGGCAGCCTTGGTGGCGGTCAGATACAATCAAACCTTACGCGGATTCTATAACCGGCTGCTCGCCGATGGCAAAAAGAAACTCGTCGCGATCGTCGCCGTCATGCGCAAAATGATCGTCATCGCCAACGCCCGCCTGCGTGATGCATTCGCCGTCGCCTGACCGCGCCCACCAGACAGATATTCCTTGGAGAGGCTGAAAGGACCATTCCTCGGAGCCGACCTGCAACCCACAACGCCTCGCGCGCAAGGGCTGTCAGGGATGGCCGCAGGCCACCGCGCTTGCGGCGCAAAGCGTCCTTGACTGACCTGAGCACGCGGCGACCCTCGGGACAGGTGGGGAACTTGTGTGCCAAACGATAAACGTATACCGGATATGCAAAATGTAACGATCATCTGAGTTGATGACGGTTTTTGCCAAAGCTGTGTGGGCCACCTGGGCCGTTACTTAAATTTGGTGCCGCGTCCACACATGCACATTACCCTTGCAGCACGGCCTGGGTTCTGCTACGAACAAATCATGAACAAACCCACCCCTCCCCTCAACCTGCCCGACAGCGCGCCCGAATTGGCGTTGCGGTTTGGCGCGATCCTGGCTGGGTTGGTGGGGCTGGTGGCACGGCGGTTTCTGCGGATGCCGCATCTGATGGTCTTTACCTTGCTGCTATGCGCTCGTCTCGGGCGGATGGCGCGGCGGTTTGCGCGGTTGATGACCCGGCCGACGCGGACCAAGGCCGCCCGCGTGCGAACCCGGCGGGACGATAGCGCCAGGGTGCGATCGGTGGCGTTGCCATCGCGGCGCGGCTGGCTGGTGCGCGAGCTTGGCTATGAGGCTGCGGGCTACGGCGCGCAGCTTGAGCATTTGCTGACCGATCCTGGGATGCAGGAATTGCTGGCACGGGTACCGGGGATCGGACGGATATTGCGGCCGGTCTGCCGGATGCTGGGGGTGGCGGTGGTCGGGGCGCTGGTGGCGCCGATTGAAATCACGGCAGCGGCGGTGGTGCCGCCATGGGTCAGTGGGGTGGAAGCTGGCGGGGCTGGGGTGCCGGGGGTGTATGGTGCTGCGGCGCTACCCGGATGAGGCGATCGGAAGAATTGTGCCTATTTTGTTGCGATATCGTAATTAATAATGATTTCGCCCAGTTGCGCAACCGTCGCAGCCTGATGTTGAGGATTGGTGCGCGGTCCAAAAATGCGCCCCATCACATCGCACCCAGCGGGTCGGTCATTATCCGCCCGCGCCGCGCCCTGCCAACGAATGCCGATCTGTCGTCCCGCGTGGCCGCTTGCCAGTGCGCCACCCGCGCCGGATCGGCGGCGAGGTAGGGAATTTCCGCCAGAATCGTTTCTGGCGTGATATGGAACAAGGACGGCAGGCTCGGCATGCGGATGATGAAATCGAACCGGGTTGTGGTATGGACCGTGCGAAACATCGTGCGCCAGCCGAAATCGACATGCTCGACCGGCACATCCAGCCCCGCCACCAGGTGGCGCAAACCCAGCGGGATCGACACAAGACTGATCGCGCCGGCCGCATGCAGCAGCTTCAGATAGCGGATAAACTGGATCGTATCGCCCAGCCCAATTTCCCACACCATCAGGGCAAACCTCAGCACCACCGACCATAAGAAAATGCCATGGCCACCGGGATGCGGATTTTCTTGCCACCGATGATTTAGGTCAATGCCGCGTGCGTGCAGGCAGGATAGTCGTCATCCGACCGCATATGCGATCCCGGTTTGAATACCGGACTGGCCGAGTATATCACTCCCCCCAATGCTCCGGCCGTACCTTGGCCGACCGCGGTTCAGTCTGCGGTCGGCTTTTTTTTGGGGTAGGCAAGGCGGGCAAGCTGTCCGACAAGACGGGAACCCCACTCTGGCGAGGCTCGCTATGTCCAATCCCGTAACCCAACACGCGCTTCATGTCGGCATTATCGGCCTCGGGTCGATGGGGATGGGGGCGGCGCTCAACCTGGTCAAAGCCGGGCACATCGTGTGCGGCGCCGAATTGCGCGAAGGCGCGCGGGCGGAACTTATTGCGGCGGGGGGCCGGGCCGTGGCACGGGCGGCGGACCTGCCAGCAGGACTTCAGGCGCTGGTGGTGTTCGTCGTCAACGCCGCCCAGGTCGATGATGTGTTGTTTGGCGACCATGGCTGCCTCGATCGGCTGGCCTCAAACGCTGTGGTGGTGTGCTGCACAACGGTCGCGCCAGAATATGCCCGCAGCCTCGCCACCAGGCTCGAAGCTCGGCAACTGCGATTGTTGGATGCCCCGGTTTCGGGCGGTATGGCGGCGGCGCGCAGTGGCACCATGACGGTGATGGCATCGGGCAGCCTTGCCGCTTTCGAGGCGGCCCAGCCCGTGCTCGACGCGGTCGCCGGAAAGGTCTGGCGTCTGGGGGATGACGCCGGCATCGGCAGCACCATCAAGATGGTCAACCAGTTGCTCGCCGGAGTGCATATCGCGGTTGCCGCCGAGGCGATGGCACTCGGCATTCGCGCAGGCGCCGATCCGCAAACGTTGTTCGAGGTGATCTCGTCATCGGCAGGCAGTTCGTGGATGTGGCAAAACCGGATGCCGCATGTCCTGGCGGGGGATGACACGCCGAGTTCGGCGGTGAATATATTCGTCAAGGATCTCGGGATTGTGCTCGATCAGGCCCGCGCGCTGACGTTCCCATTGCCGATGGCGTCGTCGGCGCATCAATTATTCCTCGCCGCCGCGGCCGCTGGGCATGGCGGGCGCGACGATGCGTTTGTTATCCGGTTCTGGGAAATGCTGACCGGCATCGCGTTGCCGACCGGCAAGGCGGCGGACTCATAACGCGGGCTTTGCGCGAGCTTGGTGGGGATCCTCCGATGTTTGGCAAAAATGAGTGCGGTTTTGATGGCGATCTTGGGCATTAACGGTAGCAAAAGTGGATGCCAGGTTGGGGCGCAGATCGGCATGGGAGGCACGTCGCCGCCCTTGGGGAGCACGCCGGGATAGCACAGCCCCATCGGCATAATGGCGACACGGGCTTCGTCATAAAAATCATCGGATGAGATCGCCATCCAGGCGCGCAGACGGTTCCCGGAGGAATCGTTCCACGGAATGCCGGTTTCATCGACCCTTGTGCCCGGTGCCTGCCCAATAATCAGAACCCGGGCGCTCGATGAAACACGCAATATCGGTCTTGGTCCGCGCGGCAAGCTGTCGGCGCAGCGCGTGCAGGCCCGAGCTTGGCCCGCGACTGAGGCGATGGTGTCAGGCAAGCGGGTAATCCACCTCGGCGGTATAAATCGCCGCATCTTTGCCGAGCAGGGAACTGAACAGGGTAAAATGATCGAACACCACTGGCGCGGACCGAAACAGATTATGCGCCTGGATGAAAGCGGCAATTCTCGGCGGCACCGCGTCGTCAAGCCGCGCCAGGGTTACATGTGGGATAAACCGCCGACGTTCCGGCGGCAGGCCGGCCCGCTGCAATGCGATTTCGATCTTGCCGTGCAGATGATTGAGCGCGGGATTGCGTTCAACGCCCACCCAAAGCTGGGTTTCACGGCCGGCTTTGGCGAAGGTGCCAACACCGGCGAAGGTCAGCGTCAAGCTACCGCCGCGCAAGCTGGCGAGCGACAGGTCGATTTCCTCGGCCTGATCTGGCGCAACCTCGCCGATGAAGCGCAGGGTCAGATGCAAATTTTCGTCAGGCACCCAGCGCGCGCCGGGAATGCCGCCATCGAGCCGGTCGAGTTGTTCGCGGATCGGCCAGGGCAAGTCGAGGCCGACAAATAACCTCATCTTGGCACCTGATCGAGCAGGCGCAGCACCAGCGGCAATATCCTGGCAACGATGCGGCGGACACCTTCTGGGTTGGGGTGAATGCGGTCGGCTTGGTTAAGGGCTGGGTCGCCGGCGACATCGACGAGGAAGAACGGATCGAAGATGATCCCAGCCCGCAGGCCAAGCCGGGTGAAAACATCGCGATAGGCCACCCCATAGGCCTCGCCAAAATTGGGCGGCGCCAGCATGCCGGTCAGCAGAACCGGGATGCGGCGCTTGGCGAGGCCGTCGAGAATCGCGGCAAGATTAGCCTCGGTGCCGGCCGGATCGAGGCCCCGCAACCCGTCATTGGCGCCGAGTTCGACGATGGCGAAATCCGCCCCCTCGGCCAGCGCCCAGTCAACCCGCGCCCGCCCGCCAGCCGAGGTGTCACCAGACACGGCCGCATCGACGATGACCACGTCGCGCCCGGCGGCTTTCAAAGCCGCGGTAAGCCTGGACTGAAAACCGTCGGCGACCGGCAGGCCGTAGCCGGCGGTGAGCGAGTCACCCAGCACCAGCAGGCGCGGCCCGGCGGCCCATGCGGGGGTGCAAAACATGAAAAATGCGCAAGCAAGTGTAATCGCGGCTTTCCGCCAACGCGCCGGCAGGCCATATCCTGCGTACATGAACGCCATTGCCCAACCTTCCGATATCGCCCAATCCGCGTCCCTAGTGCGGGTCGCCAATCTGGTTTTGACCGTGCCGGCATCGGCCGGACCGGTCAACATCCTGCGCGGAATCGACCTTACGATCGCGGCAGGCGAAGTGGTAGGGCTGGTCGGCCCGTCCGGATCGGGAAAGACCAGCCTGCTGATGTTGCTGGCGGGACTGGAGCAGGCGACCAGCGGATCGGTGCGGCTGGCAGGGCAGGAACTGACCGGTCTGGGCGAAGACGCGCTGGCCCGGATCAGGCTCAGCACGGTCGGCATCGTGTTCCAATCCTTTCATCTGATCCCGAGCATGACGGCACTTGAAAATGTCGCCATCCCGCTGGAACTTGCCGGGGATCGGCACGCGATGGAAAAAGCTCGGGCCAGCCTCGCTCAGGTCGGGCTTGGCCATCGGCTGACGCATTTGCCCGGCCAGCTTTCGGGCGGGGAACAACAGCGCGTCGCACTCGCCCGCGCCTTTGCGCCTGAACCCAAGCTGCTGCTCGCCGATGAACCGACCGGCAATCTCGACCGCGCGACGGGTGAAACCGTGATGGCGCTGCTGTTCGATTTGCGGGCGCGGCTGGGGGCGACCCTGCTGCTGATCACTCATGATCCAGCGCTCGCCGCACGGTGTGACCGGGTGGTTTCGATGCGGGATGGCAGGATCGTCGCGTGATCGGCCTGGTGCTGCGGATTGCCGGACGGGAAATGCGCTTCGGGGTCGCCGGGCTTTGGATTGTGCTGGCCTGCCTTGCGCTCGGGGTGACCGCGATCGCCGCGGTCGGCACGTTGCGCGCCAGTGTGGCGGCTGGATTGGTGCGCGACGGCGCGCGCATCCTTGGCGGCGATCTGTCGATTGAGGGCGGTGCCCAGGAACTGCCCGACCGGCTGCGCGACTGGTTGCGGGACCGCCAGATCGTCTATTCCGATGTCACCACGCTGCGCACAATGCTGGTCGCGCCGTCGGGCAACCGGTTGCTGGTGGAACTGAAAGCGGTGGACGCCGCCTGGCCGTTGATCGGGGCGGCGCGGATTGATCCACCCCAAAAGCTGGGTAGCGGATTGCTGGTCGATCCGGCGGTGCTTGAACGGCTCGGCGTGGCACCGGGCGCGGAATTGCGGCTTGGCAACAGCCAGGTCAAGATCGCCGGCCTTATACGGGAGGAACCGGATCGGGTTGCGACGCCGACTTTGTTCGGCCCGCGTGTGCTGGTCCCGCGTGCGACGCTGGCCAATGCCGGCTTGCTGCAACCTGGGGCGATTGTTTCCCATCAAATGCGGATCAAGCTGCCGCCAGGCACGAACCCGCGCACGGTTCTGGCGGCTTTGCGCACTGATTTTGCTGATGATGGCTGGCGTTTCCGCCAAGCCACCGATGCAGCCCCCGGGGTCGGGCAATTCATCGACCGGATGGCGCTGTTCATGACGCTCGTCGGCCTGACCTCGCTGCTCGTGGGTGGGATCGGGGTGGCTAACGGGGTGCGCGCTTGGCTTGCCGCGCGGGCGCGGACAATTGCGATCCTGCGCTGCCTCGGCGCCTCGGCCGGGTTGGTTTTTGCGGTGGTGATGGTCCAGGTGCTGGCGCTGGCCGGCGCCGGCGTGCTGATCGGGCTCATCATGGGCGGGGCATTGCCATGGCTTGCCGGCACTTACCTTCGTGAGGTCCTGCCGGTGCCCCCGGTCGATGGTCTCTACCCGCTCGCCCTCGCGCAGGCGGCCGCGTTCGGGATGTTGACCGCAGGATGCTTTGCGCTGTGGCCGTTGGGGCGGGCGATGCGCATTCCTGGCGCGGCGCTATTTCGCGACCTGATGATCGCGGACGGGCGCGGCTTCTCCTGGGGTTTGCTCGCCGCCAATTGCGCCCTGGCGGTGGTGCTCGTCGGACTGATCGTGGCAACCGCCGAGGACCCGAAATTTGCACTTTGGTTTTGCGCCGCAGCGGCCGCAACCCTGGTGCTGTTTCGCGTGGGTGGCTGGGGGCTGATGGTGTTGGCGCGGGCCGCCGCCGGTTTGGGCTCCAGCGCCTGGTTGCGGCTTGGCCTGTCCAACCTTTATCGCCCAGGGGCCGCGACCGCGCTGATGCTGGTGTCGGTCGGGCTGGGTTTGTCCACCCTTGCCGCCGTCGCCCTGATCCAGGGCAACGTTCATCATCAGGTCGCCGATCAGATGCCCGCCAACGCGCCGAGCTATTTTTTCATTGACATCCAAAACGACCAGATGCCGCGCTTTCGTGCCATCGTCGAAGGCTTTCCCGGGGTCAGCGAATTTCGTGATGTGCCCAGCCTGCGGGCCCGCGTGGTCAGCGTGAACGGCACCCCGGTCGATCAAGTCCACACAACCCCGGATACCGCCTGGGCGCTGCGCGGAGATCGCGGCCTGACCTATTCCGCGACGCCGCCCGAAGGCAGCCGGATTATTGCCGGAACCTGGTGGGCCAGCGACTATGATGGCCCAGCTTTGGTAAGCTTCGATGCAGCGATTGCCGCCGGTTGGGGTGTTGGAATTGGCGATACCATCCAAGTTAACGTGCTTGGCCGTAATATCGACCTCAAGATCGCCAATTTGCGCGATGTGGCGTGGCGGACGATGGGGATCAACTTCACATTAATCGCCAGTCCTGGCCTGTTGGCCCGCGCGCCCCACACCCATATCGCGACCCTGAAGGCCGATCCGGGGATCCAGGCGGATCTGCTGCGTGCGGTGACCGATGCCTTGCCCAATGTCTCGGCGATCCGCATTGCCGATGTGCTGGGCGTGGTGAGCAGCCTGCTTGACCAGATCGCCACTGCGCTTGCCGCCACCGGATCGTTGACCTTGGTGTCGGGCATTCTGGTGCTGGCCGGCGCGGTTGCAGCCGGGCAGCGCCGCCGGATCCGCGATGCGGTCATCCTCAAGACTTTGGGCGCCAGCCGGACGCAGATACGTGCAGCCTGGCTGATCGAATTCGGCCTGATCGGCGCAATAGCCGGCGTGCTATCGGCCGCGATTGGCACGGCGGCGAGTTGGGGGGTCGTGCATTTCGTCATGGGCACGTCTTGGGTATTCCTGCCCGGCACCCTGGCAATGGTTATTCTGGGCTGTATCGCGTTGATGCTAGGCTTCGGATATGCCGGCACGGCCAGCGCCTTACGGGCAAAAGTTGCACCGATGCTGCGCAATGAGTGATTTTTTTTTCACCCACCTAAAACATTACACCGAATTCGCTTGAACCTTGACGCCAAGTGCTCAAAATAGAGCTACGCTAACCTGCCAACTACGGAAGATACCCATATGGCCATCAGTCCCGACTTTCGGACCTATACCGGTGCTACCCGCGCTGCGGAATCTGCGGCCGCCCTGGATGCCGGGCTGCGCAGCTACATGCTCCGCGTTTATAATTGGATGGCGTCCGGCCTGGTGCTGACCGGCCTGGTCGCATACGCGATCGTCGCGGTTCCGGTGCTGTTTAACGCCTTCTACCCCGAGGTAATGACCCCGCGCGGCCTGCGCCATCAGCCGGGCGCATTGGCGTATATCGCCATGTTCGCCCCGCTCGCGTTCATGCTGGTGCTGAATTTCGGCCTCAACAAGCTATCCCCCACCGCAGTGCAGGGCCTGTTCTGGGCGTTCTGCGCGACGATGGGCGCCAGCATGAGCAGCATTTTCCTGGTCTACGTGCAAAGCTCGATCGTCCAGGTGTTTTTCATCACCGCCGGCACCTTCGCTGCAATGTCGATCTACGGCTACACCACCCGCAGCGACCTGACGCGGATGGGCAGCTTCCTGATGATGGGCCTGTTTGGCATCCTGATTGCCAGCGTGGTCAACATTTTCCTGGGTAGCGGCGCATTGCAATTCGCCATCAGCGTGATCGGCGTGCTGATTTTCACCGGCCTCACCGCCTACGACACTCAGCGCATCAAGGCTGATTATGTCGAATACTCGTATGCTTACGGCCTAGGTGAAGCCGCCAAGCGCAGTGCGCTGGACAGCCTGACCTTGCTGCTGAACTTCATCAACCTGTTCATGATGCTGCTGCAGCTGGTTGGCGTTCGCAACAACAACAATTAATCCGGCGAAGATCGGAAACGAAAAAGGCCGCAGCGAAAGCTGCGGCCTATTTTATTATGGCGGTCGAGGCGCCTACAGCGATTTAAGAAACTGCGTCAGCTTCACAATCGCGGTCAGCTTGTCGGTCTGGTCCAGCGCCCCGAGTTCGGCCGCCAAACGATCCAAGGCAGCCTCGTAAATCTGGCGTTCGGAAAAGCTCTGGTCCGGCTGCCCGGAATTGCGGTGCAGGTCGCGCACCACCTCGGCAATAGCCAGCGGATCGCCAGAATTGATCTTGGCCTCGTATTCCTGCGCCCGACGCGACCACATGGTGCGTTTGACCCGGGCCCGGCCTTTGAGGATCGCCAGCGCTTCATCGAACAACTTGCGGGTGGCAAGCTTGCGCAAGCCGGCGCTGCGCGCCTTCGACACCGGAACCCGCAAGGTCATGCGGTTTTCTTCGAAGGTGATGTGGATCAGTTCGAGGCGATGCCCGGCGATATCTTCGATGGCGATTTTTTCAACCTTGCCGACGCCATGGGTCGGATAGACGACGAAATCACCCTCGGCGAACGATTCATCCTTGTTCGATGCGCGCGAGATTTGCGGCGGCCGGCCATTATGTTGAATCGGGCCACCCATGCGCTGCTCGACAACCTTGGAGACTGGCTTGGCCTCCCCCGGGGTCGCCTCGATCGGCGCGGTTGCTGAAACCGGTGGGAGGGCTGGCTTGGCCGCAACGGCGGGTTTGGGGACCGGCTTGACGGCGACTTTCGCCTTTCCGCCGCCAGCCTCCTCCTCAGCGCGATGGGCGCGCGCAGCTTCACGGACCAGATCGGCCATCGTGGGCGCTGCACTTACCGGCGCGATATCATCTTCTGGCGCTGCGGCCTTGGGTGCCGCTTTCGCTGCACTTGATTTTGTGGCCTTCGCGGCTTGCTTCACCGCAGAGGCGGGTGACGCGGTAGCGATCGGCGGGGCATCTTGGGCGACTGGCGCGCTAATTTCAGTCAAACTTGTGACTTCCTTGCTTTTCTTGGGAGGCGATTTCGTCGGAGTGGCAAGTTCTGCTGAAGCAATGGCCGATTTGCCGGCACGCTTGGGTTTGCTCGCCGCGACGATTGTTCCATCTGCGGCAACCGGCGGTACAGACGCAGCAGAGTCCGTCATCCTATTCCTCGCGCTTTAAATGTGCCGATCGCGCGCCGATGCCTTCAATGAGGTCACCAACGCAGATGGCTGTTCAAACGAATTTTTTGACCGCACGCGCACCCAATTCCAGGCACCGGAACGCGGCTGGGACAGACGGTAACACAAATTGCACATCGCGTCATCCCGCCACGCGCGACAACTACGGCGTGCCTGGCTCGGCGGAGAACAGCTTCTCCTTGTCCGGTTTGCCTTTCCAGTCATCGGCATCGGCAGGCGCCTCGCCCTTGCGGGTGATATTCGGCCATTGGCCAGGCGCCGAGTAAATCCGATTGCGTTCGAGCCACGATGTCGCACGATCGTCGCTGTCGGGCAAAATCGCCTCGGCCGGGCATTCGGGTTCGCACACACCGCAGTCAATGCATTCGTCGGGATTGATCACAAGCATGTTCTCACCGACATAAAAGCAATCGACCGGGCAGACTTCGACGCAATCCATGAATTTGCAGCGGATGCAGTTCTCGTTGACCACATAGGTCATCGGGCGCTCCTAGAGTTGGACCGGAATGGGATATAGAGTGGCGGCGGCATATGCCCAGGTTTCGACGCTAGGGCAAGGGTTCTGCCGCATCGCCGCCTTGCGCGGATGCGTCCGGGATCAGCCGATACAACAGTCGCGCCGCAGTCGCCGGGCCACGGCGTTCGGCAAGCCCGGTCACTTTGAGCACCAGCACATCGCCGCGGATTGGCAGGGTGATGATATCGCCAACCCGGATTTTTGCATGCGGCTTTTCGGTCGGTTGGCGATTGATCCGGATGCCGCCCTCTGCCGCCAGGCGGGCGCAATCGGCACGCGCCCGCAGCATCCGGGCGCACCACAGATACATGTCCAGCCTTTGCCAATCCGCCCCATCGCTCATCGGTGGAGTTCACACCTACGGCGAAACGGTGCCCAGGATCGCCAACCACTGCGCGTGGACTTGAACAGGAAGGTCTCGGCGCGGGTCATGCGCGACGCGACAAGGCAAGCTCCGCCAAGACCGCAAACGGGGCGTCGGCGCGCGCAACCTGCGGTGGTGCCACCCGGCGCGGGGGGATTGGCGCCATCATCGGTGGGGCTGGTGGCCCGCAATGCCCGGCGGGCAAAGGCACGGACGGAAACAGCCGGAAGCCAAGTCCACGCAGCACCGCCGGCAATATATCCGCCCGCACCGACAGGCGCGATGCCAGATCGCGGGGGATCGCCACCGGGCGCTGGCGGGCGGCCACGGCCAGCGGGCCGGTGATTTTTTCTACAACATCCAATCGGACCAGCACCGGCCCGGCCGTAACCCAGCCCATCAAGGCCGCAATGCCGGGATGCCAATCAGACGGTCGGGCGATTGACACCGGACCAACCGGCGGCAGGCTCGGCACCGGGACGCCGGCCCACAACGCCAGCAACAAGGCACGCATCCGGGTTGCCGCCGGCTTGAGCAAGGCGGGCATGAACGCGGCATAACGACCAGACCGCAGTCCCAGGCGGCGCAACCCATCCTCGGGCAGCCCGGGCTCCGGCGCGGCAATGCCAAGGCCTTCCGCA
Source organism: Acetobacteraceae bacterium (assembly GCA_025360065.1). Lineage (GTDB taxonomy): Bacteria > Pseudomonadota > Alphaproteobacteria > Acetobacterales > Acetobacteraceae > CAITOL01. The sequence continues at coordinate 1,837 of JANYCX010000106.1, read as the reverse complement.
ATCCGATGCAGCAGCCCGCGCAATGTCGGGTCGGCGGTATCCCCGATCGCGTAGAGCGGCCCTAACTGGGCACGCAGCGCGTTGCCGACAAAGCCTTGCAGCCGCAAGCGCAGCCTTTCGCGCGCCGCGCCATCGACGAATTCGCTGTCCAGCACCTCAATTTGCGGGCGGAGCGCGCAGGCGCCCCGGCGCAGCCGCGCAATCATTGCGCCGTCCCAGGCGATTGTACCATCGCCGCCAAGCGTAATCTCCGCGTCGGCGGCCTGTTCCAGCCGCGCGATGCGATGCGGAATATCCACCGCCAGAGCCCGCCGGGCCGCCCGCCACACCAGGCGCCGCTCGTCGCCCTCGGTGATCGGATCGGGCACAAACTGGAACCCGACGACATGGCCAACAACATGGCCTTCGACCACGACCTCGCCCGCCCTTGTCACCGCGGATAGCAGGGTTTCTTCGGAACCGGAGCTGAGCCGTCGCATCAGCAAAGCTGCCCGCCGGTCAACAAAGCGCGCGGTCAGCCGTTCATGCAGCACATCCGACAGCGCCTCCTCCACCGCGCGGGTTTGGGCCTGCCAATGGGCGGCATCTGCAATCCAGTCACCGCGCGCGGTGATGTAGGCAAATACCCGCACCCCGGCGAGGCGCTGCATCAGTGTGTCGATATCGCCATCGGTGCGTGAAATCGCGCCGAGCTGGGCGGCGAGCCAGTCCGGGTGCAGGGTTTTCTTACGCACCAGATGATTGAAGACATGGGCGCAGAGCCGCAAATGGCTGTCATCGGCAATCTTTCGGAAATCGGGGATCTGGCACGCTTCCCACAACAGCCGCACCCGGGTGCGGCCGGTGGCGAGCAGCCGAATATCCGGCTCGCGCGCCAACGCCGCCAAGGTTTCCAGATCGGTCGCGTCATTGCCGCGGGTAAGGCCGGGGCGCGGCGGTGGCACCAGTAGATCGGCGAGCAAACGATCGACTGAGGAGAAATCGAGGTCGGAATTGCGCCAGCATATTTGCTCAAGCCGCTCGAAATTATGGCCTTCCACCGCCCGCACCAGGGCGTCGTCCATCGGTGGGCATTGTCCGGTGGTGCCGAACCGGCCATCGCGCATGCCGCGCCCGGCACGCCCGGCGATCTGGGCGATTTCCGACGAAAACAACGGACGCGGACGATGCCCGTCGAATTTCGACAGCCCGGCGAAGCCCACCACATCGACATCCATGTTGAGGCCCATGCCGATGGCGTCCGTCGCCACCAGGAAGTCGACCTCCTTGTTCTGATATAATTCCACCTGTGCATTGCGGGTGCGCGGCGACAATCGTCCCATCACCACCGCGCAGCCACCACGCCGACGGCGGATCATTTCGGCGATGGCGTAAACCTCGGCGGCGCTGAAGGCGACCACTGCACTGCGCGGCGGCAGTTTGGCGAGCTTGACCGGGCCAATATGGGTCAGCTGCGACAAACGCGGCCGGGTTTCGATCTGCGCCTGCGGGATCAACGATTGCAGCAGCGGCCGGATCGTTTCCGCGCCCATGAACATGGTTTCGACCAACCCGCGCGCGTGCAGCAGCCTGTCGGTGAAGACATGGCCGCGATCGGGGTCGGCGCAAAGCTGGATTTCGTCGACCGCGAGGAACTCGGCCGCCCGATCCAGCGGTATGGCCTCGACCGTACAGGAAAACCAGCGCGCGCCCGGTGGGACGATCTTTTCTTCCCCGGTTATGAGGGCCACGTTGCCCACGCCTTTCCGGGCCACCATTTTGTCGTAGTTTTCGCGCGCCAGCAGCCGTAGCGGAAAGCCGATGATGCCGGAGGAATGCGCCAGCAGCCGTTCGATGG
>JANYCX010000059.1 GCA_025360065.1 Acetobacteraceae bacterium | reverse complement strand
AAAATCGATGATGTCAGCCTGATTGCTGATGTCGGGCCGCAGCTTCAGCACAAAACACCCGTCATCAAGTAAGTCGAGCCCAAGATCGACGCAGGCGATCTGATGCAGGATATGTCCCGACAATACCAGGTTGGGTGGGTTTTGTTCGACGATGTGGACGCCGAGACCTTGCAAGCGCGCCAATATCTCGGGGTATTTTGCCAGTTCGTCGCGCCAGGTCGAAACAATGATCGTCAGTTCGAAATGCCGACGGCAATCAATAATTGTGTCGAGCAGGGCATTAAACCGAGCCGGGTCGCGCACCAAACCGGTGAAAAGAATCGCACGCTGCATTGTCTAAACGACTTCCTGAGTTAAATCATCGAAATTGCAATGTAACATACTGTACCAGAGATGACCAGTTCCTCTAATTGCGCCCTAGTCTTTCCGCCAGCTCAGGATGAGCGGCAAACATACCATGCCCCACCTACTCCCGCCGCAACACCGCGTCATTTACAAATTTCGCGAGTCCGCCTGCCCAGAATCCTTCACGAACCGCATCTTCATCATACTCCCCCCGTACCCACTCCACAAACCCAATCCGCCCCTCCGCAACCGACTGATAATGCAGAAAAAATGCATCCAAAATCCCAGTCGAAGACCGCCCGAAATGCCCAAACCGCAGCGCCAACTGCCCCAACGCGTCCGCCGCCGTGCCGCCTTCGAACAGCAGCGCCAGCCCGGCCGCCAACCCGGCCCGATCAGCGCCAGACTTGCAATGGATCAACGCCGGGAACGCCATGGTCCGATACAAATCATAAAATCGCAAAATCCGCTCGCGATGCGGCGCGCCACGGCTTTCGAACGCCATGTCGATATGCACCATTCCCAGCCGCGCCGCCGCATCACGCGACAGCGCGTCCGACCCGCAATCACGCTTGCCGCGCAAATTGACCAGGGTTCGCAACCCGAACCGCGCCTTTAGCCGCGCGAGCCGCCCAGGCGTCGGGTGGTTGCTACGGTAAAGCTTGCCGGGAATGACGGTCGCAAAGTTCGACCAGCCAAGCCGCAGTACGGCATGGTCCATCAAAAGACTGTCAAACCACACGCCCTGGTCGGCGGCAGTGCCCTTAAACATGCGGGCGGCGAATCAGCCCTGCCGCTCCAGCATCAGATGCTTGATCTCGGCAATTGCCTTTGCCGGGTTCAACCCCTTTGGGCATGTTTCAGTGCAGTTCATGATGGTGTGGCAGCGATAAAGCTTGAAGGGGTCTTCGAGTGCATCCAGCCGCGCGCCAGTCGCTTCATCACGGCTATCGGCGATCCAGCGATACGCGGCCAACAGCACCGCCGGCCCGAGATAGCGATCGCCGTTCCACCAGTACGATGGGCACGCCGTCGAACAACAGAAGCACAAAATGCACTCCCACATGCCATCCAGCTTCGCGCGTTCCTGCTTAGATTGCAGGCGCTCGCCATCCGGGGGCGCTGGGGTGTCGGACTGCATCCAGGGTTCGATGCTGCGCAATTGCGCGTAGGCGTGCGACAAATCGGGGATCAGATCCTTCAACACCGGCATATGCGGCAATGGGGTGATTTTGATCGCGTCGCCGCCGCATTCCTCGATCGGCTTGAGGCACGCCAGCGTGTTGCCGCCGTCGATGTTCATCGCGCACGACCCGCAAATCCCCTCGCGGCAGGACCGGCGGAAGGTCAGCGACGGATCGATCTCGTTCTTGATCTTGATCAGCGCGTCGAGCACCATCGGGCCGCAGGCGTCGAGATCGATCTCGAAATTGTCGAGCTGGGGGTTTTTCCCGTCATCGGGGTTCCAGCGATAGATCTTGAAATTGCGCACCCGCTTGGCCCCGGCGGGGGCTTTGTGAGTAATGCCGGCGACCATCTTGCTGTTCGCGGGAAGGGCGAGTTCGACCATGTGTGGACCTCAGTAGACGCGTTTTTTGGGCGGGAAGACTTGCACATCATTGGTCAGGGTTTGCATCTTCACCGGACGATAGTCGAGCTTCACCTGTCCCTGCTCATCGCACCAGGCCAGCGTGTGCTTCATCCAGTTCACATCATCGCGATCGGGGAAATCGTCATGCGCCTGGGCGCCGCGGCTTTCGTGGCGGGCCTCGGCGCCGACCATCGTGGTCATTGCATTGCCCATCAGGTTTTGCAGTTCAAGCGCTTCCATCAAGTCCGAATTCCAGATCAGGCTGCGATCGGTGACCGACATGTCATCCATGCCTTTCCATATCTTGCCCATCTTATCCACGCCCTCGGTCAGGCTGGTGCTGCTGCGGAACACCGCCGCGTGCGCCTGCATGGTGCGCTGCATGCTGTCGCGCAGTTCGGCAACCTTGGTGCCGCCCTTGGCGTGGCGGGCGGCGTCAAGCCGATCAAGAGACGCTTCCCCCGCGCGTGCCGGCAGCGGCCGCTGCGAGGCACCTGGCTTGATAATATCGGCGGCGCGCATCGCGGCGGCACGGCCGAAGACAACCAAATCGAGCAACGAATTGGTACCGAGCCGGTTGGCGCCATGGACCGACACGCAAGCGGCCTCCCCCACCGCCATCAGGCCGGGGACGGTGGCGTCGGGATTGTCCTTGGTCGGGCGCAAGACTTCGGTATGCAAATTGGTCGGGATGCCGCCCATGTTGTAATGGACGGTCGGTAGCACCGGGATCGGGTCCTTGTTCACGTCAACGCCTGCGAACACCCGCGCGGTTTCGGAAATCCCCGGCAGACGTTCATGCAGGATGTCAGCGCCAAGATGTTCGAGATGCAGCATAATATGGTCTTTGTTCGGCCCACAGCCACGCCCGGCATTGATTTCGAGCGTCATCGACCGCGAAACCACGTCGCGGCTGGCGAGGTCCTTGGCGGTCGGCGCGTAACGCTCCATGAAGCGCTCACCTTCCGAATTGGTCAGATAGCCGCCTTCGCCGCGCGCGCCCTCGGTTATCAGGCAGCCGGCCGGGAAGATGCCGGTTGGGTGGAACTGGACGAATTCCATGTCCTGGTTGGGCAGGCCGGCGCGTAACACCATGGCATTGCCGTCGCCGGTGCAGGTGTGGGCAGAGGTGCAGGACATATAAGCGCGGCCATAGCCACCGGTTGCCATCACCACGGTTTGCGCACGGAAGCGGTGCATTGAGCCGTCTTCGAGGCACCAGGCCATCACCCCGCGGCAGGCGCCGTCTTCATCCATGATGAGGTCGAGCGCGAAATACTCGACGAAGAATTCAACCTCGTGCTTCAGGCTCTGCTGATAGAGCGTATGCAGAATGGCATGTCCGGTGCGGTCGGCCGCTGCACAGGCGCGCATCGCCGGGGCCTTGCCGTATTCGGTCATGTGGCCGCCGAACGGGCGCTGATAAATGCGGCCGTCTTCGGTACGGCTGAACGGCACGCCAAAATGTTCAAGCTCGTACACCGCCGGGATGGCTTCGCGGCACATATATTCGATGGCGTCCTGATCGCCGAGCCAGTCTGACCCCTTGACGGTGTCATACATGTGCCAGCGCCAGTCATCTTCGCCCATATTGCCAAGCGCCGCGCCAATGCCGCCTTGTGCTGCGACGGTATGGCTGCGGGTTGGGAAGACTTTGGTGATGCAGGCGGTTTTCAGCCCGGCGGCGCCCATGCCGAGGGTGGCGCGCAGGCCCGATCCGCCGGCGCCGACCACGATCACGTCATAGGTGTGATCGACAATGTTATAGGCGCCGCGGGATGGTTTGGAGATCGCATTCATGAGGATCGCATCCAGTAAAAAGCGTCAGCCGGCAACGGCAAGGCGCACAACAGAAATGGCGGAGGCCAGAAACAGCACGGCAGTCATCGCTTTCACCAGCAGCAGACTGACAACCCGGAGGCGATTGGAGTGGACGTAATCCTCGATCACCACGACCAGCCCGAGCTGCATGTGGTGAAACATCGCCGCCAGCAGCGCCAGCAGCAGGGCGGCATGAATGGGACTTGCCATCCAATGCGCGACCGCCGAGCGCGGTTGGTGCGACAACTGGATGATGGTGGCGACGAACCAAACCACAAGGGGGATCAATGCCATCGCGGTGACCCGCTGGGCCCACCAATGGGCGGTACCGGATTTCGCGGACCCAAGTCCCCGTGCGCGGCTGAGCATTGACCGCATCACCGCGACATCGACCTTGTTTGGATTTGCCATGACGTTGACCCCTTATTGCGCCGCGAGGCCGATGACCCAGGTGAGCACGGTGAACAAAGCTGTGCCGATCAGCACCATCCGGTTGCTGGCCCGCGCCTGGGCGAGTTCAAGGCCATGGCCAAAATCCCAGCCGAGATGGCGCAGCCCGTTGCAGAAATGATACCAGAGCGCCACCGACCAGCCGAACAATAGCAGATAGCCGATTGGCGAGCGCAGGAACCACGACACGGTGGCATAGGACGTGTCCGAAGTCGCCGCCGCCACCAGCCACCACACCAGAACAGCAGTGCCAACCGACAGGCCGATACCGGTGATGCGATGGGTGATCGACAGGATCACCGTCAGCGGCAGACGATAGACTTGCAAATGCGGGCTGAGCGGGCGAGCGACCGGTTTTCCGGTAGAGTCGCGCCCGACCATTAGGGCCTCACGAACGTCAGACATAGGGTGCGAGACTCCTCGGGAAAACGTGGCGCGATGCTTACGCCCGGGGGCGGAACGGGTCAACGTAACGCCGGAAGGTTACGAACGAGTGCAGGACGCGCCCCTGTTCGTCACTGGTCTGGCCAGAAGTCCGAATCTATCAAGCGCTCAATCATAATACATGCTAAGCGCGAATGATCGTCCCATACCCGCCCTGGGTCAGCAGCTCCAGCAAGCAGGCATGCTTCTGTCGCCCATCAAGGATCACCGCACCCTTGACCCCTTGGCGCACCGCATCGACGCAGTTTTCCACTTTCGGGATCATGCCGCCACTGATCATGCCGCTGTCAATGCCTTCCTTGACCTGAGCAATGGTCAGTTCCGGTATCAGCTTTTTATCAGCGTCAAGCACCCCTGGCACGTCGGTCAGCATGAGCAGGCGGGTGGCGCCGAGCGCGCCGGCGATCGCGCCGGCCACGGTGTCGGCATTGATGTTATAGGTTTGCCCGTCATCGCCAACGCCAACCGGGGCGATCACTGGGATCAGCCCAGCGCCGGTCAACGCATGAATGACCCGGACATCGACATGCGCCGGTTCGCCGACAAAGCCGAGATCGAGCACCTGTTCGATATGGCTGCCGGGATCGATCTTGGTCCGGCGCAGTTTGGTCGCGCGGATCATGCCGCCATCCTTGCCGCAAATCCCCACCGCCAGCGCGCCAGCGCGATTGATCAGGCCAGCGACATGCTTGTTGACGGTGCCGGCGAGCACCATTTCGACCACTTCAACCATTGCCGCATCGGTGACCCGCAAGCCATCGATGAAATTGGATTTCAGGTCAAGCCGCTTCAGCATTGCATTGATTTGCGGCCCGCCGCCATGGACCACCACCGGGTTCAACCCGACCTGTTTGAGCAGGGCGATATCGGCGCCGAAGCTTGCGGCCAGATGGTCTTCGCCCATCGCGTGGCCGCCGTATTTCACCACGATCGTCGCACCGGCATAACGACGCAAGAATGGCAAAGCCTGGGCCAGGATGCGGGCTTGTTCCTGGGCAGCGGTTGTGGCTGCGGGCGATGTTTCGATCATGTTTTGGGTCCCGTTTGAACTGGCCGGGCGGTTTTGCCCATCGCGGGCAAGCCGGTCAAGCGCGGGCCGGCAACGCCAGTTCGCCAAGCGACGCTCGCAATTCTGCCATGCCAGCACCGGTTTCCGACGATGTTACCAGCACGAACGGATAGGCCGCCGCGTGGCGTCGGGCCACCGCCTCGGTCAGACCAAGCTTGGTCGCAAGGCCAGCCGGCTTCACCGCGTCAGCCTTGGTTAGCACCAACTGATAAGTCACCGCGGCGCGATCGAGCAGCTTCATCACCGCATGGTCGCTGTCCTTGAACGGGATTCGCGCGTCGAGCAGCAGCACCACCCGGCGCAAGGTCGGCCGGCCGCGCAGGAAATCGAACATCAGCCCTTGCCAGTCGCGCTTCACCGCTTTGGCCGCCTGGGCGTAGCCGTAGCCCGGCATGTCAACCATGCCCAATCGGTCATCGAGGTTAAAGAAGTTTAGCTGCTTGGTGCGGCCGGGCGTGTTCGATGCCCGCGCGAGTGCGCGATGCCCGGTCAGCGCGTTGACCAGCGACGACTTGCCCACGTTGGAACGGCCGGCAAAAGCGATCTCCGGCAGCTCCGACGGAGGTAACTGGTCCTGATTTTGTGCGCCGTGGAAGAACCGGCATTCGGCGGCGAACAGCTTGCGGCCATATTCAAGTGCCGCAGCCAGGTCTTCCTCATCCTGGGTCAGGATTTTGTCCCCGGCTTGCTGAGCGAGGACCCAGGCTTGCTAAGAGACGTTTGCCGCATGATGTACCATTGCTGGGCCATCGTCAGGGTGTTGTTCCACGACCAGTAGATCACCAATCCTGCCGGAAATCCCGCCATCATGAAGGTGAACATGATCGGCATGAACTGGAACAATTTGGCCTGCATCGGGTCTGGCGGTGGCGGGTTCAGCTTTTGCTGCAGGAACATGGTGATGCCCATGATCAGCGGCCAGATGCCCATGTGGAGATATGGCGACAGCACCGCCGGATCGTAGGGGATCAACCCGAACAGATTGAAAATATTGGTCGGATCGACCGCGGACAAATCGCGGATCCAGCCGAAGAACGGCGCCTGGCGCATTTCGATGGTGACGAAGATCACCTTGTAGAGCGAAAAGAACACCGGGATCTGGATTAACAAGGGCAGACAGCCGCTGGCGGGGTTCACTTTTTCCCGCTTGTACAGCTCCATCATGCCTTTTTGCAGCTCGGCGGGCTGGTCCTTGAAGGTCTCGCGCAGCTCGGTCATTTTCGGGCCGAGCAGCTTCATTTTGCTCATCGAGCGGTAGGATTTGTTGGCAAGCGGGAAGAACAGCGCCTTGACGAAGGCGGTGAACACCAGAATCGCCACGCCGAAATTGCCCAGAACGGAATAGAGCCAGTCGATGGCATAGAAAATCGGCTTGGTCAGCAATTCAAACCAACCCCAATCGACCGCCTTGTCGAAATTGGGGATTTTCTCGGCTTGTTCGTAGTGGGCCAGCAGTTTGACGATCTTGGCGCCGGCGAACAGCTTGGTGGTCAGGCTGGTGTCGCCACCGGGGGCCACGACCGACGGGTCTTTGGAGGCGAAATCAACCTGATAGCGGTCACTGCCGGCTTCCTTAACGTGGCGGAAGCTGGTGGCCAGGGAGGCGGTCTGATCGGGGATCAGCGCGATCAGCCAGTATTTATCGGTGATCCCCATCCAGCCGCCGGCGCCGGTGCTTTCAAGCGCGATGCCGCCTTTTTTCTCCCCATCCGATTTGGCGCTGGCGTAGGTGACTTCCTTGAGACGGCCATCCAGCACGCCGATCATGCCTTCATGCAGCACGTAGTAGCCGGAGACCTCGGGCGCATAATCGCGGCGGATGCGCGCCCAGGGGAACAGCAGGGCAGGGGCGCCGGCGGCGTTGTGGACGGTCTGCTTGATGGTGAACATGAAATCGACGTCAAGCCCGATTTCAATGCCGAACATCAAGCCGGCGCCGTTATCCCAGGTCAGCTTGCCGGTCTTGCCTGGCCCGATCTCGCCCGCGCCGGTCCAGATCGTAGCGTTGTCGGGCACGATGGTCTTGCTGTCGGGTGGCGCTGACCAGCCGAACTGCACGTAATAGGGTTGGGCTTCCGAGCGCGGTTCCAGAATGCGCACATTCGGCGATTTGGGATCGATGGTTTCGCGGTATTCGGTTAGCACCACATCGTCGATGCGGGCGCCGAGCAGGCTGACACTGCCGGTCAGGCGCGGGGCGGCGATTTTCAGGCGCGGTACTGTCTTGGGCACCGCACTCGCCACTTCGGTGGGCGTTGCCGGGCGTACGGTGGGGGCCCCAGCCTGCGTCGAGGCGACGGCCGGGTCCTGCGGCACCTGTATTGGCTTGGGCAGCAGCATCTGAAAGCCGAACAGGATGGCGATCGACAGGGCGATTGCCAGGAACAGGCGCTTCTGGTCCATGATTGCTAAGTGGTCCGTTCGCGAGAGGGTGGGGGCACGGGATCGACGCCGCCATCGTTCCAGGGATTGCAGCGCAGAATACGCCGCGCCGAGAGGGTGCTGCCGGTAAGTGCGCCGTGACAGGCGAGCGCTTGCAGAGCGTATTCGCTGCAACTCGGTTCAAATCGGCAATTGGCGCCGATCACCCCGCGCAACGTGTACCGGTATGTCTGCACCACGCCGCGCAAGACATTCACTGCCAAGCTCACGCCACGCCAACTTTGCGCATCGCGCGCCTGATATCGTCCTGCAGATCAAGAAAATTGCGGCCGCGTGTCGCATCACGCCCGATCAGCACCAGGTCGACCCCGGTCATCGGGCTTGCCGCGAACAACAGCCTTGCGGCTTCCTTCAGCCGGCGCCGCGTGCGGTTGCGTACCACGGCATTGCCGACTTTCTTGGTGACGGTAAAACCGAACCGGGCGGGGCCTGTGTCGTCACGCGGCAGGGCTTGCAAAACCAAGCCATGCACTGGCGCTTTGCGTCCCTTTGCCGCAACACGCAGAAATTCGGCGCGCCGTTGCAAGGTCGGACAAGGTGATGCTTTAGGTGCCGCGGACATCAGCGGCTTCCGGTCGCTGCTTAGGCAGAGAGCTTCTTGCGGCCTTTGGCGCGGCGATTGGCCAACACTTTGCGTCCGCCGACAGTTGCCATGCGGGTGCGAAAGCCGTGACGATGCTTGCGGACCAGTTTCGAGGGTTGATAGGTGCGCTTCACGACTTCTCTCCAGACTCGGTATAAGGGCCTGCGCATTTACCTCGCAGGCGGAAAAACCCGGCACCGCCAATGGCGGGTCGGGGAACGGCGCGGTTTATAGGCGGCTCGGTGTTCGACGTCAATTGTGGCGTGGCGGCGTTAGGCATGGGAGAATGAGGGGGTGAAGCTGATCAAGCCCTATTGGCCGATTTTTCTGCTGGCGTCGTTGCTGGTCGCCGGCTACGTGCTGGGCGTGCCAGCCATGCTGTCCTGGCAGGCATTGGCGGCGCGGCAGGCGGAGTTGCGCGACATTGTCGCAAGCCAGCCGATCATCAGCGGGGTGGGTTTTGTGCTGCTTTATGCGATCGCGGTGGCGGCATCTTTTCCGGGGGCTGCCATCATCACTGTTGCTGGCGGACTGCTGTTCGGGGTGGTGGTCGGCGCGGCGCTTGCGGTGGTCGGTGCGACACTCGGGGCGAGTCTGCTATTCGTGGTCGCCCGGGGCGCATTGCGGACCATGCTCACCGCGCGGATCGGCGCGTTGATGGAACGCTTGCGTCCGGGATTGGAACGGGACGGATTTCTTTATGTGGTCAGCCTGCGGCTGATCCCGGTGGTGCCGTTCTGGTTGATCAATCTGGCGGCATCGATGAGCGGGATGCGGTTGCGCGATTTTGCCGCCGGGACAGCACTTGGGATCATTCCCGCTACCACCATCTTCGCCAGCTTTGGCGCGGGGGTTGGCGCCATTCTGGCCGCCGGGCAAACGCCAGATCTTGGTATCATCTTCAGCCCGATTGTGTTCGGCCCGCTGGTGGCGTTGGCGATACTTTCGCTGGTGCCGATCGCCTGGCGCTGGTGGAAGCAAGACCGTGGCTGAGTTCGACCTTGCCGTGATCGGCGCAGGGGCGGCCGGCCTGTCGGTCACCGCCGTTGCCGCCCAGCTTGGCCTGCGGGTCGTGCTGATCGAACGCGCGCGCATGGGGGGCGACTGCCTCAACTATGGGTGCGTGCCGTCAAAGGCACTGCTTGCCGCGTCGCATGCCGTTCAGGCCGGGATGCGCGCAGGACGGTTCGGGGTGCGGTTTGCCGTGCCCGAGATCGATTGGGACGCAGTGCAGGCACATGTCGGCGGTGTTATTGCCGCCATAGCGCCGATGGATAGTGCGGCGCGTTTCGAGGCGCTGGGGGCGACAGTTATCGCGGGCGAGGCCCGCTTCGTCGGACGCGACAGCTTAATGGTGGGGGATCGCCGCATCACCGCCAACCGCATCGTGATCGCTGCTGGCAGTCGTGCCACAATTCCGCCGATCCCGGGCCTGGCGGAGGTGCCGTTCCTGACCAACGCGACCCTTTTCGGTCCTGGCCCCAAGCCCGCGCATCTGCTGATCCTGGGCGGTGGGCCGATCGGGTTGGAAATGGCGCAGGCCCATGCGGGGCTCGGCGTGCGGGTAACTGTGGTGGAAGCCCAGACCATCGCCGGTCGCGATGACCCTGAACTGGTCGACGGCCTGCGACATGCGTTGCGCGGCGACGGGGTGGAGATTATCGAGGGCGTCGCGGTGGTGGCGGTCGAGCCTGGGCCGGTTCTGCTGCTGGAAGATGGTCGCCGGATTGCGGGCGATACATTGCTGGTCGCGGTGGGACGGACGCCGAACCTGGAGCGACTCGGTTGCGAGGCGGGCGGCGTTCAAACGAGCAGGCTCGGCGTTGTTACCGATTTGGGCTTACGCAGCGTTAGCAATTCCCGAGTCTTCGCGGTTGGCGATATCGCCGATCCGGTCGGGCTGGGGCCGCGCGCCTTCACCCATGTCGCCAGCTACCATGCCGGCATTGTGATCCGCCGGGCACTGTTCCGTCTGCCAGCCAAGCTCGACTACCGCGCCTTGCCGCGGGTCACCTATACTGTACCCGAACTCGCCCAGGTCGGGATGACCGAAGCCGAGGCGCGGGCGGCGGGTGAGCGCGATATCCAAATTTTGCGTTGGCCGCTCGTCGATAATGACCGCGCCCAGGCCGAGCGGGACACCGCGGGGCTGGTCAAGCTGGTGGTGGGACGCCGCGGCCGTATCCTCGGTGCAGGCATTCTGGCGCCCCATGGTGGTGAGATGATCGGCACTTGGACCTTGGCAATCAGCCACAACATCAGGCTTGGTGCGCTGGCCGGGATGATGGTGCCGTACCCGACGCGTGCCGAGGCTGCCAAGCGTGCGGCGGGCACATATTACCTGTCCTGGTTACTGGCACCTTGGACCAAGCGGATTGTGGGATGGCTGGCGAAGCTGCCGTGACGCGCTTTCAGGCCTGGCAGGCGGCGCGCTTGCAGGCCCATGCCGCGATGATGCGGGCGCTGTGCCACGATCTGCGCGGCATACTGGCGCCTGGGCTGCTGGTTGCTGAACGCTTGCAGGCCAACCCCGATTCCACCCTGCGCATTGCCGGGGACCGGGTGTCGGCGATGGTGGCGCGGGTGACCGAACGGTTGCGGCCCGATCATCACGCGGCGATGGAATTGGCGGCCTCGGTGCTGGAAACGGTGGCGATAGGGCAGTTACCGATGCCGGTGCCGTCCGGCGTGGCATTGATCCGAGGATTGCCGTGGGGGGGGGTGGCGCGGGTGAATGTGGCCGGGTTCGCAGCCGCTTTTGGCGAACTCGCCGCCAACAGCGCGGCGGCGGGGGCGCAGGTGATGCGGGTTTCGGCGAATGCTTCCGGTGGTCGGCTGGTGATCGGGGTGCGTGACGATGGTTCAGGCATATCGGATTTGTCGGCGGCGGCCCTATTTGCAGCGCCGCAAGGGCCGGATGACCCGATTGGACTGGCACTGGCGCGCGAATTGATGCGCGCGATGGGGGGAGATTTACGCGTGAGCGGAGATGGCGCCGTGGCAGCATTTGAGATCAGCTTGCTGAGTGCCTGATGTCGTGCAGATTGCGATTGAGCTGCTGCCGTTTTGGTGGACACGTTCCTTAAGCCGCTGCTGCGATCCGTTCGAATTCCATCAGGCTGAGATAGCCAATGGTCGAGTGTCTTCTGCTGGGGTTGTAGAAGCGTTTGACATAGTCGAACATGTCGGCCCGAGCATGGCCTCCCGTCCGGTAAACCTTGCGGGCAACCCGCTCGATTTGGAGCGATGAGAAGAAGCTCTCGATCACCGCGTTGTCCCAGACATTTCCTGAGCGGCTCATGCTGCATGTGACCGCGTTGTCAGCCATGAGCTTCCGGAACGCGTGGCTGCTGTATTGGCTGCCACGATCCGAGTGATGGACCAGCGCATCTGGCTTGGCGCGGCGCCAGATTGCCATGAGCCACGCGTCCGTCACCAATTGCGCGGTCATCGTGGCGCTCATCGACCAGCCAACAACACGCCGTGAGAACAGGTCGAGCACGGCAGCGACGTAAAGCCAGCCTTCAGCGGTCCAGATCTAGGTGAAGTCAGCCACCCATTTTTGGTTGGTGCATCGGCCTTGAACTGGCGGTCCAGCACATTGGCGGCCACGGCCTCGGCCGCACGCACCCCGGTATCAGCAGGCAAGCCGTGCCGTCGTGGCCGTGCCCGCAATGCCTGAGCGCGCATCAGCCGTCCGATGCGATGCAACCCACAGATGCCACAATCGGCCAGCACGCCATGCCAGACGCGACGGGCGCCATAGGTGCGGCTGGATGCCAAGAAGCTGGCGCGCACCTTGGCCATCAGCACGTCGTCGGCCTGGGCACGCGCACTGCGCGGGCGGGTCAGCCAGCCATGAAAGCCACTTCGCGACACACCGAGTGCCGCACAAAGCCACCGAACCGGCCAGGTCCCTCGGTGCTTCGCGATAAAGTCGAACTTCATATCGACTCCCTCGCGAAGTAGGCTGCGGCTTTTTTTTGGATGTCACGCTCCGCCTTCAGCTTCGTCACTTCACGGCGAAGTCGATCGATCTCCAGCTGTTCAGGCTTCATCTGGCCCTGCCCGGGGAACGCCTGTGCCGGGTCGACGCTCAATTCCTTGACCCAGCGACGAAGCACATTCTCGCCAACGTCCAGGTCACGAGAGGCCTGCACCACAGACACCCTACGCTCACGCACAAGAGGAACAGCCTCAAGCTTGAACTCGCGGCTAAACGATCGTCGTCCCATTTGTACCCTCCGTTCTCATCAAAACACTTAAACTAGGTGTCCGCGAAACCGGCAGCAGCTCAAATCGGTATACGCGAATGGGCATCGGTCAATGGTTAGGGCGGTTGGTATAAGTGCGCGATCTCATCCCGTATTCAACCACTGACGATCGGCCGGCCAGCCTCAGTGAAACACCCGCCCGGCATCGATCACAATCGTCTGCCCGGTCATGGTTTCGGTCCGGCACATCGTCACCACCATGTCGGCGCAATCATCCTTGTCGGCGGCCTTCTTCAGCAGCGCACCGGCGGCGGAACTGCTGACTTGCTCGGCACGCAAATTCGCCGTCGCGCGGGTGCCTTCGAGCAATCCCGGCGCCACGCAATTCACCAAAGTTTCCGGCGCCATCGCCACCGCCATGCAGCGCGTCAGATGGATCAACCCGGCCTTCGCCACTGCATAGGCAATCGACGATCCGGTCGGCGTCAGCCCCGCCACTGACGATATATTGACCACCCGGCCCCGACCTTGCGCCTTCATGATCGGCGCCACTGCCTTGGTCAGCCGCATCGGCCCGGTGAGGTTGATCGCCATGATCTTGTCCCACAGCGCGTCATCCATATCGTCCAGATCGCTGAAAGGCACTGACTTGTTGAAGGCAGCATCGTTGATCAGAATATCGAGGCGGCCGAAGCGCGCGGTCACATCAGCCACCAGCCGCTCAATCGCGGCGCCATCGGTGATATCGCACGCGAATGCGGCCGCGTTGATCTGGTAGGTGGAGGCGAGTTCCCGCGCCACCGCTTCTGCCTGATCGCGGCTCTGCGCATACATCACCGCGATATCGACGCCTTCCTTGGCGAGCGCATGGCAAATCCGCTGCCCCAGCCCGCCATTGCCGCCGGTGACCAAAGCGACCGTGCCCCTGAGTTCCATGTGGTTCCTCCCGTTTTGTCACGCCAGAGTGCGGCGACGCGGGCCCGGACGCAATCTTCAACTATCGCGCAAAGCGGTCGAAACCGGAGTTCGCCCCGCGAGCCATGCGGGCACCACCGCAAGCGCACTGCCGACCAGCAGCAGGATCAGCACCAAGCGCAACTCCGGCCATCCCGGCGTTGCAACGCCATGCAGCCCGGTGACCTGCGCGATCCACTCCGCAGCCAGGGTGGCAGCAATCCATCCCAGCGCCAGCCCCCCCCCACACCCGCCGGCAATCAGGATCGCCACCCCGAGCCAGATCACCAGGAACACATAAAAGCGGGGTGCACCGAGCGCCCGCAGCAACGCATAGCGCCGCCGCCGCAGCCCAACCAGGGTGACCGCGACCAGCAGCACCGCCAGCAACACCACCAGATTATTCAGTGCCGTCACGACCAGAAGCACATCGCGCAGATCGCCGACGGTGCGATAAATCGAGACCAGGACCTCGGCCGGAAACAACGCCATCGTGCCGCCCTGGCGATAGGCTGAGCGCAGCATATACGCGTCCGCCACCCCGCGCGGCTTGACCACGATGGCCGGGACGCCAGGCACAGCTTTCGCATCAAATGGTGGCCCGAGCGGACCGTCTTCGATTTGATGCCCATTGCCAAGACCATGGGTTTCCCACACGGTTTCGATCGGCACCAGAATGGCCCGATCCCACGGCGTGCCGCGCCTGGGGAGGCGGCCAACCACAGTATAGACTGTACCCTCGTGCTTGTGGGCGTGCTCGTCCTTGGTTTCCGTGCCAACCGGACCATACGCTTTCACCCCGTGCGACGGGGTAATCTCGGCGCCGATCGGTAATGCCACATCAGCGCCGATCACGGCCTCGCTTTCAGCCCTGAACACCCGACCTTCGCTTGGCGATAGGCGACCCCAGGCGGTAACCAGCGGCGCGGTGGTGCCGATCACCGGCCAGCCGCGCACAATGTCACCGAACGCAATCGGGGCCACGCCCGCAACCCGGGGATCGGCTGCAAGGGTGTTCAACAGCCCGCCATCGATCAGCGGAATGGCCTCGATTTGTAAATAGGCGGCGGTCATCACCAGCTGGGTCTGGCTGCCCGGGGCGCCGATCAGGAGTGGGAAATCATCGGCCGCTCGCGCGCTCGCCTGGCGCAGCGCACGTTCCTGGGCACCGATGCCAACCCCGATCGCCACCGCGACCGCGATCAGCAGCATCACCACCAGCGCCGTCCAGCGCATCGCCCGCAGATCGGCGATCAGCATTGGCCACGGGTTCATGCCAGCCGCCCACGATCAAGATGCACCACCCGATCCATCCGGGACAGCAACCGCGTGTCATGCGAAACCACCACCAGCGTCGCCCCGGTTGCCGTCGCCTGGGCCACCAGCAGGTCGGTCATCGCGATGGCCGTCATCGCATCAAGGCTCGCGGTCGGCTCATCGGCGAGGATCAGCTTCGGCCTGAACAGCAGGGCGCGTGCGATCGCGACGCGCTGTTGTTCGCCGCGCGACATCGCCGCGGCACGGCGGTGCGGGGCAGTGATGCCAAGCTCGGCCAGAAGCGCGATCGCTGGAGCCCGCTGGGCGCGGGTGGAAAAGCCGCTGAAGCCGCATGGCAGCAGCACGTTGTCGAGCGCGGTCAACTCCGGCACCAGCAGGAAATCCTGAAACACCATCCCAACCACTTGGCGCCGCCAACTGGCCCGCGCTGCCTCGCCCAAGCGGCTGACCTCGGCACCATCCCACACCACTGTGCCATGATCGGGGTTCAGCAGGCCCGCGATCACATGCAGCAGGGTGGTCTTACCGGATCCGGACGGTCCGGCCAGTCCAATACCGGTGCCCGCGTCGATCGCGAGGGCAGGGATGTCCAGGATCGGCAGTGTCTCGCCCTGGCCCCGCACGGTGACTGCGATGTTGGCTAGGCGCAGGCCTGGGTCAGATGGCACGAAAATCTGCGTCCAGCAGCCGCAGCAGGCTGACAAAGCCGGATATCGGGTCGGTCCACGACCCGATATCGAGCCTGCCGCGCGCCTCAACCCGCGTGCCGCCATCCACCATGGCCACGACGTGTCGCATGTAAATCACCACAATGTCGATCGGCCAGTCCGCATCGGATTGGCAAAACGGACAGATCGTCATCGGGGTTGAGGTTAGCACGAAAAACCGGCTCTCTGCGGCCAATGGGGGCGCCATATAGCCACCGATTGCGACTTTGCTGCCAGCGAGACGGGTAACGGCGTCGGAAAATATCGCACCGCGCACCCCGATGGATTTGTAAAGAGCATTGAAATCAAGCCGTTCATCTGCCCGCGTTTTACCCGCCGCCAGCGTCATGCCGGCGGCGAGCAGGGTACGCCGATAAACCGGGCTATTCACCAAGCCCAAGGGCGGTCGCCATGATGCGGAACACCAGCACATTGTCGATCCGGCCACGAAACTGCTCCGAACCCGGGCCGATCGCAGTCAGCAGCACATCATCGGCGGAATGCACCCCGGAATTTGCCGATTTCGGTAGGTTGCCTGCAATTCGTCCGGCGGCCAGCATTTCGGCATTGGTGGCGGCAAACGTCCAGCCCGCCTGCTCGAACATCTTGATATAGTCGGTTTCGTCCTGGCGACGCGAACCGGGAGTCGATTTGGCCAGCCAGTTCGGCGAACCGCCACCCATGATCACGTCCGGCTTCACGTCCCAGAACATTTTCACGATGTCGTTGTAGTCGCTGCGGCGGCGCGTATGGGCGACCATGCCAGCCGGTGTCGCGTCCTCGATTTCAGTGTTGGTCACCACCCCGAGCGCCAATCCATGACGGCGGGCCAACTCGCCGATGGTCTCGACCTTCGGGTGTTCCAGCGTGCTTTTGTTGCGGGCACAATAGACGCCGAGCGCGTTGACGCAGCTTTTGTGCCCGGTGGTGTAGGCCGACATCGCATTGGCGCTATCGGTAACAATGCCGTCTGTACCCGAAGTCGAAACCAGTGCCATATGCGGCATGTCGTCAATGGCAAGCTCACCGCCATAAAGCCCCTCGGCGATGCCCTTGGACATCATCCGCGCCGCCGTCCGATGGGCAATCGACAGGCCGTCGCCGATGAACAGGATGACATTCCTGGCGACCGGCCTGGGGGCGGTCGCATAGACATTCCAGCCCACCATCGCTGTGCCGGCCGGCGCGCTTGCCTCAATCTTGATTGCCTGCGCACCCTTGATTGACACGTCGCGGATCACGAAGGCCGAATAATCCTGGCCGTCTTCTTTGACCACGAACTGGCCCGGCTTGCCGAAAAAAGCTGCCGGGTCCTGGCCATTGACGGTGATCTTGACCTGCTGCGCCGTCGGCGATGTCGGGAATTCGACCTTGAAGTCGAACTTACTGCCGGACAGTATCTCGGCGCGGTTCAGCGGGTAGATCGTTTGTGCTTCCGCAGTCGCGGCCGCAAACAGTGCCATGGAAGCAAGCAGAACAGCGCGCATTGAAAACCATTCCTCGTCGAAACCATGCGCGCTTTAGCGCAGGATTGTGACAAGCCAGCCAACGCGGACTTGAATTTTATGTGACAGTCGTGCCCAGACGCCCGGCAAGATCCTGAATAAACTGCCACGCCACCCGGCCCGAGCGTGCCCCGCGGGTCATGGTCCACTCCTTGGCCTCGGCCAGCAATTCCGCCTCGCTGATCACCAACCCGAAATTGGCCGCATACGCCACCACCATGGCAAAATAAGTGTCCTGGTCGATGTTGTGGAAACCGATCCACAGGCCGAACCGGTCCGACAGCGAGATTTTTTCCTCGGCCGCCTCCGACGGGTTGATCGCCACCGCACGCTCATTCTCAATCATGTCGCGCGGCATCAAATGGCGCCGGTTCGATGTAGCATAGAACAACACATTGTCCGGCCGCCCCTCAATCCCGCCATCCAGCACCGATTTCAGCGCCTTGTAGTCGGCATCTTCACGCTCGAACGATAAATCGTCGCAGAAAATCAGGCAGCGCCGCTTGGCACCACGCAATTGCGATAACAGCCCGTCCAACGTCGCAATATCGGCGCGATGGATCTCAATCAGCGCCAGACTGCCCGGCATCCGCGCATTGGCCGCGGCATGCACTGCCTTGACCAATGACGATTTGCCGGTGCCACGCGCGCCCCACAACATCGCGTTATTCGCCGGATAACCGGCGGCAAAGCGCATCGTGTTGTCAAGCAACAGCGATTTCGGCCGCTCAATCCCCAACAGCAAATCAAAGTCCACCCGAGCCACCACCGGCACAGGCTGCAAATGCTCAGGATCGGGATGCCAGACAAACGCATCCGCCCCATCCAAACCAATCCTGGCCGGCGGTGGCGGCGCCAAACGCTCCAACGCCTCGGCAATTCGGGTCGCAATAGCCAGCATATTCAGGTCGTTCATCATAAAACCTTCATCATCCCAACGCCCGCGCTTGACGTGCGAGGGGCGGAAACTATGGTCCGCCGCATCGCGCCGCAACCCAGGACACCAAATTGATGCTTATTTCGCCCGCCTACGCCCAGGATTTCGCCGGCAGCTTCGCCTCCTACGGGCAGTTCCTGCCCATCGTGCTGATCTTCGTGGTGTTCTACTTCCTGCTGATCCGCCCGCAACAACAACAACAAAAAACCCTCAAAGCCCGCCTCGCCAACATCAAACGCAATGACCGCGTCGTCACCGGCGGCGGAATCATCGGCCTGGTTACCAAAGCCCAAGACGGCACCAGCGAAATCGAAGTCGAAATCGCCACCGGCGTCAAAGTGAAAATCCTGCGCGAAACCATCACCACCGTCCTGACCGACCCGCCGCCAGCCAACGACAGCAAACCTGCGAAGGGGTGAGCGAGTAAGGAAGGCAAGCGCCGGGGCGCTGCCCCAGACCCCGCCAGGGGCCGAGCCCCTGGACCTCAACCCCAAGAAAGCAAGGGTTTGGCGTCCAGGGACCTTCCCTGGCGGGGGTCCAGGGGGCAG
>JANYCX010000042.1 GCA_025360065.1 Acetobacteraceae bacterium | reverse complement strand
GTCATCGTCAAGGCGGGTTGGTATTAACTTAAGGATGGGCGTTCAAAGACCTGGCTGAGGAAATCCGGCCAGGCGGCTTGGAGACGAGCACGCGCTGCCGGGGCTGTTGGTTCCCAATCACCTTCGGCGCGGAGCACCGCGCTATCGACGTCTGGAAATTGGATTGAGGCTGCGAAGGGCGGCGCAAGTTCAAACGACAACGGCCGGTGCGATGACGATGTGATCATGTCCAGTTCTCCCGATCCGCAGACGCCGCGACTTTTTTGTCGGGCCGGGATCGCACCATGATCCTGCATCGTGTCGGTAAAGATTGAATGAACGTGCATACGCGGGCGGTGGCCAAAGGGTCATGATTCAGATCGATCCTGGCGCCCCCGGCGTGAGGCTGTTAACGTTGCCCGATGCGGGTCGTCCGTCCGTCCCGCCCCAATTCCAGCCCCACGGCCCATCACATGCAGCTTCATCGCGCCTTGCTTCTGGTCTTAACGTTGCTGTCAGCCTGCGCGGCCGGCGGGTCCACCCAGATTACCCCGGGCGGGCCCACCGTCGCGGAGGTCAATGGCAGCGGCGCGTTGCTGATTGCCCGCTTTGCCGCCACCGAGCAGGATATGACGGTCTCGGCGCCGGCTTATGTCCGCGCGCTGTCGTTCGATCCGGATAATACCGAGCTGCGCCAGCAGGCCTTCCTCGCCAATCTTCTGGCCAACACCCCTGAAACCGTCATGCTGGCGACCCGTTTGCCGCAGAATCCGGCGGCGATCCTGGTGCAGGCCAATGATGCCGCGCGGCGTGGGGACTGGGTCCAGGCCGAGGCCCGCTTTGCCGCCCTGCCGCGCCAGGGCCTGTTTGATATTCTGCGCCCGCTGTTGGTGGCCTGGACCCGGACTGGGGCCGGGAAACCTCAAGAAGGCCTCGATATCCTGCGTCCGCTGGTGGAGAATTCCAAGTTCAAGCCGCTTTATGCCCTGCATGCCCTGGTCATCGCCGAGGTCGGCGGCCTGCCCGTCGATGGCAGCAAGTTGCTGCGCCTGACCCAGACCGAGCCTGGCGGCAGCAATCTGCAGGTGGCGCGCCAGTTGGCGAGCTGGATGGTCAAAGAAGGCCGGACTGGCGATGCCGAATTTATGCTGCGCCAAATGACCGACGCAAACGAGGAAATGCCGCTGGCACTGCCTGCCTTGCTGGCGGTAACCCTAAAACCCGGTGGCCGTTCCCAGATTACTCGCGCAACCGAAGGCCTTGCCGAGGTTTATCTCGCCGGTGCTGGTGCCTTGCGCGGGCAGGACGCCAATGAATTTGCCAAGGTCATGCTGCATCTGGCGCTCGACATCCGCCCCGACATGACCGCCGCCCGCTTGCTCGGCAGCGAAATCGCAGTGATGACCAAGCATCCCGAACGTGGCCTGGAATTGCTGGTGCCGGTCAGCATGGACGATCCGCTGGCCGATGTGGTGCGCTTCCGCCGTGCCCTGCTGCTCGACAGCACGGGCCAGACCGATGCCGCGCTGGCGATGATGGAGCAAATTTCCCGCGATCATGCCAGTCGCCCCGAACCGCTGATACGGCTCGGCAGCATGCTGCGCACCAAGAAGCGCTTTGGCGAGGCGGTTGCCGCTTATGACCGTGCGGCCGGCTTGATCCCGGTGCCCGCCCGCAATAATTGGCCCTTGTTCTACGAACGCGGCATCGCGCTGGAACGCGCGCATGACTGGCCGCGCGCCGAGCAGGACTTCCTCCGCGCGCTCGACCTTTCGCCCGACCAGCCCTTTGTGATGAACTACCTGGCCTATTCCTGGGCCGAAATGGGCCGCAACCTGCCGCGCGCGCGGGCGATGCTGGAACGCGCCGCCAGCCAGCGCCCGACTGATGGCGCGATCATCGACAGTCTTGGCTGGGTTATCTTTCGCCAGGGGGATGTGGCCGGCGCGGTCAGCAAGCTCGAACGCGCAATCGAGCTTGACGCTGGCGATCCGACGATCAATTCCCATCTCGGCGATGCCTATTGGGCGGCGGGCCGCAAGCTCGAAGCCCAATTCCAGTGGCGTCGGGCGCTGGCGTTGAACCCCGAGCCGGATGATGTCGGCAAGCTCGAAGCCAAATTGCGCGATGGCCTGACCATGCCTGCGGCGCGCGCGCCCTGATCGCGATGATTGCGCAGGAAGCAGCGCCGGCCAAGGTTAACCTTTACCTCCACATCGTCGGGCGTCGGGCGGATGGCTATCATTTGCTCGATAGCCTCGCAGTCTTTCCGCCGATCGGGGATCTGGTAACCGCCGAACCGGCGGCGCAATTGAGCCTGCGGATCAGCGGCCCGTTTGCGGCAGGGTTGCAGGCCGAGGCGGATAATCTGGTGTTGCGCGCCGCGCGCGCGCTCGCCGACCATGCTGGGATTTCGCCAGCAGTGGCGCTGACATTGCACAAGGCTTTGCCGGTCGCATCAGGCATTGGCGGGGGCTCGGCCGATGCGGCGGCAACGTTACGGCTGCTCTGCCGGGTGTGGGCGCTTGATGTCGAAGCGGCGGCGCTGGCCGGGATTGGTGCCCGGCTTGGGGCTGATATTCCGGTCTGCCTCACCCGGGTGCCGACCCGAATGGGCGGGGTCGGGGAGGTTTTGACGGTCGCGCCGCGTTTGCCACCTGCCGGGATGATTCTGGTTAATCCTGGCGTGGCGGTGGCGACACCTTCCGTGTTCCGTGCCCGGAGCGGGGCGTATTCGATGGCCGCGCGGCTTCCGGCAGGATGGCCAGATGCGGCAAGTCTGGCTGCTGACCTGGCGCGGCTCGGCAATGATCTGGAGGCCCCGGCGATCAGCCTGTGCCCGGAAATAGCTGAAACCCTGGCAGCTTTGGCGGGACTGCGGGATTGTTTGCTGGCGCGGATGAGCGGCAGTGGGGCAACGTGCTTTGCCCTGTTTGCAACCAAAGCTGCCGCAATCGCCGCGGCGCAGGCATTGCCGCAAAATCATTGGTGGCGCTGGGCAGGATCGCTGCGCTGTGATGCCAATGGGCTTGCAGCCAAGCCCGCCTCCGCCTAATCAGGTGCCGCGATTGGGGCGTAGCCAAGCGGTAAGGCAGCGGATTTTGATTCCGCCATTCGGAGGTTCGATCCCTCCCGCCCCAGCCATCGCGCACCGCGTTCGTCCGGTATCAATCAAAAAAGCCCGCGTCATCGGCGGCAAGGTAGGGGCGCGCCAGGTCCGCCACCAGATTGACCCCCAGGCCTGGCCGATCCCAAACTTCGATAAAGCCATCTTTCACAATTGGGTTGGGCAAGCCGTCAACGATATCGTGCCACCAATCCGGTTTTCCGGATGGCAGTTCGAAGGCGATGTAATTGTCGGGCAGGGTTGCGCAGACCTGCACCAGGGCTGCGAGACCGAGCAAACCGTTGCCGGTGCCGTGCGGCGCGATCATGATGCCGTGCAGATCGGCATATTCGGCAATCCATTTCAGCTCGGCAATACCGCCGACATCGCACGGATCGGGGCCAACCACATTGACCGCGTGGCCTTCGATCAATTGCTTGAAGTTCTGCCGCAAGTAGATTTGTTCCCCGGTATGAATGGGGGTCGAACTCGCGCGCGTCACCTCACGGTACACATCGGCGTTGACGAACGGGATATAATCGCCGCTGAGCATGTCTTCGAGCCACATGATATTGAGCGGCTCGACTGCGCGTGCCAGCCGGATCGCATCGGAAACCACCATGCCCGGACCGCAATCGAGCGCGAGGCCGATTTCGTCGCCCAACACGTCCTTCATTGCCGAGATGCACGCCAGCATGTGCTTCATGCCACGTTCGGTCAGCAGCCCGCGATCGGACACGCCGTGAAAATTGCTTGCCCGCTTTTCACTGTAGTGAAAATCTGGAATGTCATTGCGCATCGTGCTGTGGAACCCGAGGCTTTGTTTGACAATGGTGAAGCCTTGCGGTGCGTCCTTCATCTGCTGGGCCGCGCGCGCATAATCTTCCGGCTGGTGGCCGGCCATAGGCTGCCGGATGGAGCCGTTATAGACCCGCACCCGATCGCGCACCTTGCCGCCGAGCAGCTTGTAGATCGGTACCCCGGCCGCCTTGCCAGCGAGGTCCCAGAGGGCGATTTCAATCGCGCTGACCGCGGCGCCATAAGGTTTGAACGCGCCGCGCTGGCGAATGCGCAACATCACCCGTTCAACATTTGTCGGATCGGCGCCGATCAGCGCATCGCGCAATGCCAGAACATGGGGTTTGATATAGGGCTTGTAGGATTCAACCGGACCCCAGCCACTGATCCCGGCATCGGTGACCAGCCGCACCACGGGATGCTGCCCGATGGTGGCGCAGCGCACGTCGATAATTTTCACGGCAAAACCTCTCCATTTGTGACCGACATTACCACCGACGGGACTGATCGAGGCCATCAAGCCGCGATTGCAGTGCGCGGGTCTGGCGGGCTGTGTCTTCCTCGGCGATGATGTCGGCGGTCAGGATGGGCGCTGCGCCGTCTTGCGCTTTCCAGCCCAAAATCCGCTCGGTCGTTGCGATATCCCAGCGCATACCGGGATTGTTGCTCATCAAATTCAGCACTTCAAAGCCGATTTGGTCCGCCGCCACACTGCGTTCAAAGCCGGTGCAAAGATCGCGGTCCGACAGCCACATCAACTGCCCCCATGTGCCCCAGTTCATGTGCGCACCGGGCAGGTTTTCACCACGCTGGCAGTAGCCGATGCGAAAGCAGATCACCGACAGCCCTGCGCGGTCGTGATAGGATCGGCCCAGTCGTTCGCCGATCAGCTTGGACACTCCGTAAGCATTGACTGGCCGCGGCGCGATGTCGGTGGTCAGGGGAAAGTCGTCGAAACGATGGCCGGCGACGGCCCAGTTGGAGCTCGCGAAGATCAGGCGTTTTGCGCCCTGTCGCACCGCTGCCTCGTAAACATTCATGCAAAGATCGAGGTTATAGCGCTGGATATCGGCCCAACTGGTATCCGGTGACGGCCGCCCGGCAAGATGGATGACCGCGTCCACATCCGCGAACTGGCGCACCCAGGCATCATCCCACACCGACAGATCGGCTTGCTGGATTGCCGGATCGGCGCCGCTGGTGACATCGAGTAAACGTAAGTTCCAGCCCAACGCGGTGAAATGGGCGCGGAGTTTGGTGCCAATATTGCCGCCGGCACCGGTTATCAGAATTGTCTTGGTCATGTGTGCACTACCAGTTGGTGAAAGAACCATCGCGGCGCTGTAGCATTGGCGGATTCCAGGCGCGAAATTCCTCGCGCCCGAGCAGGGCCTCGTTCACCTCAAGCCCCAGGCCGGGCGTGCTGGGCACACGGAAGCTGGTGCCGTGCAGCATCGGGGCGTTGGGAAACAGGTCAAGCTCGATCTGCGGCGGCGGGCGAAAACGGGATCGATTATATTCGAGCCAGGTGAAATTCGCGACCGCGGCCGCCAGATGGATTGAAGCCGCAGTGCAGACCGGGCCGAGCGGATTATGCGGCATCAGATCGACGTAGTGGGCCTCGCACCAGCCGGCGACTTTCATTGCTTCGGTGAAGCCACCAATATTGCAGACATCCAACCGCATATATTGGGTCAAACCGCGCTCGATATAGGGCAGCGCCTGCCATTTCGACGCGAATTCCTCCCCCAGAGCAAAGGGAATATCGGTCATCTTGCGCAACGCTTCGTATGCTTCGGGGGTTTCGTCGCGCATGGGCTCCTCAAGGAAATCCAGCGTGCCGCGCGGCATGCGCTGACAGAACGAGGCGGTTTCGGCCAGGCTCAGTCGGTGATGGTAGTCGATGCCGAGCACCACCGTGCCCCCGAGCCGTTCACGCGCCTTGGTGCACCAGAGTGCCGATTCGGCGAGCGCCTCGCGTGGCTCAAAAACTGTTTCGGTTTCATCGGGATGGCGGCCGAAGCCGCGCTGCAAGCGAATGGCGGGGAAACCTTCGGCGATGAACTGGGCGGCTTCCTCCAGCATTTCCTCGCCGGTTGCTTGCACGGATGCGAGTGAGGGTACGAGGTCGCGCTGGCGGCCGCCGAGCAGGTCATAGACCGGGATGGCGAGTGCACGCGCCTTGATGTCGTGCAGCGCGATGTCGATGGCCGAAATTGCCGCCGTCAAAACCCGTCCGCCCTCGAAATATTGGCTGCGGTAAAGCTCCTGCCAGAACCTGCCGATCTGGAAGGCATCACGCCCGATCAGCAACGGCGCGTAATGGTCGATTGCCCCCATGACCGCGAGTTCGCGCCCCGAGAAACCCGCTTCGCCCCAGCCGATAATGCCATCCTCGGTCATCACCTTGACCAGGAGCTGATTGCGATGCCCGATCCACACTGGATAGGAGGTGATACTGCGGATAATGAGTTTCATGGCGATGGTCGTTTCCCAATGTCGGGACTAGTTTCGTGTCCCGGACTTCGCCATAGTAGATCGCAAAACATCGGGCCGGCATAGGCGCAAACAACACCGAAACAAGGAAACGGCAATGACGCTTTCGAACACAGCACTGCCAGTCAACCGTCGCAGCGTGCTCGCGGGCGTCGCGAGCCTCGCGCTTGCCGGCGGCGCCCAGGCGCAAGGCAGCAAGACCGGCATCGATGCGGCAACCTGGACGCCGGAGTATATCGCCTCAATTGCCGGCACCGCTGAATTCGATACCGCCGCGGAATGCGCACGCGTGGTCCCGCTGGAGTACAGCGGCCGCCTGACCTATTGGTATTTTGGCCCCAACCAGGCCTCACCGCAGATCGAGCACGAGATCGAGGCGCAGTTCTGGGCGGCCTTTGCCAAGACCTATCCCAATATCAAGGTCAGTAAGCTCAGCCTCGACTACAATTCCATGTTGGACAAACTGCGCGCCGCATCGCTGGGCAAGGCCGCGCCGATGGTTGCGCGCCTGCCGATCCTGTGGGGCTCTGAATTCGCCGCCAAAGGCATGCTCATGCCGTTCAGCCCGGCCGATGTGGGCTATGGCGATGATGAATTCTGGCCCGGCGCGCTGAAATCGGTCACCTGGAAGGGCAAGAAATACGGGGTGCCGACCAATAACGAAACCATGGCGTTGATCTGGAACGCTGATTTGTTCAAGCAAGCCGGGCTGGACCCGGAAAAGCCGCCGGCGACCTGGGACGATCTTGTCGCCTATTCAAAACAGATCAAGGACCGCACTGGCAAGAATGGCTACGGCATGGTGGCGCGGGTGAATGCCGGCAACACCCCGTTTCGCTTTATGCCGCAATTGTGGGCCTATGGTGGCGGTGCGCTGGATGAGGCGGATGCCAACCCGACCTATAAGTCCATTCAGGTCAACTCGCCTGGCGCCAAAGCGGCCTTGCAGGCGTCGGTCGATATGTATGTCCGCGACAAGTCGGTGCCGGTATCGGCCTTGACCAACACCCAAACCGAAAACCAGGACCCGTTCATTTCCGGCCAACTCGCGATGATGATCAGCCATCCCAGCGAATATGCCGCCATGCTCGATCGCGCCAAGAAGGCGACCGGCGATGATCGCAAAATCGCCGAGGCCGTGGTCGCCAACATGCGTTACGGCTTGATCCCCAAGGGTGCTGCCCGCCGCGCGGTGGTGTTTGGCGGGTCGAACGCGCATATCTTCAACCCCGATATTGTCGAAGGCGGGCTTGACGTGAAAGCCGCGCGCGCCTTTGTCACTTTCATGACCGGGCCGGAATGGTCGACCAAGATGGCCTGGGTCAATTCCAATCCTGGCAATATTCGCGGGTTCCGCTCCAAATGGATGAAGGAACGGCTTGATACGATCAAGTTCCTCAACATCACCACCTCAATGCTGCCCAATGGCATTCCCTTCCCGGTGTTGCCGCAATCGGCCGAGATCATGAACATTATCATCCCGAATATGTTGCAAAATGCGTTGACCAAGAAGATGACCGTTGATGCGGCGGCCGAGGATGCGGCAAAGAAAATCAAGGATCTGTTGGCTGATCTGTAGGGGATCATGCAGGCAAACGGCGTTGTTGGCTGGATTGGGGTGCGCGTGACACCAAATTCTGGCGCGTAAGCTTGCGCCGCCAACCGGGGAAATTGTTTCATGACTATCGCGCACAGCCCATCCGCGCCTGCGATGCCGCCCCGCCGCCGCGAGGGGCTGCTGCGGCGCATTGTGCGACATCGGGCGGATTATCTGTACGTCGCGCCTGCGCTTTTGGTGATGCTGCTGGTGATTGCGTACCCGATCTATGACACGATCTATTTGTCGTTTTTCAACACTCCGCCCAATCTTGCGTTGGAAGACAAGATTTTCATTGGCTTGGGGAATTACCAACGGATATTGGGGCTCGACAGTTTTCACGAAGCCACTTGGAACACCTTGGTGTGGACGGTGTTTTCAACCCTGTTCGCGTTCGTATTGGGCTTCGGCGCGGCACTCGCGCTCAACCGGGAATTCCGTGGCCGCGGCATCATGCGGGGAATTTTGCTGATCCCCTATGTGATTAGCGCGGTTGCGGCGTCCTATATCTGGCGCTGGCTTTATCACAGCGATTTCGGGGTGATCGGGGCGATTTCGGTGGCGATCGGGCTGACCGAAAAGCCGATCAACTTTCTCGACAGCACCGACGTCGTGATGGCATCGCTGATCGTGGTCAATGTCTGGAAGGAATTTCCCTTTGCGATGATCATGATGCTTGCCGGCTTGCAAACCGTGCCTGACCAGTTGCTGCGGGCAGCACAGGTTGATGGCGCCGGGCCGTGGCATCGGTTCTGGCATATTACCGTGCCGCATCTGAAAGGCGTTACCCTGGTCACGGTGTTGCTGCTGCTGGTTGCCAACCTCAACAGCTTCACCATCCCTTGGATCATGACCGGCGGCGGGCCGGCGGGGGCCTCGGAAATCTGGATCACCCATATTTATCAGCTTGCGTTCGGCCGCATTCGGTTTGGTCTCGCCTCGGCCTACTCAGTGATCCTGTTCATTGTGATGATGGGTATGGGCTATTTTTATGTGCGGGCGTTGACCCGAGGGGACGCAAAATGAAGCGGCGCGATCCGTGGCGCATCGGTGGCGCAGTTTTTCTTGCCGGTTTGACTATATTCGCGCTTCTGCCGATGGCGTGGATGCTGATTACTTCGTTGAAAACCCAGTTTGCCGCCTTGCAATACCCGCCGCAATGGGTGCCGAAAAACCCGACGCTGGAGCAATACACATTGCTGCTGTCACCAGGGAATCCGGTCGGTCGGGAGTTCCTGCGCTATCTTTTCAACAGCATCTGGGTGTCGTTTGCCAGTACCGTGCTCGGCATTGTGGTCGCGGTGCCGGCGGCCTACGCGTTTTCGCGCTTTCGCTTTCCGGGCCGCAATTTGCTGTTTTACAGCGTGCTGCTGCGCAACATGTTTCCGGCCGTGGTCTTCCTGATGCCGCTGTTCATCATGATGCGCTGGCTTGGGCTGGTGAACACCCAGGCATCGCTTATCCTGACCTACCTCACCTTTGGGTTGCCGCTGTCGATCTGGCTGCTCAAAGGGTTTTACGACAATATCCCGGTCCAGTTGGAGCAGGCCGCCCGGATCGACGGCGCATCGCGGTTTCAGGCCTTCATCCTGATTGTCATGCCACTATCGTCGCCCGGCATCATCGCCACCGCGATTTATTCCTTCATCATGGCGTGGAATGAATATGTCTATGCGCTGACCTTCATCAATAATGCCGAACGCCTGACCCTGCCGGTTGGGTTGCAGCGCTTTTTCACCGAATACGCAACCAATTGGCCGGGTCTGATGGCAGCATCTTTCATCATGAGTGTGCCGGTTGTGGCGTTGTTCCTGGTGCTGCAAAAATATTTTGTCCGCGCACTGACCGAGGGCGCCGTGAAATCATGATCCGTCATTTCAAGGCGGGGGGAGCCCGCTGATGGCACAGGTTCGACTAAACAATATCGTCAAAGGCTATGGCACCCAGCTTGCGGTGAATGACCTTTCGCTGACGGTCAATGATGGGGAGTTCGTGGCCCTGGTCGGCCCGTCCGGCTGCGGCAAGACCACCACCCTTAATCTAACCGCTGGACTGATCGAGTTGACCGCCGGTGAAATCCATATCGGCAACCGCAACGTTACCGAGCTCGACCCAAAAGACCGCGACATCGCCATGGTGTTTCAGAATTACGCGCTTTACCCGAACAAGTCGGTTTACAAGAACCTGGCGTTTCCGTTGCAGATGCGTCGCACCCCCAAAGCCGATATCGATCGCAAAATCCGCGATGCGGCGCGCCTGCTGGATATCGAACACTTGCTCGAACGCCGTCCACGGGAATTGTCCGGCGGGCAGCA
>JANYCX010000040.1 GCA_025360065.1 Acetobacteraceae bacterium | reverse complement strand
AGCGTGCTTTTACCCGCGCCTGACGGCCCGATCAGCGCCATCAACTGTCCCGCCGGCACGTCTAGATCAACAGCGTCCAGCGCCCGGTCGCCGCCGCGGTAGGTCTTGGTCAGCCCGCGAATTTTCAACATCGGTGCAGCTTTACTTGCACGCGTAGGAAACCTTCATCGCGGCGTCGATGTCACGCACCATCGCCCAGTGTTTTTGATACGTAATCGGGATAAACTTTTCCTGCGGCGGCTGCGACAGCTGATATTCCTTCAGCAGCGCGGTGCCTTCCCATTTGAAGCTGAAAAACGCCTCACGAATTTTCGCCGCGAGTTCGGGCTTAAGATTATAAACCGTGCCATACCCAGTGGTCGGAAAGGTCTCCGATTTATAGATCGAGCGCAGTTTGCTGCCATCCACTGCCTTGCGAGCGACCATCCGGTTCATCACCGCATTTGCGATGGCAGCCGCATCATAGTCGCGATTGGCGACCCCGATCACCGAATTGTCATGCTTGCCGGAAAACGCCGCCTTGAAGTCACGATCGGCGAGCAAGCCGTATTTTTCCGCCAGGATTGCCGATGGCGCCTTGAAGCCGGAATTGGAATTGGGATCGGTGAAGGCGATGGTGCGGCCCTTGAGGTCTTCGATCTTGCGGATCGGCCCGTCGGCCTGGACGATAATTTCCATTTCGTAACCGAATTCGTCCTGCTTGGACGCCATCATCGCAAACGGCACAAAACCGGCGCAGTTAACTGCGATCGGGTTGGACCCTGTGTTGAAACCGGCAATGTGCAACCGCCCGGCGCGCATCGCCTCAATCTGGGCTGCATTGGATTGCACCGCAAAGAAGCTAACCTTTTTGCCGGTGACTACGGAAATATGCTTGAGGAAATCATCCCAGACCTTGCGGTAGACCTCGGGGTCCTCGACCGGGGTATAGGCGAAAATCAGGGTCGAGGGGTCAATCCACTGCTTGGGATCGGTTGGCACATCGGCCACTAGATCGCCATCAGCATCCTTGTAGCGCGAATCGAGCGCAATGGCAGGGGAAGTAATCAGTGACGCCAGCAGCGCCACTACTGTCCAGACTTTCCAGCGCATGGTTTTGTCCTCCCCGATGTTGCTGGGGGATGCCTATCAGAACGCGACGCTTCCGGCGAGGTGGCATCGTGTGAAATGTCCCGGCATAATCTCCCGCAGCGTCGGCGCCTCGGCGCGGCAAAGCGGCACCGCATGGCGACAGCGCGGGTGGAAATAGCAACCCGCTGGTGGCGCAGCCGGGCTGGGCACTTCCCCGCTGAGAATCCCGTCTGTGGTGCGCACCCTTGGGTCTGGGGTCGGCACCGCCCGCATCAACGCCGCCGTATAGGGATGCTGCGGCGCGCGGAAAATGGCGTCGGTCGGCGCCAATTCCACCAATTGTCCGACATACATTACCGCAATCCGGTCAGAGATATGCCGCACCACCGATAGATCATGGGCGACGAACAGGAAGGTCAGCTTCAATTGCGCCTGGAGTTCCAGCAGCAAATTCAGCACCTGGGCCTGCACGGAAACATCCAGCGCCGAAACCGGCTCATCTGCCACCACCAACCGCGGACTGGTCGCGAGCGCGCGGGCGATGCCGATGCGCTGGCGCTGCCCACCGCTAAATGCGTGCGGGAACCGATGCATAAATTCCGGTCGCAGCCCGACGAGCCGGAGCAACTCCGCTACCCGATCGGCCCGTTCGCCGCGATTGCCAATGCCGTTGACCAGCAATGGCTCCCCGACATTATCCAGCAAGGTCATGCGTGGATTAAGCGATCCGAACGGGTCCTGGAAAATCATCTGGATTTCGGCGCGCAGCGGCCGCAGTTCCGCTGGCGTCAGCTTGGCGAGATCAACCACTTCTCCGGTTTTGGTCTGGTAATGAATTTCCCCGCCGGTCGGGTCGATCGCGCGCAAAATGCAGCGCGAGGCGGTGGTTTTGCCGCAGCCGCTCTCGCCGACCAGACCGAGCGTTTCGCCCTCATGGACGGTAAAATCCACCCCGTCGACGGCGCGGACATGGCCGACGGTGCGTTGCAAAAAACCTTTGTTGATCGGGAAGAATTTCTGCAATCCCCGCACGTCGAGCAAGGGTTGGGCGGGCGTGCTCATACCGGTTCCGCCTCATTATGATGCAGGAAACAACTCGCCAACTGGTCATCGCCCACCGGCATCAGACGCGGCACGCCGACCGAACACGCCGGCATCACGTCGGCACAGCGCGGATGGAAGGGGCAACCTGGTGGCCGGTTGAACGGGTGCGGCAGCGTCCCGCTTATCACCGGCAGCGCTACCCTGGTTTGGCCGTACATGCTGGGAATCGAGCGCAGCAGCGCCCGCGTATAGGGATGCTTTGGCGCGTGGAAGATCGCGTCCACCGGACCCTGTTCCATCACCCGGCCGAGATACATCACCACCACGTAACTCGCCATTTGCGCGATCACCCCGAGGTCATGGGTGATAAAGATGATTGCGGTGTTGTACTTCACCTGCAAATCCCGCAGCAGCGCCAGCACCTGGGCTTGGGTGGTGACGTCGATGGCGGTCGTCGGTTCATCTGCGATCAGCAGACGCGGCTTACAGGACAGCGCCATGGCGATCATCGCGCGCTGGCGTAAGCCCCCGGATAATTGCCACGAATAGGCATCGACCCGCTGTTCCGGCATCGAAATCCCAACATCGCGGAACAGCCCGATGGTGATCTTGCGCGCCTCCCGCTTGCTGATCTTGCGCCCGCCCTGTTCCCAGCGATGGCTGTGCAGCAGGATCGCCTCGATGATCTGGTCGCCGACTGTGTGCACCGGGCTGAACGACGCCATCGGTTCTTGCGGGATCAGCGCGATTTCCCCGCCACGGATTTGCCGTATCATCGCACCGCGCGGCGGCAATTTCACCAGATCGACCGTTTCACCATCGGAGCGTAGGAACTTGATCTCACCGGTGTCGATCCGGCCCGGCCGATCGACGAGTTGCAAAATCGCCTTCATCGTCACGCTTTTGCCGCAGCCGCTTTCGCCGACAATGCCGAGCACCTGGCCTGGCATGACATCGAAGCTGGTGCCATCGACCGCGCGCACCACGCCTTCATCGAGTTGGAATGACACGCGCAGATCGCGCACTTGAAGCAATGGGGTTTGCTGGTTCACCGCGCCCTCAATTGCTATACGGGTCAGCGGCATCACGCAGCCCGTCGCCCACCAGGTTGAAAGCCAGAACGGCAACAATCACCACCAGCCCCGGCGTCAGCAGCCAAGGGGCGAGCGCCAGGGTCTGAATATTCTGCGCCTCCTGCAACAACACCCCCCAACTGATCGCCGGCGGGCGGATGCCAAGCCCAAGGAACGACAACGATGTTTCGTTAATGATCATCACCGGGATCGCCAGCGAACTGGTGGCGATAATGTGGCTGGCAAAGGTCGGCACCATATGGCGCAAAATGATCCGCATCCGTGAACAACCAGCAAGTCGTGCCGCAAGGACAAAATCCTCCTCGCGCAGCGCCAGGAACCGGCCACGCACTTCGCGGCCCAACGTGGTCCAGCCAACCAGCGACAAGATCACCGTGATGGCGAAAAACACCTGGATCGGCGTCCAGTCACGCGGCAAGGCGGCCGACAGCGCCAGCCAGATCGGAATGGTCGGCACCGATTGCAACAATTCAATAATCCGCTGGATCACCTGATCGGTTTTGCCGCCGACATAACCCGACAAGCCGCCAAGCACGACGCCGAGAATTACGCTTAATGCCACCGCCACCAACCCGACGGTCATCGACGTTTGGGTGCCGTGCATAATGCGCGACCACTGATCGCGGCCCAGTCGATCCGATCCGAGCAGGAAAATCCGTTGCGTCGGGTCGGCCGGCGCAATCAGATGGACATTAGTTTCGAACACTCCCAGCACACGGTAGCTATAGCCGCGGGCGAAGAACCGCACGCCGACCTTGCGCGCCGGATCGGCCACCCATTCCATCCGCAGGGTAACCGGATGGCGCTTGCCGGTAATCGTCGGCACCCAGGGCGATAGGCTGCCGTCGTCGAAGAAATGGATCATTTGTACAGGGATGAACGCCTGGCGCGCATCGGTGCGTTCCGGGTCTTGCACCGAAAAGAAATCCGGTGCCAAAACGATCATATACATGAAGATCAGCAGCCCTGCGCTGATCATTGCCAGCCGATGCCGGCGGAACCGCCACCATACCAACCGCCAGTTGGAAGCGATCGCGACGCGATCTTCGGCAGCACTGCTCGTGCCGGACATTTAGCTCTCCACCCGAATGCGGGGATCGAGCAGCGCCAGCAGCACATCGGATAACAGCGTGCCAACGATGGTCAGGAACGAGTAGATCAGCAAAATGCCACCAGCAAGATACATGTCCTGATTGATCAACGCGCGCAGCAGCAGCGGCCCGATATTGGGCAAGTTCATCACGGTGGCCACAATCAAACTGCCGGAAAACAACGCCGGCAAATACCAACCGATGGTGCTGACCAAAGGATTAAAGGCAAGCCGCACCGGGTAGCGCAGCACTAGCCGCCATTCCCGCATGCCCTTGGCGCGCGCGGTCACGACATAAGGCTTATTGAGTTCATCGAGTAGGTTGGCGCGCATGATGCGACTCAACCGCGCCGTTCCGGCAATGCCCAATACCAGTCCCGGCAGCCAAATATGGAACAACAAATCGCCGACCCGCGCGAATGACCACGGCGCATCGACAAATTCAGGCGAGAAAAGCCCTGATACATTGATGTCGAAATAGGCGAATGCCAACCACATCAAAATCAGCGCCAGCATGAAGTTCGGCGTCGCCACGCCGACATAGTTGATGACAGTCAGCACATGATCAATCAGCGACCGCGGATGGGTCGCCGAATAAATTCCCGCCGGCACCGCAATCGCCCAGGTCAACACAAATGAAAACAGCGCCAGCGCCAAGGTTAGGCCCAATTGTTCACTGATCAAGTCCGCGTTCGGCCGTTGATATTCGAGCGACAGTCCAAAATCGCCATGCAACAAGTTCTGCATCCACAGGAAATACTGCACCAGGAATGGCTGATCGAGGCCGTATTGATGCCGCAACGCCGCGATCTGGTCCGCTGAGATCGACGACCCTGACGATGCCAGGG
Organism: Acetobacteraceae bacterium; assembly: GCA_025360065.1. Classification (GTDB taxonomy): domain Bacteria; phylum Pseudomonadota; class Alphaproteobacteria; order Acetobacterales; family Acetobacteraceae; genus CAITOL01. Next base: position 3,447 of record JANYCX010000040.1, on the reverse strand, counting down.
TCGCGACATAGGCGGTCAGAAAATCCCCAGGGGGCGCCTGGATGATCAAGAAAATGACGAACGAATAAATCACCATTAGCAACGGCAAGATCAACAAACGTTGGGCGATGTAACGGGTCACGCCGCCCCCTGCATCATCACTTCGAGAAGAAGAATTGTTCGGTGCGCGCGTTGCCAGGGCTGCGCAGCGGCCAGTCATTGCCCAGCGTTGTCGGCACGTTGCGGAATTTAGCGGCGGCCACGACCACGCCCTGGACCATCGGGGTCAACCCGATTGTGCCGATTTCGTACACATTATCGGCCCAGTTGCGGTACAGTTCCTGCGACAGCTTGATTTGTTCTTCCGGCCCGACGGTGCGCGCCTTGTCAACGATTTCAACAATGCGCTTCATTTCAGGCGGCGGCTCCACCCCATCTTTGCCGCTGGTCGCGTACCAACGGCGCCATAGCGGCCCCATGGTCAGGATTGGGGCGTTACGCGGATCCACCTTGGCGTTACCGGTATAGGGGAAGGCGCTGGTGTCCTCGTTCCACACTTCGGCCATCAGCTCGTTGTTTTCGCCCATCTTGAAATGAAGCGCGCGTTCGCGGATCTGGACGATGGTCTTGATGCCGACCGCCTCCCAATCCTTGCCGACCAGCAGTGCAACATCGGGCCATGCACCAAAGGCCGGCACCACGCTGATTTCGATCGTCGCCGGCTTCCCATTCGACAGCAGGCGGAAGCCTTGTGCGTCTTTCTTGGTCAGGCCGATGCCATCGAGCAGTTTGTTGGCCTCGTCGCGCTTGAACTCGGTGTATTTCTGCGCCCATTCGGCACCGGGAAAATACGGATGCCACGGCGCCGGCACGCCTTGGCGCGCTTCCCCAAGGCCGAGGAACACACTTTCCTTGATCTGGTCGCGATTGATCGCAAACGACAATGCGACGCGGAAATCCTTGGTCGCCATCACCTTGCCCATCACCGGATCAGCGGCATAGGTCTGGTTGATCGCGATCACCGCATCCGCGCCACCAAAAGTCGGCCAGGTGATGATGCGATATTTGCCGGTCTTCTCCTGGTCCTTCAAGACCGGATAGTTGGTCATGTTGATGTGGCGTTCCTGCATGTCGAAATTCCCGGCAATCGCCGCGAGGTTCAATGCTTGGACGTCAGCGAAGAAGGTGAAGCGCACCTCATCGATATAGGGCAACTGGTTGCCGGCGGTATCGACCCCAACATAATAGGGGTTGCGCCGCAGGGTGAAGATTGGGTCGGACGCGCGCGAAATCGGCGCCCAGGCCGCCATGGTCGGGCGCTCTGGGTTTTCCGGCGGGGCGTTGCGATTGGCGAACAGTTCGGTCCAGGTCTTGAAGCCGGCTGCTGCCGCTACTTTGTCAATATCAGCCTTGGCAGCGTGTGCCGGATGGAATTTCTTCAAGTAATGCGCCGGCAGGAACATCGCGAACGTGCGGTCGGCGCCATCCTGATTAGCCACCGCCGTCAGGAACAAGGTGGCCGGTGCAAGGTAAGTGAAGCGCACCGCGGTTTCGCTGGCTTTCTCGACCTTGGCCGCCGAGCCATCGGCGTTGCGGATCCAGCCCGGCAAAGTCGGCGTTAGTTCCTTATTAAGCAAGACGTCGGTGTACCAAAACAGAATATCATCAGCGGTAAACGGCGCGCCGTCCGACCAGCGCGATCCTTTGCGGAGGTTGATCGTCCAAACCTTGTAGTCCGCCGAGGATTCCGCACCGGCGGCGATTTTCGGTTCGATCTTGGCGCCGTCAGGGGAAAAACGAAACAGCGAGTCGTAAACCACGCGGATGTAGTTATTCGAATCGGCCGGCCCGAGGAAGGCGCGACGCCAAATGCCGCCATACTCGCCGACCCGTTCGACCACTGGCACCACCAGGGGATTTTCCGGCAAACGTGCTTCAATCGCCGGCAGCTTGCCCGCACGCACAAGTTCGGTGACCGAGGCCGCTTCCTTATAGCGGCCGGCTTGCGCCAAAACCGATGAACCGGTTGCCAGCACGCCCGCGCCTGCCGCCAAGCCGATCAATGCAACCCGCCGCTTCACATCTCGCACCATGACCGTTTCCCTGGGTTTTTCCCGCGCATGTCGGCGGGTTATGTTAGCGCAATCATTAAGCCAATAGGCACACGAGTCAAGCCGGGTTGGAAAGCCTGACCGGACCGATGTGAATAGTTTTGCCCTGAAGCAGGATGTCAGCCACAAGCTGCAATGGCACGCTATCGACTGTCGATGCACCGGTCTGCACCAAGGTGGCGAAATGGCAATAGATTTTGGCATATTCGTCCCGCTCACCATCGACCAGCAAATTGCCATCCACGCTCAACCGCCGCCCGCTTTCACTGAGCTTCAACACGCTGCCTGACTTGGTGGTAACGGTGACCTCGCGCTTAGGGGGGCCTACCCAATCCCAGTCAAACGACGCGGTGATCGGCGCGGTGTCGTCACCAAGGCCGAACTGAACCTCAGCCGCCACCGGCATCGCAACGTTATCAGGCACCCGCAACTCAGCCGCCAGCACAAATGGCACCGGATCGAAAATCGCTGACATCACCGACAAGCCATTGATCGCCATGTCGAAAACGCCAAAGCCGCCCGCCTCCCAGACCCAACGCTGGCCGGGGTGGAAGTCGAGAAAATTCTCTTTCCAATCCATGTGCATGGCAGCGATTTCCTGGCCGGCAAGCAAATCCCGCATCCGCATAACGGCGGCATTATATTGCGAATGCCAGGTAGCGTGCAGCACGCGCTGATGGCGTGCAGCGACCGCGGCGATATGGGCGAACTCCCCCAAGGTCACTGCCGGTGGCTTTTCCAGCATCACGTGCTTGCCCGCCATGAGTGCATCAATTGCCACCTCGCGCCGCGCCCTGGGTGGGGTGCAAATGATGACGGCGGCGATCTCGGGATGGGCGGCAAGCATAGCGCGATGGTCGCGATAGACCGGCACCGCGCCCGCCCCGCCGTCATGGCTGGCAGCGGCCACCAGTTCGAAGTCCAGGCTCGCCGCGATCGCCGGCAAATGCTGCTTCTGGGCGATCTGGCCGAGCCCGACCAAACCTATGGCTAATACCATCGCGTGCTCCCCTTCCCTCTGCGTCGTGGGTTTCGATACCGACGCTTTATCGCTGCAAATACGCCTCGAACGCGGCCAGGGTCACATCCGAGACATGATGCTCGATCCCTTCGGCATCCTGTTCAGCAGCTTCTGCCGGCACCCCCACCGCGCGCAGCAAATCTACCACCAGCCGATGGCGCGCTTTCACCCGTGCTGCCAGCGCCTCGCCGGCCTCGGTCAGAAACACCCCGCGATAAGGCCGCGATGTCGCCAGCCCTTCCCGCTTCAACCTTGCGACGGTCTTGATCGCGGTGGCATGGCTGACGCCGAGGCGGCGGGCGATGTCGGTTGGCCGTGCCTCACCCACACTCGCCA
>JANYCX010000109.1 GCA_025360065.1 Acetobacteraceae bacterium | reverse complement strand
GGGATTGGCCTTGAGGAACGCCCATGCCATCGCCGCCGCCTGGCTGCCTGCGCCGAACAGGGTCTTGGCCTGGGCGAGGGTGGTCAACGGATAGGCGGTCGCCGGCGTTGCGAAGCCGGCGGCCAGCATTTGGCCGATAATCAGGGTGCGCGACGGCCAGTCGAACACGCTGGCGTTGGAATAGGTCGGGCGCACCTCGACGAAGGTGCCGGGCACCCGCCACGTGTATGGGATTTCATTGAACAGGATGGCTTGTTCCATCAGACGGTCTCCACATGCAGGGTGTCAGGCGGCGCTGGCGTCGGCGCGTCATCGGGCGCGGGGGCGATGGCTGCCACCAAATCGCCATCACGCAGGCGACGGGCGATGAACACATCATTGGCCACCCACATGCCGTCCGGCGGCACCAGTCGCGGCGCTGTTCCGGGCTGGTTGGGCAGCGGCACAACGCGGCCGGCGGCGGGCGTGACGTAAATCCGGGTCATGCGGCGGTCCTTATGGTTTCGTCGAAAGTGATCGCGTTGAAGTCCCATGCGATGCCGAGCGTTTGCAGCGGATCGGACGCAGCGCCGGCCAGGATTTCGCCCGCCGGCAAGGTGTAAGTGACGGTGAAATCGACCCCGGCCATTGCCAGGCCATCGGCATCCCAGCCCTCGGCGTACAGATTGCCGGCACGCTCGACAAAAGCGGTGCCGATGCCGGGGGCGGTCCAGCCATGCAGCACTGCGGTTGCCGCATCGACCATGATGAACAGGCCCGGCCCCTGCTTGTCGCCGAAATAGCGATGCGCGACGCCGGCGGCATTCTTGGTCAGCAGAAACACCGTCCAATGGGTTTCGCCCCGGAATAGGCGGGCGCTGTCCTTTTCGCCCTCGATCACATTCCACCCCAGGCCGACATAGGGCGTCTTCACGCTCATCTGCATCAGCGTTTTTTCATTGAGCTTGGCCGGCACCAGCGCGTGCTGAAACTTGCCGGGCGGGAAAGCCAGATGCAGGCGTGCGGTAATCGCTTCCGCCGTGCGGGCCAGCAGGCCGGGGGTGATGAAGTCCAGCGCCTCGGTCATGTGTATATCGGATCGCGGGTGATGGCGAAGGCGAAGCTGTCGTCGCCGGGCGGCGCGGTGATGATGTCGAGCACGGCCTTGCCGTCATGCAGCCGTTCGAGCCACTCGATGATTTCCTTGCGCGCCAGCCGGGTTTGTTCGGACGGTTCGCGGGCTTCGCCGAGCGACAGATCGTAGCGCGCCAGCATGGCAGCGGCGCGGGTGATTTCCGGCAGCACGTCCACCACCGGCACGGTGTAGCGGGCGCGCAAATAGCTATCGATCAGGGCGGATGCCTCGACCAGCGCGCGGGTCAGCAGATCGGCGTGAACCGTCTCCATCTCCTGATCGGGCGGGGTGGTCAGGCGGATCATCTCCGTCTGGCCGAACCGGCTGATCATGTCGGTGACGGAGGAATACATCAGGCCTTCGCCAGCTTTTTGATCGCGGCAAACTGGCCGGCGAGGGTCTCGGGCGTGACGAGGCTGCCAGCGACCACGGTGATTGCCGGTTCGCGCACGATGTCGGCCCACTGGTCCTGGCTGAACCCGTCGAGCGTGTGGCTGGCAACCGCCTTGTGGGCGACGCCACCCCGGATCAGGCCGGGGCGACGGTTGATGATAATGTAGTGCGACATCGCGCTTACCCGATCCACGGGTTTTCGAGGGGCTCGAACATGCCCTTGACCTGGTTGGGCAGCAACGTCGTCGCGCCGCCGGCCAGCGGCTGGAAGTCATTGAGGTAGAACGCCTTGGCGGCCGGGAACAAGGTCGGCGGCGTCACCAGCAGATCGGGCATGATGCCCATCGGGGTGCCGTCGGGCCGGCGGATCGCGGCCATCGCGGTGCGGGCGGCGATCAGATTGTCGTGGGTGAGGGCCGCGTTCGACATATAGCCCAACTGCCACATGCCGAAGCCGGCATTGCCGCGCCCGTCAGTGCCCCACTCGAATTCCTTATTCCAGAACACTTGCGGGTCGGTCGGGTTGAACTTGGGCAGCAGCACGAAGGGCTTGCGCTTCTGATAGATCAGCGGCTTGACCACCCGCTTGGTATCAAACAGGAACCATGCCGCCCCCGAGCCGGTGACGTAATTGGCGACTGTCGGCCCGGCATTGCCGCTGCTGTCGAAGGTCGGGTGGGCGGTGTCGAAGAAATTCTGCCCGTCATAGGTCGGCGTGGTGTGGCCGGCGAGCATCAGTTTGGCGATCAGCAAATCCGGAAAGCGCGCCGCGTTCTGCCCCATCTCCTGCGCCAGCACCGACAGGATGCCGTAGCGATCATCCTCGACATCGGTGCGTTTGATCCCGATGGTCTGCTCGAAATCCTTGTTGGCGATGGTGAAGCTGAGTTCGGATACCGACTGCACCATGCGGTCGCCGACCCATTCGCGGATGCCCTGGATCATGTCGAGGCGCGGATAAACCTCGGCCGCCCCGGTTGACGTCGTATCGAGGGTAAAGCGCGAATAGAGCGACGGCGTGGCGAATAACTGGGTGTTGAACGCCAGGTTGACGGCATTATTAATGCTGCCGAGCAGCGGCGCGGTGATCTGGATCGGCATGGTTTTATCCCGTCACTTTCACGAAGGTGGCGCCGGCCTCGATGCCGACGATGGTGCCGAACGGCAGGAACCCGAGGGTCCCGCCATTGGTGAGGTAGAGCGTGCCGTCATCGGCGGCGTAAACCGTGCCGTTGATGTTGCCGAAGCTCGCCGCCGCCACCGGCAGCTTGAACACCCCGCGCATCGCCTCAACCGCGACCGCGCTGACGCTGGCACCGGCGCTGTTATCGAGCGTGCGATCGGACAGCCCGACGAGTGCCACTGTGCCGGAGGTTTGCGGGCGTTGCAGGCTGCCTGCGGCATTCACGCCCACGATGCTGCCCTTGAAGACTTTCTCGCCCGCGGCCACTGGGTAGCCGAAGGTGATGCCGTTGGCGGGCGTGCCACGGCGCGGGATGTTGGCGTCAGCGGTCAAGGCGCTCATGCGGCGTCTCCCTGTTTGGCGAGATGTTCAGCATATTTCACCGGGTCGATGCCCATGCGTTCGGCGACCTGGCGATCAATCGCCGACAAAACCAACGCGCCAGTGCCGGGCGCTTCGGGCACGATGCCGCCGGCGTTGATCGACGGCATGGCGCTGACCAGGGCTTCGATGCTGACCGGATTGGCCATGTGCAGCTCGATCAGCTGGTTGCGGCTTGGGTTGATCGGCTTGCCGGCCTTGATCGCGCCGTCGATGAACGCCGTCGCCTTATCGCGGGCGCGTTCGGTGGTCAGCGCGTCGAGCCGGGTTTGCAGGTCGATCACCCGCGCCGGGTCCACAGTGGTGGCGCGGATCGCTTGCAGTTCGACCACCAGGGCAGCGCTGTCGGTGGCTGTCGCCCCGGCCGCGCTGGCGATGGCCGCGATCTGGGCGCTGTGGCTTTCGATCGCAATGACGGCGGCGGCCAGGATGGCAGCGTCGGCAGCAGTTTCGGGCAGGCGCAGGGCCGCCCGCAGTTGAACGAGGTCCATATGCGGTCCTTCGGAGTGAAGCGTTGCGAGTTGCGTAAGGTTCGGCGTGTGGGTCAGCGCGACGCGCAGCACCCGGCGCACGTCACCGGCGGGGCTGCGTTCAAAGGTCGGGCTGATGCCGCGATAGGCGCGGTCTTCCATCAGCGCGCGACCAGACTTGGTCCAATCGACGCGGCCCCAGATGCCGTCCGGGCGGGCCTGCATTTCGACCACGTAGCCGCGCGCGGGCGATGGCTGGCCGGAAATCATGGCACGGTCGATGGCGTGGTTTTCGTCGATCGGCAGTTTTGCGTCGCCGGCCATGCTGGCGGTGATCACGCCGGCCGGATCGCCGAGCTTGAACGGCCCACGGCCATCGGCGCCGGAGAAAATCCCGGCGGGCACCAGGTGCACCCATTCAGGTGCGCCGGCGGTGTCAGGCAATGTGGAATGGAGGGATGCGATCAACATACCGGCACCGTGCCAGCTAGACCGCCAAGGTGGCATGTGGTGCGCGCCCCGCAAGCCGGTTAATCGGGCGCGCGGGATGGAAGAACCCTACGCCAGCGCGGGACGGATTTCTAGCCCGCTGTGGCTGGGGTTGGTTTTAGGGTGGCGCGATGGGCGGGGGGTGGGCGGAAAGCGGCGCTGCCCCTTCTTACGGCTTCTTATGGGCGTCTTAAAACTCCAAGCGGCG
>JANYCX010000206.1 GCA_025360065.1 Acetobacteraceae bacterium | reverse complement strand
CCCTCCCAGCCCGAGCCCGGCGTCGCGAAATGGCGCGGCCGATGGGCGGCGGTATCGCAATAAAGGTTGGGGTGCCGCCGCAGCAGCGCAATCATATCGGTGACCCACGGCCAGCCAGCAAGGCCGGCCACGATGCGCAGTTCCGGGAAATCCATCGCCACCTGATCGAGATGGCGCGGGTGGCCGATGTCATAGGGGCGGTCATTGGCATAGGGCATGGCGGTGTAAACCCGCACTGGAACATCAAGCTCGACGCATTTGGCATAAAGCGGATAGTAGCGTCGGTCGGATGCCGGAATGCCGTTGTACAATGCAACGACCCGCAGCCCGCCGATATGATGCTCGCGCACCAGGCACTCGAAGTTGCGCACCCCGGTCATGCCATCAAGCGGGCTGGTGGCGGACAGGCCGATGAAGCGATCGGGATGGGCGGTGCAGATCCGCGCCATCGTCGCATTGGACGATCCAAGCACCCCGAACTCAATGCCTGCGCGGTCCATGTCGGCAATGAATTTGGTGATGCCGCCATCGTCTTGCACTGGCGCTGGCGGGGCGGCTTCGGGCGAAAGCGGGCGGCCTTTGAAAATATGCTGGTAGTTATCGAAGCCATACCCTGGGGGCCGAGGCAGGCGATCGGCCACCGGATTGCCGGGGCGGCCCTGCATGGCGTCCCAATAGCCGGGTTCCTCCTCGCTGCGCGGCAGGTTCATTTCGAGATCGATGATGCGAGGCATTAGGTCTATGCCTCCCCATAATGAATGCGGCGATACGGGCGTGACACCACGGTGTCATCGCTGTGGATATCCCAAAGCCCGGCGCTGTTGGCCGCCTGATGTTCGGCGAACAACGCCCCAAACCCGCCGAGCGCGCTTACCGTGGTGCCGCGCACGCCGAACCCGTTGGCAACGCCCGCCAGATCGCCGCGGCCATGGATAACGGTTTCCGGGCTCAGCCCGCCGGCGCGGAATTTATGGATTTCCGCGCCATAGCCGCCATCATTAATGATCGCCATCAGCATGCGAATGCCCTGGCGGCGCACGGTTTCCAATTCCTGGATGTGCAGCATCAAGCTGCCATCGCCTTCGATCAGCAATACCTTGCCGTTGTTGCGTGCTGCCGCCACCCCGATCGCCGCTGGCAAGCCGTTGCCGATCGCGCCGAAATCGCCGACCACATGGTATTTGTCCGCAGCCCGGCCGCGCATATGGGTCAGCGCGATGCCGAAATAATGGCCAACCCCGATCACCACGTCCCAATCCTTCGGCACGATACGATCCAGCTCCAGGATCGCCTTGCGTGGATCGACAGTGCCAGCAACGGTGGGGAACACTTTACGGTCCGGCTCATCGGCGGCGATCTGGGCCGCAAGCTCGGCGCTGCGGAAGCCGGATCGCGTCACGCCACGTTGCTGCATGCGCGCGGTAATCGCCTCGGCGGCGGCGCGGGCATCGGCGCGGATATGCATGTCGGCCGTCCGCAGGCCTTGCCACAAACCACGCGGGTTGATGTCAACCTGCACCGTCTGCGCGCTGGGATAAAGATAGCCGCTTTCGGTGGTGTAGGTGCCGAGGCCAACCCCGAAACCGATCACCAGATCGGCCTCGGCAAAGCGTTCACGGGAAAAATCGCTGGCAAACGCGCCGGCGATATCCATCGCAAACGGATTACCCTCGAACAACCCCTTGCCTAGCAGAGATGTTGCCAGCAATGCACCGGACGCCTCGGCCAGTTGCGCGATGGCCGGCCCTGCGCCGGACAGGCAGGCGCCCTTGCCGGCGATGATGATCGGCCGTTCGGCTTCGGCCATCATATCCACCAGCCGGTCAACCAGCGCCGGGTCCGGCATCGGTCGTTGCGGTGTCGGCAGCAGCTCAACCGATGGGATGTAGTCGAACATGAACGGATAGGCCTGCTTCTGCAGGTCCATCGGCACGCCCAGCACCACCGGCCGGCGTTCAAGGACGGCAATATGAAAGGCTTCCCGCACATTATCCAGCGCGCGGTCCATGGTGCGGATCGGGATATAATGGGCGCCGGTGGCGAGCGCCAACGGCGCCATGTCGATCTGCTGGATGTAGTAGGCTGCGGTCATCGGGGTGTCGCCGGCGAAGACAACCAACGGCACGTTGGCGCGGGCGGCGATGGTCAGCGCGGTCATGATCTGGGTGAAGCCTGGCCCACAGGTGGTGGATGCCACGCCGACCTTGCCGGTGGCGCGGGCGTAGCCATCGGCCATCGCCACCGCGCAATGCTCGTGGCGGGCATGCACCAGCGTGATGCCCGGCAGGCGCGACATTGCTTCGGACCAATACATGTTGGCATCACCCATCAGGGTGAACAGCACCTCGCAGCCCTCGGCGGCGAAGGCGCGGGCCAGAATATCGGAGAGCTTGGGATCGGCCATTGTCAGCGTGTCCTTTTACGAAACAGGGATTGCAGCCACGAGAGCAGCACCCGCCACAGCAGGCCGAAGCCGCCGAGTTCGCGTGCCGCTCGCGGGGCAGGGGGCGGTTCGGCAATCACGGCGGCGGGGCGGGCCTCGGCGACCAGAGCGGCCATGTTGGCGGCAAATTCGGCCAACAGCGCGCGGGCGACATGCACACCCCCGGCATTGGCGAATTGTTCCAGCGGGCCGGTGACGGTGAAGCTGCCATCGACGGTCAGCAAAGTCGCATCGCCGTCATTGGTTGCAACGATCACGCCCGATGACAGCGCCCGAGACGCCCCGCGCTGATCTATGCCGCGGCCCTGAATGCTGCACCGGAACGCCGGATGATCGTAGTCCAGCGACGCCTCGCCCCGAAAGGTCGCGACGGTAGGCCCGAAACGCACCCGGATCGAACCTCGCCACATGCCATCTCCCTGATCCGGAGCCAGCGTAGTGCCTGGGATACATGCGGCAACCCGTGCCGGGTCGCTCAGTAGCGGCCAAACCTCATCCAGTCGCGCCGGGATGCGTATCTGTTCGCGAATATCCATGTTTTTTACTGTGACTCCTTCAGCCGCGCACCGACCAACATGGCCTGCGCGTCGGTCATCGCCGTCGGATTGATTGTGACCAGGCCCTCATCCAGCCGTCCCAACCCACAGGCAATCGCCGGGTTGCCCGCCAGCAAACGGCGCGCCAGCCGATCCGCCGCGTCAGGCGAACCGACATCGAGCGACAGGACCGGGATCGGACCCGATGTGATCACCATGTCCGAACGCCCCGATACCGCAACAATTGCCTGTAGCCGCGCCTGCCATGCAGCCCGCCGTGCGGCCGGATCGGCGGCGGCAAACCGCTTGAGCGCCACGCACAGCCCGGCGATTTCCTCCTTGCCGACTTTGCACGACCGCCCGATGCCATGATGCGGCAATCCGCGCATCTGCCGCAGGGCCGCGAACTCCTCGGGCGGGGCAAAGAAGCTGTCGAACACGTCGAGGTCGAGCATCTGCACCAAAGCCGAGGCCACCAGATCGGCGCGCCCGGCCAGAATGCCGGAGGCTTGCGGCCCGCCGATTGCCTTGCCGCCGGAAAAACACACCAGATCGGCGCCCTCGTCGATGAACCGGCGCAGATTGCAGGCCGGCGGCAACTGCCCGGCGGCGTCCACCAGCACCGGCAGCGAATGTTCGTGCGCCACCTCGGCCACGGCACGTAAGGACGGCTTCGAACGCGCTTCGGCAAGATAGTAGATACCGGCGGTGTTCTTGGTGATTGCGGCTGCAATCTCCCACGCCGCCGCGTCGCGCACGCCTGGACCGGAAATGCGGTCTGGAATGCCGATTTCGACAATCCGCCCGCCCGCCACAAGCAGCGCCCGATCGTACATATTGCGCTGGCTGCGCACCACAATGAACTCGCGCCGGCCATCGGCCACGTCGGGCAGCGCGTTGATGCGCACCGGGTCAAGCCCGGCGATGCAGGCGGCAGCCCCAAGCAGCACCGCCGCCGAAGCGCCCGATGTCACGATCCCGGCTGGTGCGCCGGTCGCGGCCCGGATCACCCGACAAGCCGCGGCTTGCAGCGCCATCATGTCCACCGAGGCCTCGGAGGCCTGGCGCATCGCCTCGCTCACCTCCGGCGCCATCATTCCGCCCGATAGCCGGGTCACCGTGCCGCACGCATTAATTAAAGGTGCGACTCCAAGTTCCTCGTAGATGCCCATTTCAGCCGACATTTCCCATCTACCCGACCATCGGGGCGCCTTTGACGGCAGAACATGCCGGTTTCCGGGGACTGTCAATATCGGCGGCCCCGCGCTAGCGTCGTCATGCGTTGAACACGGGAACTTGCCATGACCGACTGGACCGGACTTGCAGCAACGATTGCCGCCGCCGAAAGCGGAGGTTGCAAGCTTGGGGTCAGCGTGATCGCCCCGGATGGCAGCCGCTATGCCCATAACGGCGATCGCCGGTTCGTCGCCGCCAGCACGGTGAAGATCGCCATCATGGTGGAACTGTTCCGCCAGATCGATGCCGGGCGCGACAGTCTCGACCAGATCCACGTCCTGCGCCCAGACGACCGCGCCACCGGTGGCGGGGTGGTCAAGGAACTCCATCCCGGCATTGCCTTCACCGTCGGCGATCTGTGCTACCTGATGATGGCGATCAGCGATAATTCCACCACCAATATCCTAATCGAACGCGTCGGCATGGCCGAAATCAACGCCACCATGCAGCGCCTCGGGATGAAAAACTCCCTGCTCGGCCGCCCAATGCGCGGCCGTCCGCCACTACCGGGCGCAAGCGAGAATTGGGCGGTGCCAACCGAATATGCCGAGCTGATTGCCGCCCTGTTTACCAATCAGGCTGCGTCCTCCCCGTCCTGCGCGGCCATGATCGGCCAGTTGGAAAAACAGACTACTGACCGCCGTATTGCCCGCCATCTGCCACCGGGGGATGCCCGCCCGCGCTGGGGCAGCAAAACCGGTAGCCTGCCCGGTGTGGTCAATGATGTCGGTTTCATCATGACCGCGAACGGGCCGCTCATCCTGTCGATCTACGTCGAAATTGCCGACCCGCATGAAGGTGAGGCAGTGATCGGCGATGTCGCCCGCGCCGCGCTGGCCGCGCATTGCTGACAGGTGCCCGTTCATGACACTTTATACCGCCGCCCATTGGGGCATTTACGAGGTCGGCACTGGCACTCCGCCGGAATTGTCGCCGTGGCGGGAAGACCCTGACCCCAACCAGATCGGGGTCCACGCCCTCGCCCCCAGCCTGCAAGCCATTCGCGTCGCCCGCCCGGCAGTGCGTCGATCCTGGCTCGAACGCGGCCCCGGCAGTGCGCCGGAATTGCGTGGCCGGGAGCCGTTTGTTGAGGTTGATTGGAACGTCGCCCTCGATCTGGTCGCTGCCGACCTTGCCCGGGTGAAAGCAGCCCATGGCAACAAGGCGATTTTCGGTGGTTCGTATGGCTGGTCGAGCGCGGGTCGCTTTCACCATGCCCAAAGCCAGGTGCATCGCTTTCTCAATATGATCGGCGGCTATGTCCGCCATAATGACAGCTATAGCCTTGGCGCCGGCCGGGTGATCCTGCCGCATGTTCTGATGTCGATGGAGGAAAGCTGGAACCAGACCACCTCGTTCGATGTCATGGCGCAACACACTGAAGTGTTCGTCGCCTTCGGCGGCGTGCCAGCCAAGAACGCGCAAATCTCGGCCGGTGGCGCCATGCTGCACCGGGTCAAACACGGGCTGGCGGCAATGGCCAAGGCCGGCACCCGTTTCATCAATATCTCGCCGGTCGCCGACAACCTCGACACGGGTGGCCCGGTCGAATGGATTCCGATCCGCCCCAACACCGATACTGCGCTGATGCTGGCGCTCGCCCATGTTTTGCTGGTTGAAAACCTCCTCGATCGCGACTTCCTCGCCCGGTGCTGCCATGGCTATGATCGTTTCGAACCCTATCTCGCCGACAAAACCCCGGCCTGGGCGTCCGCAATCACCGGCATTCCGGCGGCGCGGATCGTGATGCTGGCACGTGAAATGGCCGCCAGTCGCACCATGATGAACGTTGCGTGGGCGTTGCAGCGCGCATCGCACGGTGAACAGCCGTTCTGGATGGTGGTAACGCTCGCCAGCATGCTCGGCCAGATCGGCCAGCCCGGCGGCGGCTTTGCCGTCGGCTATGGTCCGACCAACCGGATCGGCAGTTCGCATACCCGCCTGCCAGGGCCGTCGCTGCCGCAGGGCAATAACCGGGTGCGCGCATTCATTCCAGTTGCCCGCATCGCCGATATGCTGCTCAATCCCGGCGCGCCGTTCCAATACAATGGCGGGCACCATATCTATCCCGATATCAAGATGATCTACTGGGCGGGCGGCAATCCGTTTCACCACCATCAGGATCTGACGCGCCTGATGCACGCCTGGACCAAGCCCGAAACCATCATCGTCCACGAACAATACTGGACCGCCACCGCCAAGCTCGCCGACATCGTGCTGCCCGCCACCATTGGATTGGAACGCAACGATCTTGGCTATGCCAGCGCCGAAGGCCACATCGTCGCCAGCCGCAAAATCGTCGAGCCGCTCGGCGAGGCGCGTGACGACTACACCATCTTCGCCGATCTCGCCCAGCGCCTGGGCGTGGCCGACGCCTTCACCGAAGGCCGCGACGAAATGGCCTGGCTGCGCCATCTTTACGCCGGGACCCAGCGTCGCGGCGACATGATGGGCATCACCCTGCCGGATTTCGATGCATTCTGGGAGCAAGGCGTGGTCAGCCTCGCGCAACACGACGCCCCGATCGTCATGCTGCAAGCCTATCGGAATGATCCCGATGCCCACAAACTCAATACCCCATCCGGCAAGATCGAAATCTTCTCCGACCGCATCGCCGGCTTCAACCTGCCCGATTGCCCCGGTCACCCGGCCTGGATGGTGCCAACCGAATGGCTCGGCGCGCCCGCAGCCGCGCAATTTCCGCTCCATCTGCTGTCGGACCAACCGGCCCGCAAACTGCACAGCCAACTCGATGCCAGCCCGTATAGTGCTGCCGGCAAAGTCGCGGGCCGCGAACCGATCTACCTCAATCCCGAGGACGCCTTTGCCCGCGGCATCGCCAACGGTGACGTGGTCGAGGTTTTCAATCATCGCGGCCGCAGCCTCGCCGGCGCGGTGGTCTCGCCCGATATCATGCAAGGGGTCGCCCGGCTCGCCACCGGGGCGTGGTTCGACCATGATTGGCAAACCGGCATCGAAAAACACGGCAATCCCAATGCGCTCACCCAGGACGTCGGCGCATCGAGCCTGAGCCAGGGCTGCACGGCGCAATCGTGTCTGGTCGAGGTGCGGCGGGCGGACGGGGCGATTGCCGCGGTTACCGCGCATGATTTGCCACGGTTCGCACAGCGTAAGTAAGTATTTTTGGAAATAGCCCAGGTAACTTCTACGCCAGCTTAACGGCGATCGATTTCGTCGACACCGCGGACAAAAAAGCATGTTTCAGCAATGTAATTACGATATCGTAACAAATTAGTCGCAAAATTCCCCCGCCGCTTAAGCGCCGGAAAATTGCAACACCACCTCAGGCGAAAGCGCCGCCGACTCCGGCAATGGCGTGGCCTGATCGGGCACCGCCACGGCGCACGGCTTGATGCGCACCGTTTCGGGTAAGGGTCGGCACCCCACCATGTGCATGAGCGGACGCAGGATGCGCCCAGCCTGGGGACAGGCGGCGAGGAACGCCGCGCACTCCGCGCCGGACACTAAATGTTGCAGTTGCGACCCATAGGCCGCCACTTCCGGGGCTTGCACCAGCAGCCAATCCGGGTCAGTCGGATAGTCGGGTTTTTGGCGAACCGATTGGTTGGCCTGGCGGGCGCGCGGCGCGCGGGCTTGCGGTAATTTCCCGGCCCTCCAGAGGGCGATCAGCTGTTCGAGCCTGGCGCCCATCCGGCCAATCCGCGCCCAGACCGCCACATACCAGACGCTCAGCGTCCGGTCGCGGGCTGCCCTGGCCGCAATTGCGGCGCGCAGATGGAACAAAATTGTGGCAAAACTGAACATGCCAAGTTATTAGTATTAACTGACGTGTGCGTCAAGCAAATTTAACCATCTCGGCCAATAGACCGCCTACCCCTCGTAACGCGTCCCCCAGGTTTCGCTGAACACCACATCGCCAAGCGCCGTCCGACCCACCGGCCCAAATTTGCCCATCGGATACCCGATCGGCAAAATCGCGTAGGAGTGCACCCCGTCTGGCAGGCCCAGTGCCGCGTCGGCCTCCTTGGCAAACAGCAAATGTCGTGTGGTCAGGGTTGATCCCAGGCCCAAAGCCCGTGTCGCCAGCAGCATGTTCTGCACCGCCGGATAGATCGAGGCACCCGCCATGCGGTTCGGGGTCGCACCGTCGATCAGGCAGGCAACAATCCACACCGGTGCCTCATGAAAATGCTCGGTCAGGTATTCAACCGCCGCGTGCTGGCGGGCATAGCGTTCCTTGCTGACCCCTGGCGGCGGTGCCGCCGTCGCATAGCGCGGACCGATGGTTTCATCGAAGGCGCGCTTATACAGCAGTTGCACGGCCTTTTTCGGCACAGGGTCCTTCACCACCATAAAGCGCCAAGTCTGGAAGTTGCCACCATTGGGCGCGGCCACCCCGGCTTCGAGGATTTTGCGGATCAGCGCGTCCGGCACCGCATCCGGCTTGAGGCGCCGCATCGCCCGCATCGTGCCCATGATCTCAAAAATATCAGTGCTGGTCATAATCGTTTCCCCTATGCCGATTGTGCGAGAACCCGTGCCGCCCCGCGCCCGACGGCCGCCCCCACCAATACCATGGTTGGCCCGCCAGTTGACCAGCCTTCCGCTTGTGCGACCAGCACATCCAGCGTGCCGTGCAGATCGCGCTGGTCTCCGGTGCCGCCGCGCTCGATCAATGCCGCCGGTGTATCGGGCGGCAATCCCGCCGCCAGCAACCCGTCGCGTAATAGAGGCAAAGAAACGATCCCCATATAAACTGCGAGCGTCGCCTTGCTCGCGACCAGATTGGCGAAGTCGAGATCAAGTTTGCCTGCCTTGGTGTGCCCGGTCACAAAGGTCAGCACCCGTGTCGCGTCGCGGTGGGTCAGCGGCACCCGGGCCTGGGCGGCGCAGGCCAACGCCGCGGTAATTCCAGGCACCACATCGAACGCTATCCCGGCGGCGGCCAGCGCCTCGGCTTCCTCGCCACCGCGGCCAAACACGAACGGATCGCCGCCCTTCAGCCGCACCACCCGCTTGCCCTCCCGCGCCAGGCGCACCAGCAGGGCGTTGATGTCGTCCTGCTTCATGCAATGATTGGCGCGCGCCTTGCCGACGAAAATCCGGTGCGCGTCGCGGCGCGCCATGTCGAGAACGTCATCGGTCACCAGGCGGTCATGCACGATCACATCCGCCTCGCCCAGCAACCGATGCGCGCGCAAGGTCAACAGATCGGCAGCCCCGGGGCCCGCGCCCACCAGATGCACAATGCCGGCCGGTCTGCCCGCCCCGCTCAGCGCGCGGCTGAATTCAGCCTCGGCGGCTGCATCATCGCCGGCCAGCACCATGCTGGCGGCTGGCCCGTCGAACAATCCCTCCAGCACTGCGCGCCGGACGCCAAGTGCCGGGAACCGTGCCCGCATACGCTCCTTGAAGCGGTCGGCGAGGGCCGCGAGCCGTCCATAGGCCGGCGGCACCAGCGCCTCGATCTTCTGGCGCAACATCCGCGCCAGCACGGGGGCGGTGCCGCTGGTCGAAATCGCGATCACCACCGGATCGCGGTCGATCACCGCCGGTAGAATGCAACTGCTGAGGGCAGGGCGGTCCACAACGTTCACTGGAATGCCGGCCAGTTGGGCCGCGGCCGACAAAGCTTGCAATTCGGCCTCATCGGCGTCCGCGCCGAGCGCGAAGGCGCATCCGGCCAGCGCATCAGGCGAAAAGCGCGCGTGCAGATCAATGATCGCACCGGCCCGGCGCAGTATTTCGGACTTGCGCGCGGCAATCTCGCCCACCCCGAGCACCAGCACGCGGCGACCCTGAAGGTCGGCAAAAAGCGGAAAATAACGCATAATGTAGCCCTTTCAGACAGTCCCATGGTAGCGTATGCCAACCCCGTGCCCAAATTGGGGGAGATCGCGTTGACAATATTGGTAACCGGCGCCGCCGGTTTCATCGGGTTTCATACGACCCAGGCGTTGCTCGATCGCGGTGAGCATGTGCTCGGGATCGACAACCTCAATGCTTATTATTCGCCCACGCTCAAACTGGCGAGGCTGGATTTGCTGCGTGCCCGGCCTGGCTTTCGCTTCCAACACCTCGATATCGCCCGGCAGGTGGATGTCGCGGCCATAAGTGTGGCCAATCCCGAGATCACCGATATCATCCATCTCGCCGCCCAAGCCGGGGTGCGCCATTCCCTGACCGCCCCATTCGATTACGCGGCCTCGAACCTGGTCGGCCATCTCGCCATCCTTGAACTCGCACGCGCATTGCCGGGCTTGCGGCATCTGGTTTATGCCAGCTCGTCATCGGTTTATGGCGGCAACCAGACCATGCCGTTCTCCGAGTCCGACCGGGTGGACACGCCTTTATCGCTCTACGCCGCCACCAAGCGCGCCGATGAATTGATGAGCCATGCTTATGCCCATCTCTATGGCATCCCCCAGACAGGCTTGCGGTTTTTCACGGTTTACGGCCCCTGGGGTCGGCCGGACATGGCCTATTTCAGTTTTGCCGAGGCGATCCTGAAGGGTGCGCCGATCACGCTCTACGATGGCGGTCTATTGAAGCGTGATTTCACCTATATCGATGATATTGTTGTAGGAATTCTCGGGTGCCTCGGTCAGCCCCCCAGCCCCGAGGCCGGTTTGCCGCTGCGCGTGCTGAATATCGGCAACCATCGTGCGGAGACGGTGCTCGAATTGGTCTCGCTCCTGGAGCAGTCGCTGGGGCGGCGCGCAGTGATCAGGGACCTTCCGCGCCCGGCGACCGAGGTTTTGGAGACCTTTGCCAGCATTGAGGCCATCACGGCGCTGACCGGCTTCAAGCCGACCACGCCGCTCAGTGCCGGAATTCCGCGGTTTTCCGCCTGGTTCAAAAAATTCGTCAGCGAACGCGAAAAAACCGGTTGACGTCCTGAAAGGGCCGGCCTAGATAGCGCCTCCGCCGACGAGGTTGGGGCCTTGAAAACCCCCGCCGCTTCGGCTACAAACTTCCTCCTTCTCTTATGGAGGCGAGTCGATTGGCTACCGCTCTTTGAAAATTGCATCAGGAATGGAAGGGATACGTTGGCGGCGTCTGCTAGCGTTGTGACCTGTGAGGGTTATGGCGGTTGGCATGAATATTTGAGGTTAGGGCTGGATTTGGTTCCGGTTTGCCTTGGATGTTTTT
>JANYCX010000121.1 GCA_025360065.1 Acetobacteraceae bacterium | reverse complement strand
GCCCATCCAGGCCAGCTTCCCGGCCTGATCGCGCTCGCCCGCGATGCGGCCCTCGCCCGCCGCGCGCTGGTGCGCGCGGCGGTTCAGATCAGGCTTTGATCAGCTTGCAGCCCCCGTCCGCCAACGGCCGGGCGGCGTCTTTGCCTGGTGTGGTGGAGAGCAGTTTGTAGAGATCCCATTCCGACTTGCTTTCGGCTTTGGTCTTGACCTGGAACAGATAAGCCGGGAACAGCCCGCGGCCATCTTCGCGGATTGATCCGGCGCCGAACGCATCATCCTCGGTCGGCAGGCGCTTCATCGCCGCGACTGTCGCGGCCCCGCTTTTTTTGGCCTCGGCCACGCCCATCTTCTGCGCGGTCTTGATGTAGTGCATCACGCTCGAATACGCACTCGCATGGGCCTGGTTCGGATAGTTCTTCGGTGAATTGGCGACGATCCGCTTGGTGAACGCGCGGGTCCGGTCGTTGAGGTCCCAATAGAAGCTTTCCGTCAAGGTCAGGCCGCCAGCAATATCCAGCCCCAACGCATGAACGTCGGTAATGAACATCAGCATCGGCGCAATCTTCATCTTTCTGCCGACGCCGAATTCCGCTGCCTGTTTGATCGAATTCACAGTGTCGCCGCCGGCATTGGCCAGGCCAAGCACTTTCGCGCCGGACGCCATGGCCTGGGTCAGGAAGGACGAAAAATCAGTGGTATCAGGAAACGGATAACGGATCGCGCCGACAACCTTGCCGCCCGCCTTGGTCACCATCCGCGATGTCTGGTCCTGCAGCGAATGCCCGAATGCGTAGTCGGCGGTCACAAAGAACCAACTGTCGCCGCCGGCCGTCACCGTTGCACCGCCCGATGACACCGCCATCATGTAAGTGTCAAAACTCCAGACGATGGTGTTGGCGTTGCATTGTTCCCCGGTAAGCGCCACGGCCGTTGCCGATGCGTTCAAATGCACCTTGTCTTTCAGGCGGCACACCTCGGCAACCGCCAACGCGACCGAGCTTGTCGGGACATCGGCAACCACATCGACGCTGTCATTGTCGATCCATTGCCGCGCAATCCCGGCGCCAACATCGGGCTTGTTCTGATGGTCGGCGGTGATGATCTCGACATCAAAGCCGAGGCCGGAAACCCCGGCATCGACCACCGCCTGGCGCGCGGCCACCACCGAGGTGTTACCAGTGGTATCACGGTAGGGGCCAGATTGGTCGTTCAACACCCCGATGCGCAGCTTTGGGCGCTGGGCGTGGGCGGCGAACGGCAGGGCCGACGTTGCAGCGACTGTGCCAAGGAGAGTACGGCGGGAAAGTGACATCAGATGTTTCCTCACGTTATTTATTGCCGCCATCATGCCCTCTGGCCTGGGTCAACCGCAAGGGAGAACTGGCGCAAGGCGCCCCTAATACTCTAAGCTGCGGGCAGGGTTCAATTTCAGGGGGATACGATGTTCGCAAAAACCACACGCCGGCTGGTGCTGGCGGCAACCGCGGCTTTCGCGATGGTGGCCTCTGCCGCCCAAGCCGGTGAGGTTACGTTCTGGACCTGGCGCCAGGAAGACAAGGCTGTGTACACCGATCTATTCGCCGCCTTTACCAAATCCCACCCTGGTATCACGGTAAAGTTCGAAGCCTTCCCTAATGAAAACTACAACACCATTGTTTCAACCGCGCTTGCCGGCGGCAAGGGTGCCGATGTGCTGCATGTGCGCGCCTATGGCGGCCTCGAAGCAATGGCCAAGGCCGGGTATCTGGTGCCACTCGATCCCGCAAAGGTGCCGGAACTGAAAAACCTGCCGGCCGATGCGCTCGCCAGCGAAACCTTGCGCGCCGATGGCAAAATCTACGCAGTCTCGCTCGCCGGACAAACCGTTGGCATCCTGATCAACAAAGATCTGTTCGCCACTGCCGGCGTTGCCGTGCCGACCAACTGGGCGGATTTCCTCGCGGCTGGCAAGGCGCTGAAGGCCAAGGGGATCACCCCGATCGCCAATGGCACGGCCACACCGTGGATGGATGCTGTCTTCCATTCCGCGTTCACCAACCCCTTCCTCGGGCCGCAATTTGTGACCGACATGCTGGCCGGCAAAACCAATTTTGAAGACAAACGCTACGTCGATGCGTTGGCACGCCTGCTGGAACTGCGCGACATGCTGCCGGCCGGCTTCACCGGGGTGGATTACCCGACCGCGCAACAATTATTCTCTACCGGGCGAGCGGCCATGTTCGTTGGCGGCAGCTTCGAAATCGGGCCGTTCCGTCGTGCCAACCCCAAGCTCAACCTCGACTTTATCGCACCGCCCGCACCCGCTGCCGGCCAGCCCACCCATGTCAGCCGATGGTTCGACAGTGGCTTTGCCGTCAACGCCAAATCGACCCACAGCGAAGACGCCATGGCGCTGGTGCGCTGGCTCGCCACCCCGGAATTCGCCATCCCGGCAGCGGAAAAGCTCGGCAATATTTCGTCGCTGTCCAACGCGCCGAACCCCGATCCGCTGCTTGGCAAAGTCGCCGAGCTGAACAAAACCGCGATGCCCTACATCATGCTGGTGCATTTCCGCTACGAATCCCCGACCGGGTCCGACCTGCTGCAAGATGGCGTGCAGAAGATGATGGCCGGCACCATGACACCAGCCGAGGTCGGCAAAATGGTCACCGACGGCATCGCCAAATACTACGTGCCGTTCCAGAAGAAATAAGTGACCACACGCGCCGCCCGGCGCTGGCGGCAGGGGGCATGGATTACCGTGCTGCTGGCGCCGGCGTTGATTATCCTCGCCGGTTTCGTAACGCTGCCGCTGCTGGCGGCGTTGCGCTACGCGTTTTACGCGTTTGACGGGCTGGCGCCGGCGGGCTTTGTCGGAACAGCCAATTTCGAGACCATCCTGTTCGAGGCGCCCTATGCCGCCTGGACGATGCGGGCGCTTGGGCATAATGCCATCGTCTTTGTCAGCCTGATGCTTTTCCAGAACGGCCTCGCCTATTTCGTGGCGTTCGCATTGCTGAAAACCTTGCCCGGCCATCGGCTGCATCAGGTGATCGTTTTCCTGCCGGTGGTGCTGTCGGCGGTGATTGTCGGCTTTCTGTGGAAGCTGATGCTGCATCCGCTGTTCGGGGTGATAAACGCGGCACTCGCGCTCGTCGGTATCGCCCCGCACCCGTGGCTCGGCGATGAAAACACTGCGCTCGGCGCTATCATCCTGACCAACGCCTGGCATTGGCTTGGCTTCCCCGCACTGATTTTTCTCGCCGGCATGCAACGGATCGGTGCCGAAACGCTGGAGGCCGCGCGGCTTGATGGCGCCGGGGATTGGGTGTTGCTGCGCCATATCATCTGGCCGCTGGTTGCCCCCGCCACCACCATCGTTTTCACCCTCACCTTCATCGGCAGTTTTAATTGGTTTGAACTGCCCTATGTGATGGCCGGCCTGACCGGGTCCCCGGGCGGCGCTACCGATGTGCTCGGGCTGTACGCTTATAGGCTGGCGTTCGGCAGTGCCACCGCCGGCTTGCAGGATTTCGGGCGGGGATCAGCGATGGCGGTGCTGATGTTCCTGTTCCTGGCGATGGTTTCGGCTGTCGCGCTGAAGTTTCTGCGGCGGCGTGAGATGGAGTTGTAGGGTGGGTCAGCCCCTGCGCCACCCTGCGATGCCCGAGCGCTTGAAAAACTCTGCCATCCAGATCCTGCTCGCCATCAACGCGGTGATCATGCTGTTCCCGCTTGGCCTGATGGTGCTGTCATCGTTCAAGTCCAACGCGGAAATATTTGACTCGCCCTTCGCCTTGCCTGCCACGCTGGATTTCTCCAACGTGTTGCGGGTCTGGCAGGATACCGAGTTCCTGCAATATCTCGGCAATTCAATGATCGTTACTGGCGCGTCAGTCATGGCGATCCTGGTCACTGGCACCCTCGCGGCCTACGCCCTGGCGCGTTACCGCTTCCGGTTCAGCAATGCGATTTTCCTGTTCTTTCTCGCCGGATTGATGGTGCCGTTGAAGCTTGCGGTCATCCCGCTGTTTATCGAGTTGGATACACTCGGGCTGCTCGATACGCGACTCGGGTTGGTCCTGGTTTACGTCGCAATGGGTCTGCCGTCGGCGGTGTTCATTCTAACCGGCTTTTTGCGCAGTCTGCCGGGCGAACTGGAAGAATCGGCCCGCATCGAGGGTGCGAGCGAGGCACGGATTTTGTGGCAGATCATGCTGCCTTTGGCGCGTCCGGCCCTGGTGATCGCCGCTATCCAGAACGCGGTGCCGATCTGGAATGATTTCTTTTTTCCATTGATTTTCATTACCACCGACAGCCGCAAAACCCTGCCACAAGGGCTCACCGTTTTCATGGGCGAATACAACACCGACTGGGGGGTGCTGTTCGCCGGCCTGACGTTGGCAGCTTTACCGATCACAGTGGTCTATATTGTTCTATCGCGCCACTTCATTGCCGGGATGACCGCGGGCGCGGTGAAATAGCTGGACCGATCAGACGAAGCATGAATCTAGTAATTTGGCGAATGCCCGCGCGCGATGGCTGGTCGCCTTCTTGACGTCAGCGTCCATTTCGCCATAGGTTTCGGCGGCACCTTCCGGCGCGAACATCGGGTCGTAGCCAAACCCATGCAATCCGCGCGGTGGCCAGACCACGTGGCCGTCGATGCGGCCTTCAAATAATTCCACATGCCCATCCGGCCAGGCTAATGCCAGCACGCTGATGAACCAGGCGCGCTTGTCGGTGGCAGTGCCGAGTTCACGATGCACGCGCCCCATCGCCGCGCCAAAATCCTTGCTCGGACCTGCCCAGCGGGCCGACACCACGCCAGGCGCACCATCGAGGGCTGCCACGCAAAACCCGCTATCATCGGCGAGCGATGGCAGGCCGGACGCGGTTGCCGCCGCCACCGCCTTCAGCCGCGCATTGCCCGCAAAGTCGGGCTCGGTTTCTTCCGGCTCGGGCAGACCGAGCCCGCCCGCTGACACCACATTGACCTGATGTGACCCCAGCAAGGCAATAATTTCTTTCAGTTTTCCCGGATTATGGCTGGCCAGCACCAGCCGGCTGCCCGGCAGCAGCTGGCGTGCCATTAAATCCCGACCGCGGTGCGCTGGGCGGCGAACAACTGCCCGGTACCGATTTTGGCCAGCCGCATCAGTTCCATAAACTCGTGCTCGTGGAACGGGTTTTTTTCCGCCGTGCCCTGGATTTCGACAATTCCACCGCCTTCAGTCAGCACGAAATTGGCGTCGGCCTGCGCGTCGCTGTCTTCGGCGTAATCGAGGTCGAGCACTGCCGCGCCGTTATACAACCCGCAGGACACCGCCGCGACCTGGCCGATCAACGGGATGGCCTTGATGACGTTCATTTTCTTCAGGTGCTGGAACGCGATATGCAAGGCAACCCACGCCCCGGTAATCGACGCGCAGCGCGTGCCGCCATCGGCATTGAGCACATCGCAGTCGAGCGCGATGGTCATTTCGCCCATCGCCGCGCGATCCACCACTGCCCGCATCGACCGTCCGATCAGGCGCTGAATTTCCTGGGTGCGGCCGGATTGCTTGCCGCGTGCGGCCTCGCGATCGCCACGGGTATGGGTGGCGCGTGGCAACATGCCATACTCGGCGGTCACCCAGCCGAGGCCGGAATTGCGCATGAACGGCGGCACCCGGGCTTCGACGCTCGCCGTGCACAGCACTTCGGTGCCGCCCATGCGGATCAGGGCCGATCCTTCGGCATGATGGGAAAAGCCGGTGGTGATGGAAACGTCGCGAAGGGCGTCAGAAGCTCGGCCAGAGGGGCGCATGGGGATCAGTATTCCTGAGTGTTGGCGCCTCTATTGGCCGGCGCGCGGGGATGATGCAAGTTTTCGGTCGACGGATTTCCCAACCGCCGGTGAACCTGCGACACTCTGTTCATGTCCAGTCAACGCCCCCAGATGCGTCCGCCTTTCGTCGGTGCGGGAATGCCCGGCGGACTGGACCCGCGCTCGGCCGCGATCCTGCGTGAAATTGTCGAACAATATGTCGAAACCGGCGAACCGGTCGGCAGCCGCACTCTGTCGCGGCGCCTGCCATTGGCATTGTCGCCGGCGACCATCCGCAATGTGATGGCCGACCTGACGGATGCGGGGCTGCTGTTCGCGCCGCATACCTCGGCGGGGCGCTTGCCGACCGATCTTGGGCTGCGCCTGTTCGTCGATGGGCTGCTGCAATTCGGCGAATTATCCGACGATGATCGCGAAGCCGTCACCCATGCGCTCGCGGCATCGGGCCGCAGCCTGGAAGACACCCTCGCCGAGGCCTCCACCATGCTATCCGGCCTGTCATCGGCGGCAGGCCTGGTGCTCGCGCCGAAATCGGACACCGCGCTCAAGCATATCGAGTTCGTTCCGCTTGGCCCTGGCCGTGCCCTGGTGGTGCTGGTCAGCGCCGATGGCCAGGTGGAAAACCGGGTGATCGAAACCCCGACCGGCCTGCCGCCATCGGCACTGCAGGAGGCCGGTAACTACTTGAACGCCCGCCTGTCCGGGCGTCCTCTCGCCGAATTGCGCCGCATCGTCGCCGAGGAAATGGCTACCGACCGGACCCAGCTTGATGCGCTATCGACCCAGATTGTCGCCGCCGGCCTCGCCACCTGGTCCGGCGAAGGGCGCGGCGGCAGCCTGATCGTGCGCGGCCAGGGCAAGCTGCTATCCGACGTCACCGAAATCGAGCGCCTATCAACCATTCAGGCATTGTTTGAGCGGCTGGAAACCCACGATACCATGATCCGCCTGCTCGATTTGGCGGGAAGCTCCGACGGGGTGCGGATTTTCATCGGCGCCGAAAGCGGATTGTTCGGCACATCGGGCGTTGCCATGGTGGTCGCCCCCGCCCGCAACGCTGCCAACCGCATCGTCGGCGCCATCGGGGTGATCGGGCCGACACGGATCAATTACGGGCGGATCATCCCGGTGGTGGACTACACTGCCCGGGTCATCGGCCGGCTCCTCGGGTAGCGCCCTTGTCCAACGCATTGAATTGACCCATTTGAAACAGGCGATTCGCCAACAGGACCCCGGGATGATCCACTACCAACTCCGATGCAGCGCCGAACACAGCTTCGATGGCTGGTTCAAAGACAGTGCCAACTTCGAACAGCAGGCCAAACGCGGCTTGTTGGAATGCCCGATCTGTGGCACCGCCAAGGTCGATCGCGCCCTCATGTCACCATCAGTGCCGAAAAAGGGCCGGCCGATGCGCAATGAAATCGTGCCGATGCCGCAGGCGGTCCCGGAACCGACCCCTGAACCTGCCCCAATGGCCGTGCAAGCCCCGGCGCTGCCCGCCCATATGCGCGCCGTGCTGCAACGCATGCGGGCAGAGATCGAGGAAAAATGCGACTATGTCGGGGACGATTTCGCCGATGAGGCCCGGCGCATTCATCATGGCGAATCGGACGCGCGCGGGATTTACGGTGAAACCACTGCGGAAGATGCCGAATCACTCGCCGAGGAAGGCATCGATGTCACGCGGATTCCCTGGGTGCCGCGCGCGGATGGCTGAGTTCTTTCTCCACCCAACCTCAATCCGCCGCCTCGGCGAACCCACCAGACTGGCGATGCCACATCCGCGCATAAGGGCCGGGGTTCGCCAACAGCGCCGCATGGGTCCCGGCCTCAATAATGCGGCCGTGTTCCAACACGATCAGCCGGTCCATCCGCGCGATGGTGGACAACCGGTGCGCGATGGCGATCACCGTGCGCCCGCGCATGAGGGTTTCAAGCTGGGACTGGATGGCGGCTTCAACTTCGCTGTCCAATGCCGAAGTCGCCTCATCCAGCACCAAAATCGGCGCGTTCTTCAGGATCACCCGGGCAATCGCAATGCGCTGGCGCTGCCCGCCCGACAGTTTCACCCCGCGTTCCCCAACATGGGCATCAAACCCGGTGCGGCCGTTCCAGTCTTCCAGGGTTTCGATGAAATCCAGCGCCTCGGCCTGGCGTGCGGCATCGATCACCTCGGCGTCAGTCGCCCAAGGCCTGCCATAGGCGATGTTGTCGCGGATTGAGCGATGCAGCAGCGACGTATCCTGCGTCACCATGGCGATCTGGGTGCGCAGCGATTCCTGGGTCACGCCGGCGATATCCTGCCCGTCGATCACAATCTTGCCCGCGTCGGGCGCGTGAAACCCGAGCAGCAAATTCACCAGGGTTGATTTTCCGGCTCCTGAATGCCCCACCAGCCCAACCCGCTCACCCGGTGCGATGGTTAAGCGCAGATCATGCAGCACCCCGCGGCTGGTGCCGTAACCGAAGGTGACATGATCGAAACTGATCGCGCCCTTGGTCACTGAAAGTTCGGTCGCGTCCGGCGCATCCGGCATCTGGCGTGGCACCGCGATCGACCGCATGCCTTCCTGCACCACGCCGATATTCTCAAAAATCTGGGTCACGTTCTGCGCCACCCAGCCGGCCATGTTGCCGATCTGCCAGGCAAGCGGCAGCGCCATCGCCACACTGCCGACCTCAATCGCGCCAATGCTCCACAGCCAGATCGCGGTGCCGCCCGTCCCAACCACCAGCGACGCGTTCATCACCGCCAGCGTGAGGCCAAAAGTCGTAGTCAGCCGCAACTGGCGATGGAAGGTGCTGGTGTGCAGGTCCACGCCTTCGCGCACAAACGCGTCTTCGTCAGACGCACGGGCGAACAGCTTCACCGTCAGAATATTGGTGTAGCTGTCAACGATCCGGCCCGTCAGTGCGGACCGGACCTCCGACATCGCGCGGGACCGGTCACGCATCCGCGGCACGAAGGCGCGCAGCATCACCCCATACCCGACAAACCAGACCAACATCGGCATGGCGAGGTAAAGATCAACCTGGGCCAACAGCAGCACCGCTGATGTGCCATAAACAATTATGTACCAAACCGCGTTAACCGACGCGACCACGCTTTCGCGCAGCGACGGCCCGGTTTGCATGACGCGGTTGGCGATGCGCCCGGCGAAATCATTCTGAAAGAACGGCCAGCTTTGCCGCACCACATGCCAATGCGACTGCCAGCGCACCAGATTGGTCATCCCCGCCGCCAGCGTCTGGTTTGACACCAAGTCCCGTGCCAGCAACGCAAAGGGGCGCAGCACCAGCAGCACGATGGCCATGCCAATCAGCAACGTCCCGTGCGCGGCCAGCAGCGATTTCGGGTCGGTGGTGGAAACCAGGGTCACCACCCGGCCGATGAACACCGGGATGGTCGCATCCAACAGCGCCACCACCAGCCCGGCGCAGAACAGCATGGCGATCAACGGCCGCACCTGGCGGATGAAGTGCCAGTAGAAGCGGATCAGCGCCCATGGCGTATCAAGATGCGGCGGCGCGGCATCCGACGCGACATCGGTAGGGCGGAGCAGGCTTTCAAAATGGCGGAACATGCGCAGAGTGTGCGGATCCAGCCCAGCCAAGGTCAAGCGCGCGGTTGAGCTATCTGGCTTGCATTAACCATCCCGAACAAGGCAGCTTGTGGAAATGACCGATGAACTCGATTTCGACGACGACGACGAAGCCACCGCACCCCTTCCGGGCAGCGGCAAGAACTACATGACCCAGGCCGGCCATGCCCGCATGCTTGGCGAATACACCGACCTCATGAAAGTCGAGCGGCCCAAAGTCGTCGAAATTGTTCATTGGGCAGCTGGCAATGGCGACCGATCTGAAAACGGCGACTATCTTTACGGCAAGAAGCGGTTGCGGGAGATCGACAAGCGGGCGCGCTTTCTGATGAAACGATTGGCGATTGCCGAAATCGTCGATCCGGCGGCGCAAACCAACCGTAACCAGGTGTTTTTCGGCGCCACGGTCACGTACGTGAATGATGCGGATACCGAGCGAACGGTCACCATTCTCGGGGTTGACGAAGCCGAGATATCCCGCGCCGAGGTCAGCCTGAACTCCCCGATCGCCCGCGCGCTGATGCGGGCGAAACAGGGCGATGTGGTCCGTTTGCAAACTCCGGCAGGCTGGGAAGAAATCGAAATCCTCCGTGTCAGCTATCCGTCGTGACCGACGGTCCGGCGGTGGATTTAACCGCGATGAATATTATCGGATAGAACCGCGCGTCACTGACGTCCTGATCGCTACTCCGCCGCCATCCGCTTCACCGGCGCGTTCAACACCACCGGCGCCAATTCGGCGGCATCAAACGACGCCGCCCGGCGCTCCTGGCTGACCGGTCCATACAGCGTGTGGCGCTGCTGTGGGCGGCGGCCGATCCGGTGGATCAAGGTTTCCATCGCATCGGGCGGGAATTCCTGGCCGTGTTCAGTGCCGGCGGCACGGGAAATGCTTTCGTTCATCAAGGTGCCGCCAAGATCATTGGCGCCGGCCTGCAAACACGCCGCCGCGCCATCGGGTCCCATTTTTACCCAACTGGTCTGGATGTTCTGAATGCCGGGATGCAGCGCCAACCGCGCCACCGAATGCATCAGCACCGCTTCGCGGAAGCTCGGCCCCTTGCGAGCCTGGCCGCGCAAATACATCGGCGCTTCCATATG
This sequence comes from Acetobacteraceae bacterium, assembly GCA_025360065.1. Taxonomy (GTDB): domain Bacteria; phylum Pseudomonadota; class Alphaproteobacteria; order Acetobacterales; family Acetobacteraceae; genus CAITOL01. The sequence continues at coordinate 18,700 of JANYCX010000121.1, read as the reverse complement.
CACGAAGGGCAGCGGCACGAATTCGGTGAAGCCGCCAGTGGCCGATTGCAAATCGCGCAGCACCAACAAATGCCGCGCCCAGTTGATCGGCTGTTCGACATGGCCGTACATAATCGTGGCGGTGGTGCGCAGCCCCTGGCGATGCGCGGCGCTAATGGCCGCCGACCATTCCGCCGTGTTCACCTTGTCCTTGCAGATGATGGCGCGGATTTCGTCATCGAGGATTTCGGCCGCCGTCCCCGGCAACGTCCCCAATCCGGCGATTTTCAGCCGCGCCAGAAAATCATCCAGCGACAGCCCGAGCGTTGCTGCGCCCTGGGTGATTTCGAGCGGCGAAAACGCATGGATATGCATATCCGGGATGGCCGCCTTGATCGCCTCACACACACGAATATAGGTGTCACCCGTGTAATCCGGGTGAATGCCACCTTGCAGGCACACTTCGGTTGCCCCGCGCGCCCAGGCTTCCTGCGACCGCCGCACGATTTCATCAAGCGCGAGATCATACGGCGCCCCGCGCAGATGTTCGTGTTTCTTGCCTTTGGAGAAGGCGCAGAAGGTGCATTTGTAGTAGCAGATATTAGTATAGTTGATGTTGCGGTTGACCACGTAGCGGATCACCTCGCCGCTCACCGCGCGGCGCAACGCATCAGCCGCCTGGGTCACATATTGGTAATCGACGTCGCGGGCCGCAAAGAGCCGCACCAGATCGGGTTCGTCAAGCCGGTCGCCGCTGGTGGCGCGATCGACGATCTTCCGCAAATCGCCTGCCGCGTGGCGGGCTAACACTGCCAGGGTTTGCGGGATTTCACGGTTCCCCGGCGCCCAATCATCAGCGCGGGCAAAGCCTTCGGCGTCAATCATCCGGCGCACTGCGGTGGCGATTTTCGGCGGCGTCCAGGTGTCGGCCGCTAGCGCATATTCGGGATAGATCGGCAGGCGCTGAACCAGGATTTTGCCAGCATCCGCAGTACGCTGCGCCAGCGCATCAAGCGTCGGCCACGGGGCTTCGGGGTTCACATGATCCGGCGTCACCGGCGACACGCCACCCCAGTCGTTAATCCCGGCAGCGATCAGACGCTCGTATTCATCCGGCGTCAGATTGGGCGGCGCCTGCAAATTCATCGCCGGCCCCAGAATCAGCCGGGCGGCGGCGATCGTCCACAGCAAGTCGTCGAGATCGGGTTCCACCGCATCAGCCCGTTTGGTGCCGGGCTTGGCGCGGAAATTCTGTACGATCACTTCCTGGATATGGCCGTACGCCGCATGCAGTTCGGCAATCGCCACCAGACTGTCCAGCCGTTCCTGCCGCGTTTCGCCAATGCCGATCAGAATACCGGTGGTGAATGGGATTTTCAGCTCCCCCGCGACCCGCATGGTCTCCAACCGCACCGCCGGAATTTTGTCCGGTGACCCGTAATGCACCCCACCCGGCTCGCATAGCCGCGCGCTGAGCGATTCGAGCATGATCCCCTGGCTCGCCGTGACCTCGCGCAACCCCGCCAATTCATCCCGCGTCATGATGCCCGGATTGGCATGTGGCAGCAGCCCGGTTTCGTTCAGCACCATCGCACACATCGCCGTCAGATACGCGATGGTGGTCGGATAGCCGCGCTCGGCAAGTTCCTCCGCCGCTACCCGATAGCGCGCCTCGGGCTGGTCGCCGAGGGTGAACAAAGCCTCCGTGCACCCCGCCGCCGCCCCGGCGCGGGCAATCGCCAGCACCTCGTCCGGGCTGAGATAGGCCGATTGTCCCTTCTTCGGGCGCTGGGCAAAGGTGCAGTAGTGGCAAACGTCGCGGCAGAGATGCGTAAGCGGGATGAAAACCTTGCGCGAATAGGACAGGTTGCGGCCATGACCCATGTCACGCGACGCGGCCGCTGCTTCGAGCAACTCGGGCAAGGCAGTGCGGCCGATGAACGCCAAAACGGCGTCGTGGGTGGCGGTCATGGTCGTCTCCGGTTAGTCCTTGCCCTATTGTGGGATGATCTGTCGGGACGCGCAATGCAGAGAGGGAGCTGGCCGCGCTATATTGCTTTGGCGTAAACTAACTGCCCTATTTGTCCTTGTAGTTTACGTTGATGCCCAGCAACCTCCATATACCGTCGTTCTTGACGAATTTCAGGTCGTATTGGATCTTCTTGTCATCATCTTTGAACATCCCGACCAGTTCCAGCACACCGTCACCGTTGGTCTTGCTCTCAGTCAGGACAATGTCGTCGGACACGACACTTTCGATGTTAAGGCGCATGTCGCGAAATTTCTGGAAGGCGGCGGTCAATTTCTCCACGCTGATCTGGTCCTGCAGCTGGCGGGACGATTTGGCGTGCAGCACGCTATAGTTGCCGGTCACATTGGCGTCGTTAAATGTCATCAACGTGGTCTTGATGAGGATTTCCTGCTCGTCATCACTGGGGAGCTTGGCGCCGAGCGACCGGGTCGGGCTCCACAGCATCGCGAGCAACAGGACCAAGCACGCCGCCGCAACCAGTCGCCAGGATTTTCGGCAGCCTCTTGGCGCAATTACCATCGCATCCTGGCCTTTTAGATTCAGATTTCGTTGCGAGCACCATAGCAGAAGATTGCCCCCGCGTCCAGTGCCATCAGAATTGAGTTAAAACCGGGGGGCGTGGCTGGCAGTCATGATCATCTCCGGTTAGTCCTTGATCTGTGGTGGGATGATCCGCCACGATGTGCAATGCACAGAGGGAGTCCAGCGCCATGCAATACGGGTTCAACGCGCCCACCGCCGGCGCATTATCGGCGCCAGACTCCCTCATCAAACTTGCCCAGGGCGGCGAGGCGATGGGGTTTGATTACGCCACCTTCTCCGATCACGTCGTTATCCCCAACGCAATCCACGCGACCTACCCCTACTCCGAAACCGGCGAGTTCCCCGGCGGCGCCGGCGGGCCGCGCCACGAACAACTGACCGAAGTTGCCTTCGTCGCCGGCGCCACCAAAACATTGCGCCTGGTATTGTCGGTGATGGTGGTGCCGCATCGCCCGGCATTGCTGGCAGCCAAAGTGCTGTCCACCATCGATGTCCTGTCCGGCGGCCGTCTCGTGGTCGGCATCGGCGCCGGCTGGATGGCGGAAGAATTCACCGCGCTGCAAACCGAGGATTTCGCCGCGCGTGGCGTGGTGACCGACGAATACCTCGACGCCTTCCGGGTGCTGTGGACCCAGGCCAACCCCAGCTTCGCCGGGAAATACGTCCAGTTCAGCGATATTTCCTTCGAGCCCAAGCCGGTGCAAGCCCCGCTACCAATCTGGATCGGCGGCGAAAGCGGCCCCGCCCTGCGCCGCACCGCGCGCATCGGGGACGCGTGGTATCCGATCGGCACCAACCCTGCCTTCCCCCTGGATAGCCTGGCCCGCTTCAAAGCCGCCGTCGCCCGCCTGCGTGCGATGACCGAAAAAGCCGGGCGCGATCCGGCATCTGTGGCGCTGGCCTATCGGGTGTCGCGGCTAGGGCTGCCAGCCGCCAAGGCAGGGGATGGCGAGCACAAATTATTCACCGGCGATGATGCGCAGGTCGCGACTGATATAGCCGCGCTGCGGGATGCGGGTGTGACGTTTATGGATTTCGGGTTCGCGGGTGGGACTGCGGATGCGATGCTGGATGGGATGAAGCAGTTTAGGGATCAGGTTTTGCCGAAGGCTTGAAGCGAAGGCTGTTCTTTTGGTGAACAAAAAGAACCAAAAAAAATTTTGATACTTTGTTGCCGTTGGCGTGGGAACTCACCGCAGTCCTACGCCAACGGCGACAAAGCAGTAAAGTTTTTTTGCTTCTTTGTTTTCAAACAAAGAAAATTCTTGCTGCATATTTCTTACGGGAGCTAAAAGAATGAAACTAGGAATAACCCTCTCCATGGGCGGCGCCAAACCGCGCCTCAACATGGAAGCCGTCTTGGAAGCCGAACGGCTGGGCTTCGACAAGGTCTGGACCGGCGAAGCGTATTCCACCGACGCCGTCACCCCGGTCGCCTGGGTGCTGGCGCAAACCACCAGGATCAAAGCCGGCACTGGCATCATGCAGATGAATGCCCGCACCCCGGCTTGTGCGGCGATGACGGCGATGACCTTGCAGGCTTTGTCGGGCAATCGTTTCATGTGCGGGATTGGGCCTTCTGGGCCACAGGTGATTGAAGGTTGGCACGGCCAGGCGTTCGGCAAGCCGCTGGCGCGTGCGCGGGAATATATCGCCATCATTCGGGCGATCATGGCGCGCGAAAAGCCCTTGGTGTTCCATGGCGAGCATTATCAGATCCCTTACGCTGGCGCGGATGCAACCGGCCTCGGCAAGCCGCTGCGCAGCATCGTGCATGCCGAGCCTGGGATGCCGTTCTACACCGCGTCCATCATGCCGGCCGGTTTACGCTTGGCCGGCGAAATCGCTGACGGCACCATCCCGATCTTCATGTCGCCGGAAGCCGAGAATGCGGTTTCGGGGCCGATCCTCGAAGGCATGAAAAAGGCCGGCCGTGGCAATGATTTGTCAGGATTCGACATCGCCCCGCACGTCAAAATCAAGATGGGCGATCTGGCAGCGTGTCGCGACGCGGTGCGCCCCGAACTCGCGCTCTACATTGGCGGCATGGGCGCGCGCGGCAAGAATTACTATAACGACTATGCGAAACGCCTGGGCTATGCCGATGCCGCAGTAAAAATCCAAGACCTTTACCTCGACGGCAAAAAAGACGCCGCCGCCGCCGAAGTGCCCGACAGCCTGATCGACGAGATCGCGCTCGTTGGCCCCGCCGACCGAATCAAGGGCCGTTTGCAAGACTGGAAGGCGATATCCCGCGATGGCCGGGTCGGCACCATGGTGCTGACCGGCGCCACGGTCGAAGCGATGCGCGTGGTGGCCGAGGCGGTGCTTTAGCCTGACGATTCACGGTTGCTTTCTCCCGCATTCCCGCCCCACCATGCGGAAGATGCGGGAGGACGAACCATGATACCAAATCGCCATTCAATTGCGGCAACCTTGGCTGTTCTGTTGATGGCCGGGTCCGCCGGCGCGCGCAGCCTGACCATGGCGGTCGCGAGTGACGTTACCTCGCTTGACCCGCATTTCCACAATACCGCGATCAATCACGCCACCGGCGACCATATCTACGAACCGCTGACCTTTCAGGACGCCGCCGGCAAAGTCATCCCGCTTTTGGCCAAGTCGTTCAAGCTGATCGATGACCAAACCTGGGAGTTTGAGCTGCATGGCGGCGTATCCTTCCACGATGGCACCCCACTTGACCCTGAGGATGTCGCCTTCACCATCGCCCGCATTCCGTCGGTAAAGGGGCCCAGCTCGTATTCCCATTTCACTGAATCGGTGGTGGCGATGGAGCGGCTCGATGCGACGAAATTCCGCCTCAAGACCCGCTTCCCCGATCCATTCCTGCCGCTCAATCTGGCAGGCGCCAAAATCCTCAGCCGCAGTATTCACAAGGACGCCGCAACCACCGATTTCAACAGCGGCAAGCTGGCGATTGGTACCGGGCCGTACAAATTTGTCAGCTATAACCGCAATGATCGCCTGGTGCTGCAACGCAATGACAAATGGTGGGGCCAGCGCGACAAGGCCACCGCCCAGCCCTGGGATGACGTGATCATCCGCCCGATTGCCAATGACGCCTCGCGGATGGCAGGGCTGCTGTCCGATGAGGTTGATATGATCGACCGCGTGCCACCCGATGATCTCGACCGTATCCGCAACGACCCCAAGCTCAAACTGTTCAGCGTGCGCGGCCATCAGGTGTCGTATCTGTTCCCCGACTCAAATCGCGACATTTTGCCCCTGACCTTCGACAAGAAAGGCAACAAGCTCACCGCCAATCCACTGAAGGATCGCCGGGTGCGCGAAGCGATTTCGCTGGCGATCAACCGTCCGGCGATTGCCGAAACCATCATGCGCGGCGGCGCTTTTCCGGCCGATCAGATGGTCGCCCCCGGCGCCATCGGCCGTGATGACAGCCTGCCCGAACTGAAATTCGACCTCGCCCGCGCCAAGGCGCTGCTGGCCGAGGCGGGGTACCCCGATGGCTGGAAATGGACCATCGTGGTGCCGAACGGGCTGTTCCCCGGCGACACCAAAATCGCCCAGGCGATCGCGCAAATGCTCACCCGGGTTGGCATCGAAACGCAAATCGAAACCTTCGTCAACGCGATGTTCATCCCCAAGATCAACGCCCGCGAACACCCGATGTTCATGATGAGCTATCTGTCATCGACCAGCCTGACGGTGCTGCGCTCCGTCTGGGTCAGCAAAGACAGCGGTCCAGGCAATGGCGTGGCCAACCGGATGAACTACTCGAACCCCGAACTGGATCGGACTTTTCTGGGTGCCGTCACCCGGATGAACGATGTCCAGCGCAACGCCGAACTCGCCCGCGCGATGCGGATTGGGATGGAGGATCTGGCAACCATCCCGGTGATGTTTGCCGGCTATAACTGGGCCACGCGGCGCGGTAAGGTGGAGTTCGAGGCCAATGTGCTTGGGTTTACCCAGGCGATGTTGGCGAAACCATCACGGCAATAACAATGACTTACGACCCTGATGCCGACAAGGACGGCGAGGAGCAAGGCATTAAAGTTACGATATCGTAACAATTAACTCGCAAAAAACCCGCCCGCTCAGCCGCTCGAAATTTTCCGCGCCGCCCTTTCCACACCTGCATCCGCCGCGCCCGCAGAAATCGGGTCAATATCGAAACAAACCGGCGGTAAAACCGCCGCAGCCTTGGCCACATGTTGCGGTATTGCATCGGTCGGCACTCCCAGCATCCGGCAGATCGGCCGCAACACCCGGCCCGCGCCTGGGGCATCGCGGAGCGTCGCCCGGCTCGCGGCCTCGCGCAGCAGCGCCTCCAGCTGCACCATATAGCCTGCCGCCTCCCAGCCGAGTTCGCGCACAATCCAGCCGCGCCCTGCCGGCAAAGCCAGCCCCTGCACCCGCGTCCGGGCCGGTCGCGCTGCCCGCGCGGCCGGCAATGTCACCGGACCGGTCAGCGCGCGATGAAACCGCCGCACCGCCCGGCTAAGCCGGCCCCAGAGCAGCAGGGTGAACCCGGACAGATGGGGCATTTTGAGGAAACGTCGGGCAATCAGCGCCGCCAACCCTGCCATGATCGCTGCAAAACGCCGCGCCAGATCGGGCGCGGTGTCAGGCAGACCAAAGAGGGTTGCGGGATATGTATTCATGGCAATATAAATAACGCAACATCGATTTCAATGCAAGGTTTTTCGTCAGGCCGATTTCGCCAGCGCAGCAATCAGCAGATCGGCGAGCGAAATCGCGCTTCCGGTCAGGAACGGCTTGTCTCCCAGCAACCGCGCCAGCTCGATGAAAACGATGTGGGCCTTGGGCAGGGATGACGCGATCGAGATAGCGAATGATCGCGGCGGTTTCGTAGAGCATGAAATCCCCATGCTCAAGCACCGGCATGCGGCCCAAAGTGTGGCGGGAAATATGCGGCTCTACCCGCCCGCCGCCGGGCGGGATCGGGGCGATCGGCTTTGACCTCGGTGCACGCCCACCCCAGGAACACTGTCATTGCGGCGTCAACCCTATCGCTGGCGCCTCGCTCTTTCAGACCCAAGGCGGGGGCGTTAGGTTGCCGTGCCCGGAACCGGAAGACACAAAAATGGTAATCGATGGCTGCCAATTCATGGTGGATGGCGTAACAAAATTTTTCAACAGCTTGCGGGTCGCCGGCTGGTTCAATCACCCAACCGAACGGCTGGTGAAGGTTGAACTGGTTGACGACATTGTCCTGGCGACGGTCGCCGAAACCGATCTTGCCCATGGTGGCGTCGAAGCAGCCTTCGGCCCAGGGCGCGGTTTCGCGGTGCAGGTTCTGCGCCGCGAAAATGGGTTCGCCCCAACCAGCGCCATCCTGTTCACCACCAACACCGGCCGGGTGGTGCGCGCCACCCTCGCCGATCTCGCGCACGAACGCATGTCGCTGTTTCCCACGCCGCTCATGGCGCAGCGCTTCATGGCGGCAGTGAACGGCAAGCCCGGCGCCCGCGTGCTGGAAATCGGCGGCCGCGCGAGAAGTCGCATCGACCGCAGCGCCGCCTTCACCTCGGGGGAGTGCGTGGTGCTCGACATCCTCGCCGGCGACAATGTCGATGTCGTCGGTGATGCCCATGCGCTTGACCGCTATTTTCCCGCCGACAGCTTCGATGCGGTCCTGTCGGTGAGCGTATTCGAACATTTGATGATGCCATGGGCGGTTATTCCGCAAATCAACCACGTGTTGCGACCGGGCGGCATCGCGCTGATTTCGTCCCATCAGACGCTCGGCATGCACGACATGCCGTGGGATTTCTGGCGCTTTTCCGATACCGCCTGGGACGCGCTGTTCAACCGCCACACTGGTTTCGAAATAATCGAACGCGGCATGGATGGCGAGCATTTCATTCTGCCCTTCCTGCTGCGCGACAACAAAATGGATGCCGAAAAAGCCGCCGGCTACGAAAGTTCGGCGGTGCTGGTGCGCAAGATCGGTCCATGTGCGATGCGTTGGGCGCTGACGCCGGGCGATATCAATACGACGATGTACCCCGAAGGGATTGAACCAGGCCCGGCGTAGGAAAGGGGGGCAAGGTCGCCCGATCAGGTTACGGCATCTGCCCGGTCAGCTCGAAAATGCGCTGCACCATCGCCTCGATATAGAATTTGTTGTCGAGGGTCTTTTCCGCAAAGCGCCGCGCCCCGGCCCGCAGCCGCGCAGTCAACTTGCGGTCTTCGAGCAGGGTCAGGACGTTCTGCGCCAACATGCCGGAATCGAGCGGCGGGGTCAGGATACCGGTTTCATGATGGGTAATGAACTCGCTCACCGCTGGAATGTCGGAGGCGATAATCGCGCAGCCCATGCCCATCGCCTCCCGCAGCGACCACGAGGTAACAAACGGATAGGTCAGATAAACATGGGCGTCTGACCGTTGCAGCACGTCGCGGTAAGTATCGTAGGCGACCTGGCCCGGCATCAGCACTCGGCTCGCGTCATATTTGCCGATCAGGTCCTTCTGGAAATACTCCCGCCAGCTCGTGTCCGCACGGCGCGGGCCGTAGCTGACATCGTCGCCGCCGATCATGATGACTTTCACATCCGGGCGCTTCAACAGCATCGGCAAGGCCCGCAGCATGGTGTGCACGCCGCGATAGGGTTCAAGATTGCGCGCAACGTAGGTAACCAGCTTGTCCTTTGGCCCGATATTGAAGTTGCCGACGCTAAGGGTTTTGCGTGCCGCGGCTGGATTGGGCTTGCAGACATCAAGATAGATGCCTTCGGGGATGATCTGAATGTCCTTGCGGAACCACTCAGGATACCGTGTGTGCTGCCACGCCGTCGGAGTCTGGCCATGCTGCTTCAAGCCGTAGCTCAGCAGGTTCACCACGTTCATCGCGCGAATATGGCTGGCGACATCGGCCGCCGGCGGGAATTCGGCATCGAACCCGACATCCTGCCCGGTGGCATTGTAGAAGAATTCAAAATACCCCAATACTGGCACGCCCGGCCAAACATCGACCAGATGCAGCATCTCGCCCCAGCCATGATGGCCAATAATGATATCCGGCTGAAAGCCCAGGCCTTTCAGGGTACGGGCCAGTCCCGCCACCAGATCGGCGCGCTTCAGCATCATGTCGAAGTCGGCCGCGTTCGGGTGAAGTGGTGCCACGACCGGGGTTGGCGCGCTGTAAATCGCCCGCCGCACCCCTGGGATCGCGTTGGCGGAGGGCTGTGAGATGAAGGCGACATCATGCTGGCCCGATGCCAGCAGGTGTTTAACGATATAAAGGTATTGGCCGGGAAAATTCTGGTGAACGAACAGGAATTTCACACCATCACCCACTGGTCGCGCCGCGCATCCATGCTTGCCTGTCCGGTCGCGGGCTACCGCGATCGCTTCGCGGGCTTGCTGGCTTTTGGTGCCGGCTTGGCCCGCTTTGCGGGTTTCGGCGCGGCCTTCACGGGTTTCGGCGCTGGTTTGGCAACCGCGGCGGTCAACACTTGCCGCACTGCCTGACCGCGACGATGGATCACGATCTGAAAGGATTCGAGCGGCGCCAGACTTTCGGACTCACACGCCTCCCCACCCGGCACCGGCCCGACCTCGGACCCATCAACGAAAGTCGCCGAATAGGAGCATTCATGGGTCTCCGCCGCCGCGCCACGCAGGCGCAGGCGCAGGCCCAACACCGGCAGCGCCATGCCGCGACTGCCGCAGAACTGGCCGCCTTCAGCCCAAGGCGACAGCCAGCCACGCCCCAGAACCGCCTGATACTCGACATCAGCGGGCAGAACTTCCTTGGTTGGTGCGATCGCAAACCCTTCGATCCAGGTCTTGCTGCCCTTGGCGCCCATCCATTCCCCCAGCATACACCCGACATCGCCGGAACCTTGGACATGGGCCACCAGATCCATTGCGGTGCGCGGCACGGTTGCGGGCATCGGCTCAGCCGGCGCCCGCCCAGCCGGGGCCAGGGCTGGCTCGGCGACGACATCGGTCGGACCGCCTTCGCCGAGGCGCATCACCTGGATGTTCGGCGCGCCGCCGACGGCGTCCTTGGCTTGATAGATCGTCACCATCAACTGCGCCGTCGGGCTGGTCACCCGCACCAGGGCAGCGTCCCCGGTGGCGCTCAGCCAACCATCAGCGGCGAAGCCACGAATGGTGACCGCATCTGGCCGCCCGCCCGGCCCCGGTGGCAGTGACAGGCGCACCCCAGGCAGGCCCTGCGTAATATCGCCCCCAGGAACCGGCGTGCTGAGGATACAGAACAAGCCGTGATCCAGGGTCATCATATGCGCGGTTACCCGCAATTCTTCGACCCTCGGGGTGGGGGCACGGGATTGCGCGGCGGCAACATGATCGGACATTTGGCTCTCATTCGGTTGGACGGCGGTTCTGGCTGGCTTCAACGGGAACGCGGACAGCAAATTTTTCAAAAGCGGATGTAGCCGAAAAATTGAGATGCATCATCGGGGATAGCGATGTGATGGCCAGTCAAGACGCGCAGGTCAAGCCATTCCGATGTCTCGTTATCGATCATCCTGAAGCCCGCTCCAGTCCAAGCAGGGTGGTGTTGATCGCACTTGGCGCCAACCCGAGCGGCAACACCCAGCCCTGGCCATGGGTGCGGATGCGTTCCGCCGGCGCGCCGATGTCAAAAGCGACCACCGGCAACCCGGCCTGCCAGGCGAGGCTGAGCGCAAAGCTCCAGGTTTCCGGCCAGATCGCCGGCAGCCAGGCCAGTTGGGCCGATTGGGCCCGCACCAGCGCTTCGCCATCAGCCTCCTGGTAACGGCCGGTAACAAAGGCGTGGCCGGTATCGATCAGGCGCTGATCATCGACGGTGAAACCAACGACGGTGAATTCCAGCGCCAGCTTGCGCATAGCCGCATCGCGGGCGCAGGCAAGCAGCAGATCATAGCCTTTTTCAGGCCCGATCGCGCCGATCACACAGACCCGCCGGCGGCCTTTTTGGGGTGCAACCTGGACCAAAGGCCAGTTGCTATCGTTCTCCAGCGGCAGGATTTCAGGTCTGATGCCTTGAAAATGCCGGCGGAACCGCGTGGCGGTATCGGCGGACGGCACCACCACCCTGCGCGCTGCGGCCAGGTCATTGGCCGACCGCGCGCGCAAGGTTGTGGTCGCGATGTCCTCCTCGATCGACCGCCCCGCGTCTGCCACACAGGCATCGCAGATCACCGTCGCCGTCGGCTCCCCGCAATAGCGCCGTTCGGGGCCAAGCAGCGTGATGCGGGGGCAATACATCGCGTAATCATGCAGATGAAAATCGACTGGCACCGCAAGAAGCGCGGCCAGCCGCAGGATCATGTGGTTGTGGCCAAGCATGTGGTGCACTTCGAGCGCAATTGCCCCGTCATCGCGCAACAGGGCGGCGAGTTCGGCCAATTCACCCGGCACCGAAAAGCGAAGGTTGGGGGTGGTGGTTTCGCTAAAGGCGCCGTCCGACACCAGGCAGGCATCCGGGATCAACAGGCCATCCCCGCCGCGCAGCGGTCGCAGCAAAATCGGCCGGGTGCCGTCGGCGCGCAATGCCTCGACGCGGGCGCGCACCACTCGCTCAACCCCACCGCCATTATCGTGGCTGACCAGCACCACCGCCCGTCGCGCAGGTGTCGGGGCGCGCGCGGCCTTCCAGCGCAAACTATCAATTCGCCGCCGCGCCGCGGCCAGTGGGTCTTGCTGTTCGAACGCCGCAATCAAAGCATGATAGCCAGGGTGAAGGTCTTCGAGGATGGCGAGGTTGCGGCTGATCAGCGACGCGGTGGAAGCCCCGAAAGACTGGCCGCCGCGATGGGCGACATAAATGCCGGGCACCCCGACATGGCGCCACCCAAGATGGCGGGCGCGCAGGCAGAAATCATTTTCCTCGCCATAGCCCTGCGCGAACAGATCGCCGCGGAATACCCCGGTTTCGGCGACGCATTCATGACGGAGATACATGCAAAACCCGATTGCGGTCGGGATTTCAATGGTTTCGAGTTTGTTCGCCGCCTTCGCTTGGCGCGCCAGATCGGCAAGCGCGGTATTGACCGGCGCCGGATTGGTCTGCCGCGGATGCGGGTAGCTCATGATCGTCGCGGCGTTCGACAAGGGCGTTGCGGTGCCAATATCGGCGGCGGCATGGACTGCCTGGCGCAACCCATCGAGCCATCCCGGGGTCACCACCGTGTCGCTGTTCAACACCACCAAATCGCGCTGCCCCGGCAACCCGGCGGCTTCGCGCAAACCCGCATTGACGCTGATCGGGAAGCCAAGATTGGTTGCGTGGCGCAGCAGACGGATCTTGCGCTGGCGATGGAGCGTGTCGAGCCAGAGCACCAGATCGGGGGCGTCAGAGGCATCGTCGACGACGATCACCGCAGTCCCTGCTGGAATGCTGGCAAAAACGCTGTTGAGGCAATCCCGCGTGACATCCATCGCGCCATGCACCGGGATGATCACCGCAACCTCACGCGCGGGTTGCGGCGTGGCCTGGGCGGTCAATCCCCGCAGTGCCGCCGGCATTGATGCCATCACCAGCGGCGATGGCAGTGGCGCTTTTGCTCCAAGCAGCGGCCATGATGCGGCCACCGCTTCGGCGCGGAGCCGCGCGGCGCGGATCGTGGCCAGCGGATCGAGCGGGCTGCCGGGCAGGTCGCGCCCATCGGCCCCGCAGACATGCACCGGCATTTGCAACCCAGCGATCCGCGCCATCGGAACCACGAACCGGCGCGGGCGCTCCAGCGTTCCCAATTCGGTTTCGCCGGGTAAATCGGCGCGCACCCGAAACTGCCCCAGCCCATCCGCGCCGCTGATGGTGAGCGAGGGCGAATAATCCGGGTCCCGCCGCTGGATCGCCCAACCAACCAAACCGCCATCGCGCGCCGCGACCGCGCCATCGGTGCGGCGCAAGGCGGCAAGGTCAATCGGACTGCCAAGAAGATGGATGCCGGAAGCTGTTACCGCGAGCTGCGCCACATCATCTGTCAACGCCACAAGCGCGCCGCGCCGCAACTTGGCGCCATCCAGCAGAAGCATCACTTTGCCGTGCCCGGTGGTCAGGCGGATTTCGACCCTACCATCGGCGCGCAACCCGCACCAACCGGGGCGTTCGGTGACGGCTGCGATCTTGTCGGCCAAGGCGGCCAAGCCAAGATCGGCGGGCAACCGAAATCCCGATAGCCCGGCTTGCAACGCCGCTTCTGCTTGCGCGAGGTCATCGGAATCATGCGCCGCACCGGCCAGCGCGAACCAGGTTTCCCGGGTCGGTCCGCGCGCCACCACGTCGTGCAACAGGGGCAAAGCCTTCGCCGCCATGCCCATCCGGACGTAGGTGATCGCGAGGAACAGCCCAATCATCAAGTCGGTTGGCGCCAGACGCTGCCCGCGTTCGAACCAGCGCAGCGCATCATCCACCTGCCCGGCGGTCAGCGCGGTTTGGCCACTTTGAAACGCTGCCAGGGCGGCTTGCTGTGCCCGGCGAATTGCCGCGCCCAGGCTTTTATCGCTGTCCGCCGGCACCGTGCCAGGCATCGCTTAGCCGACTGCCGCGGCGGCCGGCAGCGCGGCGAGATCGGCCTCGATCTCAGGAATGCCCTGGGCAGCCGCGCGCTCGAACCACAGGCGCGCGGCAGCGAGATCGACATCTCCGGCCAGACCGCGCGCCAGATAGCGACCGAGCATTTGCTGGGCGACGCCATGTCCGTGCTCGGCGGCCTTGTGGAACCAGTATTGGGCACGGGCCCGGTCCCATGGCACATCATGCCCGCCGCCCAGCAACGCACCGACAGCAAACATTGCGCCGACATGCCCGGTGCCGGCAGCGGTTTCGAACAGGATCAGCGCTTCGGCATGATCCTGTCGGCCGCCTCTGCCGCTCACCAGCATTTCCGCGAGCGCCACCTGCGCGTCGACCAGGCCGCCATTGGCCGCCTTGGAAATCCATACCTGGCCTTCGACAGGGTCGGCCACCATGCCACGCCCGTCCGCCATCATCCGACCGTACCAGTATTGGGCGTTTACCACCCCTTCAGCCGCACGACGCAACCACGACACCGCCTCAATGTCGTTCTTTTCAATGCCGATACCCTCGGCAAGGCAAACGCCGAAATTATAGGCGGCCACCAGATCGCCGCTGGCGGCGGCCTGCTGGAACCATTCGCGGGTGCGGACCGTGTCCTCGGTCTGCGCGTGGCCCTTCATCACCAGGGCTGCGAGATCGTGCTTGGCCTGTTCCTCCCCGGCATCAGCCGCGAGGCGAAACCAATGGGCGGCCTCGATCGGATCGCGTGGCACCCCACCAATACCGTTGAGGCAGAGCAGCCCCAAGGCCCGTGCCGCACCCTTATGCCCGGCTTCGGCGGAGCGTCGGTACCACATCGCCGCCTCGGCGAGGTTCGGGGGCAAATCGCCACCTTTGGCATACAGATCACCGACCAGAGCCGCTGCATCCGGATCGCCCTGCAAAGCCGCGCGACGCAGCCAGGTTTCGGCTTCCACCGGATCGGCTGGCACGCCGCGCCCCTGCATCAGAACCACCCCATAACGCGCCTGGGCCGAGCGCAACCCGTGCACTGCCGCTAACCTGTACCACGCTGCTGCTTCGACCAGATCGAGCGGCACGCCATGGCCGTTTTCCGCCAATACACCCGCCAGGTATTGCGCTGTCGCCAGCTTGGCGTCGGCCGCGCGCCGCATCAGTTTGGCAGCCGGGCCATATTCCTCGGGCCCGGACGCCTTTTTCATCAACGCCAGCGCATAGCCAAGGCAGCCTTGCGGGCAATCCGCTTCGGCCGATTGGCGATACAGCTCCTCCGCCTGGGGCAGATCGCGCAAGTCATCCGGCCCGGAGGTAAATATGAACGCCAGCAACGCCTGCCCGTCTGCGGACCCGGCATCGGCCGATTTACGCGCCCAGGCGACGGCCTTGGCAAAATCGGGGGTCGCGCCGTCAATCCCGGCAAACAGAACCGCGGCCGGCCTGGTGGTGGCAAGGGCGGCGCCCGCAGCGCCGGCAAAATTAGCCGCAAGTGCCGGGATGCCGCGCACATATAATGCCGCCAGCAGGGATTGCGCCTCGGTATGGCCTTTCTGGGCCGCCCGTTCGAGCCACCGCGCGCCCTCACCGGCGCTGGGTGGCACGCCTGCACCTTCGAGATAGGCGCGCGCCACCTCGAATTCGGCATCAACCACCCCTGCCTTTGCCGCCTGCGCCAGGAGCGGGAATGCCTCGGCGCGCTGGTTGGCGGCAATCAGCTTGCGCGCCGACCGTAGCTTTCCGGCGGGCGAAGTGACCCAACCCGACACCCGGTTCATCAGCCCGGCCATCCCACTATCCCTTTCTGATCGACGCGTCGCCAGTTGAGATCATGGTTCGCGCATCCCTTCCGACGCAATCGGAATAACCCGCGCGAAAATATAGGCCATGATGGTGCGTTGGCCGACTTTCACATCCGCGACCACCGGCATGCCCGGGGTCATGCGAAAGCTCGCCGGAAGATCATGGAGTTTGATGGCATCGAGCGAAATCCGGGCACGGAAGAAATAGGCCCCGCCGCCTTCCTCCTGGTTCTGCGGCCGCCCACCTTTACTGCGATCGGCGAGCGGATTGCGAAAGCTATCCGGACTGACCGCGCGGACCACACCTTCCGCAGTTCCGAACAAGGTGTAGGCGAAGGTCTCGAACTTGATAGTCACCGGATCGCCCACCCCGACATAGCCGGCGTCACGGCCGTCCAGAATGGCTTCAACCTCAAGCGGGGAATCAACCGGGACAATGGTAATGAACTGATCGCCCGATGCCATCACCGAGCCGACATTGACCGCCGCCACGCTCAGCACGATCGCATCGCGATCGGCATGGAGTTCCACCAGGCTGTTGCGCATCCGCGCCTTGGTAAGGCTTTCCCGCGCCTCGGACAGCTTGCGTCCCTGTTCGGTGAATTGCTGAGCAGATTCGTTTTTGACCGATTGGAGATAGGCATCGCGGTCGGCCATCACCGCCCCAAGCTCGCGTAAACTTCCATCAATGGTTTTCAGTGCCGAGTTCAGCCGCCCTTCAATTTCTTTGGCCGCGTCCTGGGCTTGTAGACGCTGCTGCTGACTGGTCACACCGGTGCGTTCGCCTTCCAGGCGACGCTGCAACAAATCCAGTGCGTAAGACTGGCGCTGCCTCAGAATGGAGACCTCGCCCTGGGCCTGCTCGACCTTGGTTTGTGCACCGTCAATTTTCTGCCGGTAGCCTTCGGTTTTCGCGGTCGTCTCGCTGCGCCGTTGCCAGAAAATCTGCAACTGCAACTGGCTCGGTGTACTGCCTGTGCCGCGATACTCGCGCCCGCTGACTTCAGCCCCCAGCCGGTCAACCTCGGCCTGCAAGCTTGCGACCGAGGTTTCCAGCGCGCCGGCATCGGCGGCAGTGAAGGTCGGGTCGAGCCGGGCCAGCAGATCGCCCTTGCGCACCAATTGGCCTTCACGGACATTGATCGAACGCACGATCGACGTTTCCAGCGGCTGGACAACAACGTTGTTGGCGGTCGCCACCACCTTGCCGGTCGCCGAAACGATGCGATCAACCTTTATTGTCGTCATAACGACCAGCAGCGCCGCGAACATCGAGGTGATGACCCAGGTGATATAGCGCGATTTCGCCGGAACTGGCTGCGCGATCAACGCCGCACTCGGCGATTCAAATTCCATTAACAACGGGGCTAGATCGTCCGGCTCGGCGGCAACCTTGCCAACTGACGTGCCCTGGTCGTTCATGCGCGCCATGGCTTGCCGGCCACCTTCGGCCGATGGCAGCCGCAATGTTGCTGGCGGGTCGGGTTGGTCAGTCATGGGCAGGGTGTGCCTTGAAGTCGGGGAATTGCATTGCCGGCATCATCAAGCTCCTGCCGTCAAGGCGCTTTTCGGTCCGCGCGAGGTATGCGATTCAAGATGCCTGTGCTGTTGCAGCCAGAGTTGGCGATAGATCGTACAACGTTCGAGCAGCACCTCATGCGGGGCGATATCAATCATATGGCCTTTGTCCAGCACCAGAATATTCTGACAATCCACCAGCGACGATAGGCGGTGGGAGACAATCATCATCGTCCGACCATGAGCGATACGCTGGATATTGGCGTTAACCAGGGCCTCGGACTCAGGGTCCAGCGCACTGGTCGCTTCGTCCAGGATCAGCAGCCGCGGGTCATGGATCAACGCACGCGCAATCGCAAGGCGCTGACGCTGACCGCCTGACAGATTGGGGGAGCCTTCTTCGATCCAGGTTTCATAGCCCGTCGGCAGCCGTTCGATGAATTCCTCGGCACCGGCAAGGCGGGCGGCGCGCACGGCATCGGTCAGAGTGAGGCCGGGGCGGCCGGCGATGATGTTGTCCTTGATCGATCCGCGAAACAGGAAGTTCTCCTGCAGCACTACGCCAAAGCTGCGGCGTAAATGAGCGAGGTTGATCTCACGCAGATCGCTGCCATCGATCTTGATGGTGCCTTCATATTCGCGGTTGATGCCCTGTAGCAGCCGGGTGATGGTTGATTTGCCCGAGCCACTGCGTCCGACCAGGCCGAGCATCGTGCCGGGCGGCACCTCAAAACTCACTTTCTCAAGCGCTGGATTCTTGGCACCGGGATAGGTGAAGTTGACCGCATTGAAGCTGATCGCACCAGCAAAACGCGGACGCAATCCGGCTCCGGGCGTTTCCGTTTCCGGCCTGATGTTCAGCACTTGGCCGGCAAGCCCGGTTGCGGTGCGCATCTCCTCGGCGTCCTCGATTAATTTTGCCATGCTCACCAGGGGTGCCGCGACCCTTCCACTGAGCATCATAAAGGCAAGCAGACTGCCGACACTCGCCCCAGTGGGCGACAGCAGCGCAATATAGGCGCCAAATAGCAACGCACCACGATTGATCAGGCTTTCCCAGGGGGAAACCAGCGTCTGGCTCCAGTTGGACATGTTACCAACGCTTTGCCGCCACGACGCAGCGTCGGCCGACCGCCTCATCGTCCGCAACAAGATCTCGATCACGTTTCCACTGCCCATCTCGTACGTGCAGAAGGTGCGCGGTGTGCCCGGCGTCTCGGACATCTCCTTCGAGAGCTGGTTCGGCGGCGTGTACAAGGAGCCGAAGAACTTCTTCCTGCGCGCGCATCCGGGCGGAGAGGAGGACGGCGGCGGAGAG
>JANYCX010000111.1 GCA_025360065.1 Acetobacteraceae bacterium | reverse complement strand
CTACGCCGACACCATGACGCGGTCCTTACGATACGCGATCGAGGAAACCGACCGCCGCCGCAACCGCCAGCGCGCCTTCAACGAAGCCAACGGCATCACACCGCAATCGATCAAGCGCCATATCGGCACGGTGCTGGAAAGCGTGTTTGAACAGGACTACGTCACCGTCGCGCCAATCAAGGACAGCACAATTGCCGAGTTCGTCGGCAAGGATTTGAAATCAACGATCACCGAACTCGAAAAACGCATGCGCGCGGCAGCGGCCGATCTGGAGTTCGAAGAAGCCGGCCGACTGCGTGATGAAATCCGTCGGCTGGAGGCGCTCGATCTCGGGTTGCCACCGCCGCCAGTGGCCAGCGCGCAACTGCGGCCAAAGCGTGGACCGGAGCCTATGGGGCCGGGGGGTGGGGGATGGGACCCCAAGAAGCGCGGGAAGCGTCGGGGAAGGTAAGCAGTTCTTTTTGTGAACAAAAAGAACCAAAAAAACTTTTTGATAATTGGTCAGCCCCATAAAAAAACACAAAATTCCCCTGGTGTTATTGCGGTATCGTAACAAATAGCGCGCGAAAAAACCCACCCCTCAATCTCCCGAAAAAAATCGGCCCGGCACTGGCGCGATCGCCTCCATCCTGATCGCCGGTTCTTCTGCCACCAAGGCAGGCTCCTGCCTGGCCATAGGCTCCGCCACCTTGGCAACACTTGTCGGTAACAATGCCGCCGACACCCCGAGCATCCTGCAGATCGGGCGCACGATCCGCGCAGCCCCAGGCGCCCGCGCCAGCGCCGTCTGTGTCGCTATTTCGGTCAGCAACGCCTCAAGCTGAAGGAGATAAGCTGCGGCCTCCCAGCCGAGTTCGCACACAATCCAGCCGCGTCCCGATGGCAGATGCAGCCGCACGTGCCGCGTCCGTTCGACCCGTGCCCGCGGCGCACCCGCTTTTGTAGGGATGGTCAGTGCCCGATAAAGCCGCTGGACTGATCGGTTGAGCCGGCCCCACAGCAGCAGCGTAAACCCTGTCAGATGCGGCATTGTAATAAAGCGCCGCGCAACCAACGCCCCCAGCCCCGCCATGATCATGGCGAACCGTCGGGCCCAGTCGGGCGCGGTATCGGGGAGGCCAAAGGGGGTTGAAAATGTATTCATGATAAAATTACTAACTCAATTCGCGTGCCGATGCAAGTTTTTCCGTAACCCCGGGGCAATGCCCCGATTTTTCAATCGGGGCTGAAATCCACTCGCGCAATAGCAATCCCGGCCTCCCCACCCACGGCGTACAGCAGATAGATCAACCCATCCTCTTCAAAAATTGCCGGGTCACGCAGTTGGTTCACCACCCCATACGCGGTGCTGCGGACCGAAGGCACCAGCGGCGCATCAGCGCCTTCCCAGGCGTGGACCGGGCGCAAAATTTCGCTGGCGGGGCCTTCGCGCCAACCCATCCAATCACCCGTAATGTCGATCCGACTGACCAGAATGGTTTCGGGCGCGCGCCCAACCTCGGTCCAGAACACATATAAAACGCCGTCCCGCTTCAGCAGCGCACAATGGCGCATATTGCGGTTGAACAGGGTTGGGCCATTGGCAAACCCGCCCAGCCCATCGGCGGAGCGCGAAAAGATCCCCGGCATGGCGAGGGAATATGTCATGCCATCATGGGCAAATATCCGCATATAAGATGGCCCAAGAATGTCCGGCCGCGCCTGGAAATCGACGCCATTGGCCGACAGCGCCGCCCGTGTGACCTGAATGCCGACCCCGTCGAGCCCGTGGAAATACATCACGATGCGCTGGTTGGCATAATCGACATGCACATCGGGCGACGCGATATGCGGGGTGGTAATCTCAGCCAGCACATCATGCGAAATCGTCGCCCCCCGAGCACGATAGCGGGCTTCCTGCGCCGCAAGCTGTTCGGGGGATACCTCTGGCGGGGTGGTTGGAAACCCCGATTGCGCCAGATGCAGGCAGCCAGGGCCATGGATGCGCCACGGACCGGTCAAGCGGTCAGCATAGGCGAGGCGGATGTAGCTGCCTTTATGGTCAGCGAAATAGAGGTAGTAATTGCCGAGTTTGTGCTCGACCCAATCCGGCACCCGGATCAACGACGGACCTTGGATGA
>JANYCX010000104.1 GCA_025360065.1 Acetobacteraceae bacterium | reverse complement strand
CAAAGCAGTTCCAACGGCGCGTTTTCGCCATAAATCCCCGCCGGATCTGGGCCTATGCGCCAGACGGCGCTGCCGATCGAGTTGGTGCCGATATCGAATGCAAAGCGCATATCCATGATTGCCTCCCTGCCCCGCCTAATGTCGTTGCCGCAGCATGACATTGGGCTTGCATCCCCGCAAGGCGATGCGCTAGGGTTACCGCTCTAGCAGAGAACGCGGTGTGGCCTTTCCGTTAACAAGGTTTCATACCACCGAATGAGGGCGGGCTCCGGTCCGCCCTTTTTCGTTTTCGCGAACCCTGGATTTCTTCGCAAGGGCTTGCAATGACGAGGTTTCCTGGCGGATGCCTGCCTCGCAGGCGATGGGCGCGTGGTATTGAAAAATCTTGCCATCAGCGTGTCGTCGTGTTATTAAATTAGACATGAATACACAAATCCTTCCCCCCACCCCGCCCGACGCGGCGCCAGAATTGGCGCTGCGTTTTGGCGCGATCATGGCGGGGTTGGCGGCATTGGTGGCGCGGCGGTTTTTGCGGATGCCGCATTTGATGCGGTTTACGGTGCTGCTGTATGGCCGGATCATCCGGGCGGTGCGGCGGTTTGAACGGGCAATAGGCCGACCACAGCGGGTTCGGGCGAAGCGGGTGGCTCGGGCCGGGGATATTCGGACGCAGGCGATTTCGCTGCCGCGCGGGCATGGGTGGCTGGTGCGGGAATTGGGCTGGGAGGCGGCGGCTTATCTGTGCCAGTTGGAGGCGCTGCTGGCTGAGCCTGCGATGCAGGCGGCGCTGGCGGCATCGCCCGGCGCGGGGCGCGTGCTTCGCCCGATTTGCCAGATGCTGGGGGTTGCGGCGGCACCAATAGTGATAGCGACGGCGGTTCCGGTGGCGGGGTATTGGGTGGACGGTGAGGCGTTGGGTTTGGATGGTTTGAGCGGCGGGGTGGTGCCGTTTGCAAAAATTGGTTAGTCGGAGTGGCGAGTTTTTGCGAGTTTTTTGTTACGATATCGAAATTAAATCGACAAATTCAGTGATCTAGACAGATGGCTTGCTTCGCAAGGGCTCGCAATGACGGCTTTTCCGGCGGTGCAACAATTCCCTCTCCGGCCCTTTCACGGCCGGAGAGGGAGAACATGGTCAGGTATTCATCGCGTCAAAAAAGTCCTGATTGGACTTGGAGTATTTCAGCTTATCCAACAGGAAGTCCATCGCATCCATGGTGCCCATCGGGTTAAGAATACGGCGCAGCACCCACATCTTGGACAGTGTGCCCTTATCGACCAGCAATTCTTCCTTGCGGGTGCCGGATTTGGTGATGTCGATGGCGGGGAAGGTGCGCTTGTCGGACAGTTTACGGTCGAGGATGATTTCGGAGTTACCGGTGCCTTTGAACTCCTCGAAAATCACCTCATCCATGCGGCTGCCGGTATCGATGAGCGCGGTGGCAATGATGGTCAGGCTGCCGCCTTCTTCGATATTGCGGGCGGCGCCGAAAAAGCGCTTGGGGCGTTGGAGGGCGTTGGCGTCAACACCGCCGGTCAGCACCTTGCCCGATGATGGCACGACGGTGTTGTAAGCGCGGGCGAGGCGGGTGATGCTGTCGAGCAGGATAACCACGTCGCGCTTATGTTCGACCAGGCGTTTGGCTTTTTCCAGCACCATTTCGGTGACCTGGACATGGCGGGTGGCCGGTTCATCGAAGGTCGAGGCCACGACTTCGCCGCGCACGGTGCGGGCCATGTCGGTCACTTCTTCCGGGCGTTCATCGATCAGCAGTACGATCAGGAAGGCATCGGGGTGGTTGGCGGCGATGGATGTGGCAATCGATTGCAGCATCATGGTCTTGCCGGTGCGCGGCGGGGCAACGATGAGCGCGCGCTGGCCCTTGCCGATCGGGGCGACGAGATCGATCACTCGGGGGATCATATCGCGCGTCGCACCCTTGGCGATTTCTTTGTATTCCATCTCCATATGGAGACGCTGGTCGGGATAAAGTGGCGTCAGGTTGTCGAAGTTGATCCGGTGCTTGACGGCCTCGGGGGGCTCAAAATTGATGGTGTTGAGCTTGAGCAAGGCAAAATAGCGCTCGCCATCCTTGGGGGCGCGGATTTGGCCTTCGACGGTATCGCCGGTGCGGAGCGCGTAGCGGCGGACCTGGCTGGGGGAGATGTAGATATCGTCCGGGCCGGGCAGATAATTGGATTGCGGGCTGCGGAGGTAGCCGAAACCGTCCGACAGGATTTCCAGCGTACCTTCGCCGTAAATCGCCTGATCATTGTCAGCCAGGTTCTTCAGGATCGCGAACATCATGTCCTGCTTGCGCAAGGACGACGCGTTTTCGATCTGGAGGGATTCGGCGAAACTCAGCAAATCTGCCGGGGTTTTTGCCTTGAGTTCGGCAAGATGCATGTTTTGGCCTCAGGAAGGGGAAAATGAACGCCGCGCGGCTGGGGGGAGCCGTCATGCGGAGGAGGGATGCCGGGGTGGGACCGGCCTGGGACGGCGTTGCACCGCCCCATCAAGTGGAACTCGTAGGCTTTCAGGGGAAACGCGTCAAGCCGGCTTAGAATCCCATCGCCTCAGCGTAAAGACGATGGAAATGGTGGACGGCGGCCTCGGTGGTTTGGCCGCCATCGGGGTCGTGGACAAAGCGGCCGGCGCTGTAGCCGCGGGATGCCAGGCCGCGTTGCACGGACTCGCAGATTGCCACGTCCTCGGGCACCAGGACGGTCTGGTTATAGGCGACGCGGGCCGGGTCCATGGTGCTGCCAGGAAGGGCAAAACCATGGAAATGGCGGATGGAGGTGGTGGGTGTCAGCGGCAGGACAGACGACACGGTCAGGAACGGGTCGCCGGGCATGACCCCGAATGTCGTGGTTGGCCACAGCCACCAGAAGCGCGCCTGCATGTTGGCGTCAGCAGCAACCGAGTAGGCTTTGTTTTCGAGCTTGGCGAGCTGGCCGGCCTGTTTCGACCACAGGCGGTTGATTGAGGTTCGGTAGCACGACATGTCCAGCATGTCGGAAAATGCCACATGGGCCGGGCCGCAATGATAACACTCGTGGTAGTTATCCAGCACGACCTTCCAATTCGCCGCCATAGGCTTTGCCGGCCGTGGGGCGGTTGGGACCAGACGGTCGAATTCCGGGGTTTCAGCCATGATCTCGCCGGCGAGGTCGCCATACTGGCTCGCCATGGTGGCGGCGTCGGGGTCGAGGTTGAAGAAGACGAATTTGTCGGCAAAGACCTCAATCCGCACGGGCTTTAGGCAAAACCGCTCTGAAACAAAGCCGCCTTGGCGCTCGGCACCGCGGGCGGTGCGCAGGCTGCCATCGTCGTGGTAGGACCAGGCGTGGTAAGGGCAGGTGACGACCCGGGCATTGCCGCTGCCCTCGAGCAGTTCATGGGCGCGATGCTGACAGACATTGTAAAAGCCACGCAACTGGCCGTCGCGGCCGCGCATCACCAGAATATTCTGGCCAAGCACACTCGCGGTGACGTAGTCGCCGGATGTCTGCAAGGCGGCGGTCGCGCCGGCAAAGTGCCAAGTGCGAAAGAATATGCGGTCCTGTTCCTGCGCCAGCGCTTCAGGGGTGGTGTAAACCCAGCCTGGCAAGGTGCTCGACAGAGACGGGTCCGCATCGATCTGCACTGCCGGGAAATTGACCTGGTTCATGACCTTGTTTCCTCAGAAAACGACCATCGCAGCACGCAACGCCAACGCCACCAACACCAGGGAACTTAGCGTGAAAAGTGCGAACCTGGCGATGATGATGTTGACCGTGGCCTGCACCAAACTATGGGCTACGCGCAGAACGACATAGGCCCAGGCGAGACCAGCATTCAGCCTACCGCCGGCGCCGAGTATCGCAAGGCTCGCGGCCACGGCATAGAACAAAGTCGGCTGTTCCATCAGATGGTTGTAGTTATCAGCCTTCCAACGCACTTCGGGCGGCAGGGCGGCGGCGAGATCACCGGGGGAGCGGCGCGGATCCAGTTTCAGCCGCGCCTTGCGGATAGCCGGAATACGGGTGGCATAAAGCCATACCCACATCACCATACTCCACAGAACGAGCGCGATAACCGGCGCAAGAATTGGGCTGTGCATTACGATACCCCTCAGAATGGCCTGACGATGATCATGACGACGATGATGACCATCAGCACAGTCGGCACTTCATTGGCCAGTCTGTAAAATCGCCCGGTTTTGCGATTGCGATCATTGAGGAATTCCCGGCGCCATTTTGATAGCGCACCGTGAAAGCCGGCCATCAGGAAAACAGCGATGGCTTTGACCCATGACCAGCCCGAACCCCAATCGACCACACCGGGGATTGCTACCAAAGCGCCGCCAAATATCCACGCCGCTATCATCGCCGGATTGATGATCAGCCTCAACAGCTTGGCCTCCATCACTTTGAAGCGTTCGCTTTCGGCGGACCCTGGCTTGGTTTCGCAATGGTAAACATAAAGCCGTGGCAGATAGAACATGCCTGCCATCCAGGCGATGACGGCGATAACATGGAGCGCTTTCAGCCATGGGTAGAGGACGATCATGACGTCGCCGCCGCAATCAGCGCTGGGACATCAAACATCGAGCCGAACGGATAAGCACCAACTGCGCGCAGGCTTTCGGCGAATGCCCCTGTACCTAAGCCCAGGCAAATCATACCAGCGGCCGCGGCGGCGCGGGCACCGGTGCTACTGTCCTCGATCACCACACAGGCATCGGGGGCAACACCTTCGGTCGCAGCTGCTGCCAGGAACAGATCTGGCGCCGGCTTGCCACGGGCAACATCCTCGAAACTATGTAGCCGGCCGGCGACCAAATCGGTGAGGCCTATGCAGCTGAATTTCACTGCCATTTCGCCGTGCGAAGAATTCGAAGCGATTCGCCATGGCACGCCGAGCGCACTGACCGCGCGCAAGGCTTCCAAGGCGCCAGGAATGGCAACGGACTCCGTGGCCAACGCGCGCATCACCCCTGCGACCAGATCATGTTCCCACCGCGGCGATAGCTTGCGCCCAAGTTTGGCCTCGACCAAAGGCACAATGTCTGGAAAACTCATCCCCAGGAAACGCCGATCGGCTTCGTGTGGGGTCATTGCCCACCCTTCGGCAGTCAGCATTTCAGCGACCACGCGATTGGCCACGGGTTCGCTGTTCACCAGCACACCGTCGCAGTCAAAAATCACCAGCCGCAGTTTGGTTGTGCGCGCCCGCATCATTGCCAGAGCTGTCATGGGGTCGCTCCAGCTTTTTGCCACGGGCAATCGCTATTGGCGGATGGGCAAATCCCGCTGGCAGCCAGGGTGCACAGGCCTGGACCATGCGCGCGCGCTGCCCTTATTAAGTTGGCAAGTGCCGCAATGAACCCAGTATCCGAGTTTGCTGCTGGTGTGCGGAAATAGGCGGGCACACCTGATTTATGCGCCAGTTCCCGATATTCCATATCCAACTCGACCAAAGTCTCGGAATGGTCGGACACAAACGCGATCGGCACCACCAGCAAGGCCACCTTGTCGTGTCCGGCACGCTCGACCTCGGAATCCGTTGATGGCCCAATCCAGACTTGCGGCGTGGCACGCGACTGATAGCAAACCGCGTAATCCAGACCGTCGATGGCGAGGGCTGCAACAACCGATGCCACGGTACTCTCAATCTGCGCTTGATAGGGATCACCACGTTTGATGATCACCTCGGGCAGGCCATGGGCAGAAAACAGGATACGCAAATCGGTTTCACGTGAAACCTCGGCACGTGCGGCATCATAGCTGCGACGCACTA
This sequence comes from Acetobacteraceae bacterium, assembly GCA_025360065.1. GTDB lineage: Bacteria > Pseudomonadota > Alphaproteobacteria > Acetobacterales > Acetobacteraceae > CAITOL01. The sequence continues at coordinate 3,253 of JANYCX010000104.1, read as the reverse complement.
GCCCGGCGATCGCAGCTACGAAACCTGGATCATTGTGATAGCAGCACACACTGACAACCGGTTTGGCGAGACCTGCCTTGGCAGCCGCTTCCCGCCAATCGGTCAACGAACTGCCGGTTGTGGTGGTTGAAAATTGGGGATAGAGCGGCAGCAACACAATTTCATCGGGGTTCCAGTCGCGAACCTCCTTCACCGCTTCAGCAGAAAACGGATGCCAATAGCGCATCGCCACGAAGCATTTCACCTCAAGCTCCTGCAATTCGGCTTCCAAGGCGCGGGCCTGGGCGTTGGTGAGGTCGAGCAGCGGGGATTTACCCCCCATTAGCGCGTAAATCTCAGTCGCTGGCTTGACCCTGGCATTCGCTATATAGCGGGCAAGGAATGGGCGCACGAACGGGGGCACCCGCAAGATGGCCGGATCGCGGAACAGATTGAGCAGGAACGGTTTGATCGCTGCGGGGCTGTCGGGACCGCCGAGATTGAACAGGACGATGGCAACCCGGCTCATGCTGCGCGCACCTGGGCAACCAGTGCCGCGACATGCTCTGGCGGGGTTTCCTTGATGATTCCATGGCCGAGGTTAAAGATATGGGGAAAGCCACGGCGCGCCGAGAGAATCCCGGCGGTTTCGACGGCCATGGCCGCGCCGCCAGCTAGCAACGCCATGGGGTCGAGATTACCCTGCGCCGCCATGCCCATCGGCAGTTGGATCAAAGCCGGGTCCATCGCAGTATCGAGGTGCACTGCCTGGACCCCGGTCAAAGCCGCGTATCTTCCAACCATAACGCCGGCCAGCCGGGGAAATCCGATCACAGGCGTGCTCGGGTGCCTGATTTTAAGGGCGGCTACGATCCGCGCGGTCGGCGCGATCACATATTCACGGAATAAACGTGGCGGCAGGATCCCGGACCAACTGTCGAACAGCATGACCGCCTCAGCGCCGGCGGAAATCTGGGCGGATAGATAAGTGATAGTCGCCGCTTCAATAACGCCTATCAGCCGGCTGAACAGCGCCGGATCGCCATGCGCCATTGCGCGCACTGCACCAAACTCCTTCGATCCATGCCCTTCGACCATGTAGCACGCAACCGTAAACGGGCTGCCGGCAAAGCCTATCAAAGTAGCCGCGCCAACATCGGCCGCCACTTTGCAGACAGTTTCCAGAATCGGTTGGATGGCGGCGTCCACTTTGGACAGGTCCAGCGCATCGACGCCTGCCGCATCGCGGATCGGTGGCAATTGCGGGCCTTCTCCTTCGGAGAACCGCAGCCCCTGCCCCAGCGCCCATGGCACCATCAGGATGTCGCTGAACAGGATCGCTGCATCCATGCCGAAACGTCGCACTGGCTGCAGGGTCACTTCAGCGGCTTTCAACGGGCTGGTCGCCAGATCGATGAAGTCCCGGCATTGCGCCCGGATTGCCCGATACTCCGGCAAATAGCGCCCGGCCTGGCGCAACATCCAGATCGGTGGTGGCCAAACAGCCTCCCCAGCAAGCACCCGTAAAACGGTTTTTGTCATCTGATCGCCAACGCCTTCTTCAAGAAAGATAGAATCCTTAAAAGGATGGTGGAGTAGATGGGCCTGTGGATAGCGAGGTACCCCGGCTTTGGCCAGTTATCTCCAGCTTGTCCACATGCGCCGCATGCCCTAGCACACTGATCCCCAACCTAAATTGCAAATCATGCCCAGACCCTTCGCAAACCCTCGTAAAACTATCCCTGTTTGCGCAACATGGCGACTTATCCCCGCTTGCCCAGCCCCGTCTGGAACCCTGTGCATGATATTGTCCCTTATCCCCGTAATCCCCAGCCGATGACCGACCAGCAAACCCTTCATCTGCACCTCGTCTCGGACGCGACCGGGGAAACTTTGAACTCCATCCTACGTGCCACTCTGGCGCAGTTTGAGGAGGGCAAAGAAGAAGGCCGCATTGTCCATCATCGTTGGAGCCTGATCCGCACCAGATTCCAGTTGCACCGGGTGATCGATGGCGTCGAGGCAGAACCAGGCCCGATCCTGTCAACCCTGGTCGAAGCGGGCATGCGGGGGGAGTTGGACGAGGCCGCGATGCGATTAAACCTGCCTGTCATCCACGTGCTTGATCCGGTGCTCGGGATGCTGCAACAACAGTTAGGGCATCAGGCTACGGCGCGGCCCGGTCGGCAATACGTGTTGGATGCGGCCTATTTCAAACGTATCGATGCAATGCACTATATTTTGGCCCATGATGACGGTCAGGCGCAGGCTGGGCTTGCCGAAGCCGACGTGGTGCTGGTCGGCGTGTCCCGGTCATCGAAAACGCCGACCTCGTTCTATCTCGCCAATCGCGGCATCAAGGCTGCTAACATTCCGCTAGTGCCAGGTACGCCAGAACCGCCAGGGCTGAAAGCGCCACATTGCCCGGTGATCGGGCTGTCGATCGATGCCAATGCGCTGATCGAAATCCGACGTAACCGGCTGCGGATGATCGCCACCGGCAGTCCGGAAACCACCCGCGGTGGAACAACCGACTATGTCGACCAGGAAGCGGTGCGGGCTGAATTGCTGTGGGCCAAGCGATTATGCGCGGCGCGGGGGTGGCCGATGATCGATGTCACCCGTCGATCGATTGAAGAAACCTCGGCGACAATTTTGCAACTCATGGATGCGTGGCATGCCAAGCGCGCGGCGATGCAGTAAAGAAAAAAAGCGTTCCATGGTGTAGCCGTTGGTTTGGTGCCCTGAAGGACATAGTTTTGATGAAGCTGATCTTAGCCAGCCAATCGCCCTATCGGGCCGGGCTGTTGCGCGGCGCAGGTATCCCGTTCACGGCGATGCCTGCGAATATCGATGAAGGCGCCGTTAAACGCGCCGCGATCCTGTCTGGCCAGGATGTGGCTGGAACCGCCATGCAACTCGCTCGTCTGAAAGCCGAGAAAATCACCCGCGATCATCCGGATGCGCTGGTTATCGGTGGTGATCAAATCTTGGTTTGTGGGAATGACTGGTTCGACAAGCCCGTCGATAGTGTTGAAGCGCGATCGCATCTCCGTCGCCTGCGCAACCGCACCCATCGCCTGGTAACCGCGACGATCTGTCTGCGTGGGAACCAAAACCTTTGGCAACATGTCGAGGAGCCATCGCTGACCATGCGGGATTTTTCTGATGCGTTTCTGGACAGCTACCTCGCCGCTGAGGGCGACCACGCGACCACCACGGTGGGCGCTTATCGCCTGGAAGATCAAGGTATCCAGTTGTTTGAACGCATCGA
>JANYCX010000087.1 GCA_025360065.1 Acetobacteraceae bacterium | reverse complement strand
GGGTCGGCGGCGACACGCGCGGTCATGGCGGCAAATTGGGCTGCATTGATGCGGGCGGCGGCAGCGATTTCCGGTTGGACCGGAACGAGCGTGTCGGACATTGGGAGTCTCCCTGGAGCTTAGAGGCCGGCGTTTTCGGACACGTAGAGCGTGCCACCCCTGATGTGGATCATAACGGTTTCCAGCATATCGCCAAGGCAGGGGCCTTCGACGCACATCCCGTCCGACAGGCGGAAGCGGGCGCCGTGCATGGCGCAGACAATCTGGCGGCCATCGGTGGACAGGAAGCGGTTGGGCATCCAATCAAGAGCCACGCCGATATGGGGGCAGGAATTGATGAAAACCTGAACGCGATCACCCTGGCGGAGCGCGAACAGGCCGAGGAAACCGCCCTCGGCCGGTGGGAAGGCCAACGTGCCGCCGTCTTCGATTTCGGCGACCTCGCACAGCGCCCGCAGCTTCACGGGCTTATGCCACCGAGTTTGCAGATTGCCGTCCAGTAGGGTTCCGAAATCGGCATCACCGACAGGCGCGACATACGGATCAGCGGCAGATCGGCGAAATCTGCATCGGCTTTCAGGGTGGCGAGGGTAACTGGGGTTTTGAAGGGGCGGAGGGCTTTCATATCGACGCAGACCCAGTCGCCTTTCTCATCCGGCGCGATGGTCGGGTCGGGGTAGTGGGCACGGGCGATTTCGACAATGCCGACGATCTCCTTGCCGATGTTGGAGTGGTAGAAGAAGGCGCGGTCGCCTTTCGCCATCGCCTTGAGGTAGTTTTTGGCCATGTGGTTGCGCACCCCGGTCCAGGGTTCGATCCGGTTCGCGACCTGCTGGGCCCAACTGAATGCGTCGGGTTCGGATTTCACCAACCAATATGCCATTTTGCGGGCCTCCATGGGTATGTTTACCGCGTGCCGGCGGTGGCTTCAAACCCGGCTCCGATTTCGCTATAGCAGGCTTGTGAAGTTTCCCCCCGCCATCGCCCCTCGCCCCGGCCATATCCTGCATCGGTTTGCCAATCCTGGCCGGTTCCTGCGGCTGGCGTCGGGTGTGCAGCCGTATCTGACCGCGATTGCTCTGATGCTGGTGGGGATTGGGCTGGGCTGGGGGCTGTTCATCGCGCCCGGGGACCGGTTCCAGCATGATGCGATGCGGATCATTTATATCCATGTGCCCGCGGCGTGGCTGGCGAGCGCGGGGTATTTCGGGCTGGCGATCTGTTCGGCACTGTCATTGGTATGGCGCCACAAGCTGGCTGATTTGGCCGCCGCCGAGATCAGCCCGGTCGGCGCGGCGATCACCGCGCTTGCGTTGGTCACCGGCAGCATCTGGGGCAAGCCGATGTGGGGCGCCTGGTGGGTGTGGGATGCGCGGCTGACGTCAGTGCTGGTGCTGTTCTTTTTGTATCTTGGGCATATCGCATTGGTGCGGGCGTTTGACGATCCGGAACGGGGGCAACGCGCAGGGGCGATCCTGGCGCTGGTGGGGGTGGTGAATTTGCCGATCATCAAGTTTTCGGTCGATTGGTGGAACACGCTGCACCAGCCGGCCAGCATCACATTAAGCGGAAGTGCCAGCATGGATTCGGGAATTTTGTGGCCGCTGCTGATCAGTGCGGTCGGGTTCTCGCTGGGATTTACCGCCCTGGTGATGGCGCGCCTGCGGGCGGCGGTGATGGAGTGGCGCATTCGCGGGCTGTTGCTGGCCCGCACCCGGGAGGCCGGGTGACACACCTGCCCTATATCGTTGCGGCCTATGGGCTGACCATCTTGGTGATCGGCGGCCTGGTGTTCAGCACCTGGCGGCGGCTGCGAACGGCACGGGCGCGGCTTGCAGCACTCGACCCGCGCAAATGACTCGCAAGCATCGTCGCCTTGTGGTATTGATTTCGTGTCTCGTGGGGTTAGGCGCGGGCGTTGGGCTGACCCTGACCGCGCTTCGTGAAAATGTGGTATTTTTCGTCGCCCCGTCCGATCTTGCCAGCAAGCCGCCGCGCGCCGGGCGCAGTTTCCGTATTGGTGGATTGGTGGAGCCGGGCAGCGTCAGCCAGATCCGCCAGGACGGCAAGCCGGTGATGCAGTTCCGGGTGACCGACGGAAAGGCGGCAGCGACTGTCTATTATGCAGGGGTGCTGCCAGATCTGTTCCGCGAGGGCCAGGGGGTGGTGGTGCTGGGCGTGCTGCGGCCGGACGGTGACATCGCGGCGAGTGAGGTGCTCGCCAAACATGACGAAACCTACATGCCGCCTGAGGTTGCCGATGCGCTGAAAAAAGCTGGGCAATGGGCGCCAACTGCGACGCAACCAGCCAAGCCTGCGATGGATTTCAGGCCCGCCACGCCGGTTCCTGCCAAACCGCAGCAATAGCGTTTTCACTCCGCCCGAATACGCTGTAGAGGTCACGTTTTCGTGAGGGCCAACTGCCCCACGACATTGCCATGGGGGCACACAGGATGAATTTGCGCCGGGCCATGGTATTTTCAGTGCCGATCGCGCTGCTTGGCGGTGCCGGCTTCGGAGGCTGGTACGCGTGGCGGGCGATGTTTGCGGGCAATAATCTGCGCGGCACGCCCAGCATTCTCAGCGGCCGCCGCATTCCCGGCTTTCGCCTGCCCGGCCTGGGCGGTGAAGGGATTCAGGCCACCGATATTTTCAATGGCGGCAAGCCGTTGCTGGTGCATTTCTGGGCGTCATGGTCGCAACCGTGCATTGTTGAGCAGCCGGTTCTTCTGCAACTCAAAGCGGCGAAAGTGACCGTCTGGGGGATTGCCTACAAAGACAAGGTCCCAGCAGCGCTCGCGTTCCTCGAACGCGAAGGCAACCCCTATGCCCGCAACGCGATCGACGAGCCAGGCCGGATCGCCTATGACTGGGGGGTCGCCAACGTGCCGGAAACCTTTCTGGTCGATGGTGACGGCTATGTGCGTTGGCATATGAACGGGCCATTGCAGACTGCGATGATCGAAGAGCAAATACTCCCCCTTATCAAGAAGTACGAAGCATGACCGAACCGACGACCGATCAGCCGGCAATCCCGGTCCCGCCAGCCGAGCCAGGGAAGCTGCCGCGCGAAATCGGTGGTCCTGCGGGCCCCGAGCCAACCCGCTATGGGGATTGGGAAAATAAGGGCCGCTGCTCAGATTTCTAACTGGTTTATAACGGTTTGCGCGGTAGCATCAGTTGCCGTCAGCGCGTAGGTTGGTTATGCATCCGCGCGGCAAGATGCACACGCAGCAGACTGAAACGGAGACCCGGGTGAGTTCGACACAATATTTTCCCCACATCGACCTCATTCTGCAGTCGCTGCGAATCAATCGTGAGAGGCTTACGAGTAAGTCCAAAATCGCCATTGACGCCCGGCTGCTGCGGTTGATGTTGCAAACCGTTGCGGCGACGCTTCCGTTTTCGGAAGAATTTTACATGGAACACTACCCTGATATCGCTGACGCCTATGCCGCGGGCAAGATTCCCAATTTGCACCAGCATTTCCTTGACTCCGGCTACCTTGAGGGCCGGATCGGGTATACGCCCGAAATTGATGAGGGTTTCTACTTGTCGACCTACAAGGATGTCAGCAAGGCGGTGGCAGCTGGCGATGTTGAAAATGGAGCCGAGCATTATATGCGTGCCGGCGCAGCCGAAGGACGGGTGCCCAATGCGGCCGTGCGCCAATCCATCGATAATTGGATGGCCGTCTTGCGCGACGAAACCGGCCGCAGCTGAAGGCGCGATGCGCCGATAGGTTGGAAAAGTCGCCATGAACGCGTTCCTCCAGATCCACCGGCTGCTCTGCTCACCCTTTGTAGATGAAGGACTATACCGGGCAGCGCTTGGGGACGGGCGGGCCGACCTGTCGACCGTTGGGCGCTATCTGGCGATCCCCATCCCGGACCGCCCGGTCTTGTCGGTTTATTTCGATGCTGCCTACTACCTCGCGCTCTATCCCGACATTCGCGATGCCGGTGCCGACCCGCTTTTGCATTTTCTTGAGTATGGTATCCGCGAGCTACGCTCCCCCCACCCGTTGATCCACCCGCGCACAATGGCCGCGCATGATCCGTTGCTGTTGGGTGATCCGCCGTCAACGGATGGGCTGCTGGACGCGCTGGAATACGACCTTGCGGCGTCTAGCCCGTATTTCGATCCGAGCTGGTATCAGGATAGTCTGGGAACAGAGGCGCCGGCCATTGGACTACTGCGGCATTTCATTTTGCAAGGCCTGCAGCAGGGCCGCAACCCGAACCCGTTCCTCGACCTCGCGTGGTACATCCAGCATAATATCGACGTTCCGACCGATCCCTATCAGGCGTTTCGCCATTTCGTGCTGATCGGGGACCCGGAGGGTCGCACCCCGGGAACCCGGTTCGATCCGGCGCTGTATTGGGCGCGCTATCCCGATGTTGCGACATCTCGGGCGGCGCCATTGCGGCATTTTCTCGAATTCGGACGGAGTGAAGGCCGGCAGGCAGGCGCCGATAGCGGCGCCACGGCATTCCTTTACGAGGTGGGCCAGCCAATGCCGATCGATATCGCCGCGGTCCGCAACGCAGGTTCAGCTCTGCGGACCATTGTGGCGGCACGACGCCAGGTGCAGAAAGATGCCGTCCGGGCGACGCAGCCGGCAATGCTGGTGGCCAACGTCATTGCAGCCGACATTCGCAGCCTTCAGTTTCCGGTGACCGCGAAACCAAAAATCTCCATCCTGATCCCGGTCTATAACGAAGCCGACATCACGGTCGAATGCCTGATGGCAATTAGCGCATGGGGCGTCGGGCCAGACTATGAAATTGTGCTCGCCGATGATGCGTCGAGCGATCCCGTGATTGCCAAAATCGGCGGCGTTCCGGGTTTGACCCACGTGCGCGGAGCAACCAACCAGGGCTTTATCGCCAATTGCAATGCTGGCTTTGCCGCTTGCCGGGGTGAATATGTTTTACTGCTCAACAACGATACTCAGGTGCAGTCTGGGGCTATCGATCGTATGGCAGAGGCGCTCGACGGCGATATGACGTTGGGCGCGGTAGGGCCGAAGTTGATCTACCCGAACGGGCGCTTGCAGGAAGCCGGCTGCTTTTTGCGCCCCAACGGGGAAAGCGACATGGTGGGGCTGTTTCGAGATCCGGACGAGCCGGGGTTCAGCTACGATCGCGACGTTGCCTATTGCTCTGGCGCGGCGCTGATGGTGCGCAAATCGGCGCTGGGCGGGACGCTGTTCGATGTCGCGTTTCGCCCGGCCTATTGCGAGGATGCCGATCTATGCCTGCGGCTGCGTGACGCCGGGCTGCGAGTGCGCTATCTGCATGCGGCGGTGGTGGTGCATCACCTCAGCGTGTCGACCAATCGCGGATCGGTGGCACGGAAACTGCGCGGGATCAGCCGCAACCAACACAGTCTGGTGACGCGCTGGGGCGACAAACTGGCCGCTGACGATCAGGTCCGGGTGCTGGCGTTCTATCTGCCGCAATTTCATCCGACGCCGGAAAACGATTTGTGGTGGGGGCCGGGCTTCACCGAATGGCGCAATGTCACCAAGGCACAGCCGAGCTATCGCGGCCATTACCAGCCGCATTTGCCGACCGATCTCGGGTTTTACGATTTGCGTGCGCCACAGGCGCTGGCGGCCCAGGCGGCGTTGGCCGCGCGTTATGGCATCGATGGGTTCTGCGTTTATTATTATAATTTCGGCGCCCGCCGGGTGTTGTCACAACCGCTGGAAGTGGTGCAGGCCAATCCAGAGATTCCGTTCCGCTGGTGTATTTGCTGGGCGAATGAAAACTGGACCCGGCACTGGGATGGCGGCAGCAAGGAAATCCTGCTCGAACAACTATACGATGCTGCAACGCTGGGCTCAATCATTGCCGACGCTGTCAGCCAGGCCGCCGATCCGCGCTATATCACGGTGAACGGTCGGCCGTTATTTCTGGTTTATCGGCCGCTGCTGCTGCCCGATGTTAAAGCCTTCGCCGACGATTGTCGGGCAGCGTTTGCGGCGGCGGGCTTTGCCGGCGTGCATTTGGTGTATGTCGAAAGCATGGAAGCCGTCGATCATGGGTTGCGCCCGGCCGATATCGGCTTTGACGCCAGCGTCGAATTCCCGCCGCATGGCCGCGCTGTTCCGGCTCATAACAGCGTCGAAGTGGTGAAGGAAGGCTGGACCGGATATCGTTACGACTATCCGGAAACCGCGGCCGCCTTTATTGCGCGTGATACAGTGCCCTATTCCCGTTTCCCCGCAGTGTTCCCCGGCTGGGACAACACCCCCCGCCAGCGGCTGCGGGGCACCAGCTTTGATAATGCGACGCCCGAGGCCTTCGGGGTTTATGTCGGTGAAAAGCTCGACGAAATCAGGAATTTTCTGCTGGGCGATGAGAAGCTGTTGTTCGTCAACGCCTGGAATGAATGGGCGGAGGGCACCCATCTCGAACCCGATACCGGCTATGGCCACCGCTGGCTTGAGGCACTGCGCGATGCCCGCGCCAGCCGTAGTTGGAATTGAAACGAGATGGCATCAATCGACGACACTGTGATCACCATTATCGGCCACCCTTGGGCACCGATCGGCATGGGCGAACAATTGCGCAGCCATGTCCGCGCCGGTCTTGCCATGGGTTTGGACGTGAAGGTGCTGGATATTTTCCGCTATGCCCAGCGCACCGATTCCGCCCACGACGCGCTTCTGGCGCCACTTGAAGTCACGACCGCGCCAGGCGGCATCCGGATTTTCCACGTCAATGGCGATGAGGTGGAACGGGTGCTGACCGCGTTTGCAGCGCGCGGCAATGATTTCGCCACCGGCCACAACATCATTATGCCGGCTTGGGAATTGCCGATCTATCCGGCGGAATGGGTGCCGGCATTGCAGAAATTCGATGAGGTTTGGGCGATTTCCCGCTTCGTCCACGACAGCCTCGCCGCATCGGGCATCAAAAGCCACGTGATCGGCCAGGGCGTACAATTTCCGCTCATGCCGTTCCTGCCGCGCCGGCATTTCGGCATTCGCGAAAGCGCGTTTGTGCTGCTGCATTTTTTCGACATGTCGTCCTATGCCGCGCGCAAAAATCCTGATGCGGTGCAGGCCTTGTTCGATCGCTTGCGGGCGGAAAATCCGTTCGCCGATCTGCAACTGGTGCTGAAGGTGAAGGAACGCGAGGCCGAGTCCGACTGGGGGGCTATTTTCGCCGACGACCCGCAGATCAAGGTGCTATCGACCCCGCTTGATACGCAGGGCGTGCTGAGTTTGATCAATGCCTGTGATTGCTTTGTGTCGTTGCATCGCGCCGAAGGCTTCGGTCGCGGCATGGGTGAGGCGATGGCATTGGGCCGCCTGGCGCTGGGCACCGCCTGGTCCGGTAATCTCGACTTCATGACCTCGGAAAACTCATTGCTTGTGCGAGCACGCACCATTGCCGTCGGCGCCGATGAATACCCGCATGGTGCCGGGCAACGCTGGGCCGATCCCGATCTTGACCATGCGCATGAGCTGTTGCGCCCGGTGCTGGCCGATCCGACCCGCGGGCGAGTGATTGCCGAACGCGGGCGGCGGGATGTTTTGCAGAGCCATGGCAATCGCGGGCTGGGACTGCGGATTTTGGATCGGGTGCAGGCTATTTTGACACCCGAGGTAAAGGTTCGCAAGCGTAAGAAAGGGAAGTGAAAGGGCTTCCCGGTTCGTTGCCAGACCATCCCGTAGGGAGGATTGCGTCTGCTCTATGGGTTCGTCGTTAAAAACTCCACCCAATTCGGATTTCGCCCCACTTCCAGGCGCGCCTTGGCGTTGAGCGCACCGGTGCCCGCATCAATCGCATAAAGCCCGATATGATGTGACATCTGCCCCGCGCATAGCAACACCCGGCCGGTTGGATCGACCGCAAAGCCGCGTGGGCCGGGCTCGCACGGCACGTTGCCCCTCGCGGACAGTAAACCGGTAGCGGGATCGACCGCCCAAATCGACAGGATATTGGTCATCCGTTCACTGGCGTAGAGGAATTTGCCGTCTGGGGTCAGGTGAATATCGGCGGCGGCGATCCGGCCAGCGCTGCCTTCCGGCAGTTGTCGCGCGGTTGCCAGATGGATCAATGCGCCCGCATCGGCGGCATAAGCGTCAATTGTCGCGTCAAGCTCGTTAACACAATAGGCAAACGGGGCAGACGGTGCAAAACACAAATGGCGCGGCCCGGCGCCCTTACGCACCGGCACGTCCGACAGCGGCGTTAAGTGGCCGCTCTCCCGATCGAGTGCAAAGCGCAGGATCACGTCCCCGCCCAGGCACGGCACATAGACGAACTCGCCACTGGGATCGGTGACAATACAATGGGCCTTTTCCGGCGTGTTGAGGATTTGCGTTGGTGCCCCGGTCGGCACGCCGTTGACACATTTCAGACTGGTGACCAGGGACGCTGCATAGGACGCGCCGAGCAGATGCGCCCCATTGGCGACTGAACTGACATAGGCCATCGCTTCGGGCAACAAAGTGCCGCCAAGATGGCGCAGCGCGCCGGTCGCCGGATTGATCGCGAAGGCGTCGGCCGGATAAGGCGGATGACGCACCGCGGTGGTCAGCACGCGTTTGTCGGGTGACATCGCCATCGCCATGCTCATGACTGGCGCGGGCGGGCCTGGCACAGGGGTTTCAGCGATTTTTTCCAGGGTCATGCCGACCGCATCGACCAGAATGGTGTCGATGCGACGATCCTCGGCGCAGGAAATATAGGCGATCAGTTGTGACATGGTTCCCCCCTGGTCATCCCAGGTCTTGCCACACTTCGCCGCGGTGTGCACATGCTGGGGCATGGTGGATTTTACCCGAATTTATGATGTGTTGGTGGTTGGCGGCGGCAACGCGGCGCTGAGTGCGGCGATCACCGCGCGCCAGGCCGGGGCATCGGTGCTGGTGATTGAACACGCGCCCAAAACCATGCGCGGCGGCAATAGCCGGCACACGCGGAATTTGCGGGCAATGCATACCGCACCGACCTCGGTGCTGACGGATGCGTATCTGGAAGAGGAATACTGGGACGACCTCAATCGGGTCACCGGCGGGCAGACCGACGAACATCTGGCACGCATGACCATTCGGGCATCGCAGGCGGCGCTGCCGTTTCTGGAAGCCTGCGGGGTGCGGTTCCAGCCGTCGCTGACCGGGACCTTGTCACTTTCGCGCACCAACGCGTTTTTCCTTGGTGGCGGGAAAGCGTTGCTGAATGCGTTGTATGCCACCGCCGAACGGCTGGGTGTGGATATGCTGTTTGATTCCGAGGTGCGGGAGATCGACCTCGATGACGGGTTCGCCCGCGCGGTGCGCATCAATCACAAGGGTTTCCCCGAAACCGTGCAGGCGCGCTGCGTGATTGCCTCGGCCGGCGGGTTTCAGGCCAATCTCGATTGGATGCGGCAATATTGGGGGGATGCGGTGGATAATTTCATTATTCGCGGCACGCCCTACGCCAAGGGGCGCGTGTTGAAGAATTTACTGGCACAGGGCGTGGCCGAAGTGGGCGATGCGACCCAGTTTCACGCGGTGGCGCTGGATGCTCGCGCACCGCAGTTTGATGGCGGGATTGTTACGCGATTGGATTCGGTGCCGTTCTCGGTTGTCGTTAACAAGCATGGCGATCGGTTTTATGATGAGGGCGAGGACGTCTGGCCCAAGCGTTATGCGATCTGGGGCCGATTGATCGCGCAACAGCCGGACCAGATTGCCTACTCAATTTGCGATGCCAAATCGGTGCCGTTGTTCATGCCGTCGGTGTTTCCGGCGGTGACCGCTGGCACCATCGCAGAATTAGCCGCGAAATTCGGGCTGGATGCGGCGAAGCTGGACGCAACGATTGGGTCATATAACGCTTCGGTGCGGCCGGGTGCGTTTGATGGAACGAAACTGGATGGCTGCGCGACCGAGGGACTGTCTCCGCCCAAAACCAACTGGGCGCAACGTATCGAAACCGCGCCGTTTGTTGGCTACCCGCTGCGGCCTGGCATCACCTTTACCTATCTCGGGTTGAAAGTGGATGAACGGGCGCGGGTGTTGATGGCGGATGGCAAGCCGAGCGCGAATTTATTTGCCTCGGGCGAAATCATGGCCGGAAATATTCTTGGCAAGGGCTACCTTGCGGGCTTTGGCATGACCATCGGCACGGTGTTTGGCTGCATCGCGGGACGGGAGGCGGCAAAACATGCGCGAAACTGAAGCGATTACCGAGGCGCGACGCAACCTCGAAATCTGCAACGCTTGCCGGTATTGCGAGGGTTACTGCGCGGTATTCCCCGCGATGGAATTACGGCGGGATTTTTCGCCAGCCGATATCGGCTATCTGGCGAATTTGTGCCATGGCTGCGCCGGGTGCTTCTACGCCTGCCAATATGCGCCGCCGCATGAATGGGGCATTAATCTGCCCAAGGTTTTTGCCGAAATCCGTGTCGAGACCTACGCGGAATACGCCTGGCCGCAGCCGCTGGCCCGGGCGTTTGCCAAGAATGGCACAGTGGTGTCGCTGGTAACGGCGCTGCTGGTGGCGGCGGTATTCATCCTGGCGATCGGGCTGCAATCCAGCGCGGCGCTGTTCGGCACCCATTCGGGCCCGGGCGCGTTTTACGCAGTGATCCCGTTCCCGGTGATGGCGTGGACCGCCGGGGTGACCTTCGTGTTTTCGCTCGTTGCCATCGGGATTGCGGCCTGGCGCTTCTGGCGGGACACTGGGCCGGCGCCATTGCGCAAAGGCGCATTGGCCGAGGCGGTTGGCGATGTGCTGACCTTGAAGAATCTGGGCGGTGGCGGGCATGGCTGCAACGATATTGATGGGGCGTTTTCAACCACGCGGCGGCATTTTCATCATGCGCTATTCTATGGGTTTGGATTGTGCTTTGCCGCGACCTCGGTTGCGACGGTTTACGATCATGGGTTTGGCTGGATCGCGCCCTATTCGCTGCTGAGCCTGCCGGTGGTTCTGGGAACAATTGGCGGCATCGGGATGATTGTTGGCTGTGTGGGGCTGATCTGGTTGAAAATCGTCGGCGATACCGAGCCTCGGGCGAAGTCGTTACTGGGCGCCGATTACGCGATGGTGTTTTTGTTGCTGCTGGTGGCGCTGACGGGGTTGGTGTTGCTGGGGTTCCGCAGCACCGGGGCAATGGGGGTGGCGCTGGCGGTGCATCTTGGGTTTGTGTTGGCGCTGTTTGTGACCTTGCCATATAGCCGGATGGTGCACGGGGTTTATCGTGGGTTGGCGTTGCTGCGGTCGGCGCGGGAGAAGGCGGGCGGGTTGCAGGATATTAATTAATTACGTTATCGTAACAAATAACGCGCAAAAACACCCACCCGCTCAGGTGCCTAAAATTTGAAATCCCGGCGGAACGACCACGCCCACCATGACCATGTCGGATGCCGCCGCCGGAACCACAACTGGCTTCACCCGCCGTACCAATTCGGGCAGCGGTTCAACCCCGAGCATCCGCAGCAGCGGCCGCAAAATCCGCCCAGCCTGCGGCACCGCCGCCAGAAACGCCACGCATTCTGCCTCGGTTAGCAAATGCTGCAACTGTAACCCATACGCCACCGCCTCATGACCCAGAGTTTCCACCAGCCACGCCGGCGCGGTCGGATAATCCGGTCGCGCTGCCGGTATTCCACCGTTGCGTTCCGCCGGCGCGCCCCGGCGCGCCGGCGGCTTCGGCAGAATCCCCGCCCGCCACTGTGCGACCAGCCGTTCCAGCCGCATCCCCATCCGCGTAATCCGCCCCCACATCGCCAGCAGCATGACGGTCAAACCCCGATCACGCGCCGCCCGGGCCGCAATCACGGCTTTCAGGTCAGAGAGGATGCGGGAAAAATTGAACATCATAAATATTTATACTAACTAATTCTGGATGTCAAGAAATTCCACCTTCCTGCTTCAATTGCGCGGCCTGCGCCTGTTCAGCGGCAGCTCAGCCGTATCCGCTCGCACACTTCAGCCCAGTCCCGTCATCGCGAGCCTTGCGTGGCGATCCAATGCCGCCAGAAATTCAGCGGCCCGCAACACCCGCGTGTCCGATAGAGCATGAGCCGTTGCTGCCTCGACCGGCACTTCGATCTTCACCACCTGGTTCATAGGGGTTCTGCAACCTGACAGGTAAATCTAGCAGACTGCACGCCAAAAAGCACTGTCGTCTCCCCTGACATTTTGGAGCCTCTAGGATCAGGCTGAGCATTCAGGCATAGGTAGATCCGTGAAAATCCTAGAAATCACCAACGTCGATTTCTCCCTCCGCCACTTCCTGTTACCGCTCATGCGCGGCATGAAAGCCCGGGGCCACGACGTCGTCGGCATTTCCGCCGAAGGCCCGCTCCTCGCCATCCCCCGCGCCGAGGGCTTCCGCATCATCGCGGTCCCCTTCGTCCGCAGCCTGTCGCCGATTGGCAATGTCCGCGCCTTCCTCGCCCTGCGCAAAACAATGCGCGCCGAACGCCCAGACCTCATCCACGCCCATTCCCCCATCGCCGGCTTCCTCGCCCGCCTTGCCGCCAGAAGCCTTGGCCTCCCGAAAATCGCCTACACAGGCCACGGCTACATCTTCAACCAGCGCACCAGCCTCGCCCGGCGTGGCCTTAGCTGCGCCCTCGAATGGCTCGGCGGCCGGATGACTGACATTTACTTCACCGTCTCAACCGAGGACGCTGCCGACGCGCGCCGCCTCGGTATCGCCCGCAACGCCATCGCAGTGGGCAATGGCCGCGACCCGGCGCAGTTTAAGCCCGATCCCGCCGCCCGCGCCCGCCTCCGTGCCGAATTTGGCGTGCGACCAGGCCGCGTCGTGATCGCCATCGTCTCCCGCCTGGTGCGCGATAAAGGCTATGTCGAATTGCTGGCGGCACTACAGAGCGTAAACGCCGAATTATGGGTGGTGGGGGAACGTCTGGCGTCCGACCGTGGCGAAAACCTCGACCCCTATTTCGCCGCCGCCCCCAATTTGCGCCGCCTCGGCTATCGCGAAGACGTCGCGGCAATTCTAGCCGCATCAGATATCTTCGTGCTCCCAAGCTATTTCGAAGCCCTGCCAATGGCAGTGATCGAAGCCATGCTGACCGGCCTCCCGGTGGTTGCCACCAACGTGCGTGGCCCGCGCGAACAAGTGGTCGATGGCCAGACCGGCCTGCTGGTCCCCTTGTTCGACATCCCAGCCCTTACCCTCGCTTTGCAAACCCTCGCGGCCGACCCCGCCTTGCGCGCTAAACTCGGCGACGCTGGTCGCGCCCGCGCGCTTGACCACTACGAGGAGGCCAGGGTTGTCGCGCAAACGCTGGACTTGCTCGGCCTGTAAGGTTAGCCCAGGGCCGCGCAAAGCCCGAGGCCCATATGACCGACATCGCCCCCATTCGTCGTGCCCTGATCTCCGTTTCCGACAAGGCGGGATTGCTCGATCTCGCCCAGGTGCTCGTGGGCGCCGGGGTGGAAATCCTGTCGACCGGCGGCACTGCCGTCGCCCTGCGGGCAGCCGGCATCGTGGTCAAGGATGTCTCCGACCATTCCGGCTTCCCGGAAATCCTTGACGGACGGGTGAAAACCCTGGTGCCGCAAATCCATGGCGGCATCCTTGGCCGCCGCGACCTTCCCGCCCATGTCGCCCAGATGGACGCCCACGGCATCGCCCCGATTGATCTGGTTGTCTCCAACCTCTACCCGTTCGAAGCAACCGTCGCCCGCGGTGCCAGCTATGATGATTGTGTGGAAAACATCGACATCGGCGGCCCTGCCCTGATCCGTGCCGCCGCCAAGAACCATGATTTCGTGACGATCGTGACCGATACAGCGCAATACGCCGATGTCATCGCCGAATTTACCGCCCATGGCGGCACCAGCCAAGCCCTGCGCCGCCGCCTCGCTGGTGAGGCTTATGCCCGCACGACATCCTACGACGCCGCCATCGCCGCCTGGTTCGCCGAGCAGAATAAGATCGCCTTCCCCCCCCGCATCGCCTTCGCCGGCAGCCTGCGCCAGACCTTGCGCTACGGCGAAAACCCGCATCAGGCGGCGGCGTTCTACACCACCGACAGCCGCCGCGGAATCGCCACCGCCCGCCAGATCCAGGGCAAGGAACTGTCCTACAACAACCTCAACGACACCGACGCCGCCTTCGAATGCGTCGCCGAGTTCGATGGCCCGACCGTGGTGATCGTCAAGCACGCCAATCCCTGCGGTGTGGCCTCCGGCGTCAGCCTGTCCGACGCCTGGGACAGCGCCTTGCGCTGCGATCCGGTCTCGGCGTTCGGCGGCATCATCGCCGTGAACCGCACCCTCGATGCCGCCACTGCGGAGAAGATTGCCGCAATTTTCAGCGAGGCAATCATCGCGCCGGATGCCTCGCCCCAAGCCCAGGCCATCCTTGCCCGCAAGAAAAATCTCCGCCTGCTGCTGACCGGCGGTCTGCCCGACCCAGCCTCGGCGGGCCGTACTTTCAAAACCCTTGCTGGCGGTTTCCTGGTGCAAAGCCGCGACGCCGGCCGGATTGCCGCGGGCGATGTCACCTGCGTGACCAAGCGCGCGCCGACCGCGCAGGAACTTGAAGACCTGATCTTTGCCTTCCGGGTCTGCAAGCACGTCAAATCCAATGCCATCATCTATGCCCGCAACCACGCCACCACCGGCATCGGGGCCGGGCAAATGAGCCGGGTTGACAGCGCCAGGATCGCGGCCTGGAAAGGGGCGGATGCCGCCCGCGCCGCCGGGCTCGATCAAGCGCTGACGATCGGCAGCGTTGTAGCATCTGACGCGTTCTTCCCGTTTGCCGACGGACTCGAGGCCGCAATCGCCGCCGGCGCCACTGCGGTCATCCAGCCCGGTGGCTCGATGCGCGATGGTGAGGTGATCGCCGCCGCCGACAAGGCCGGCGTCGCCATGGTGCTAACCGGCATGCGGCATTTCCGCCATTGATCATCCTCGCCCTTGATGCGGCTTTGGGGCGCTGTTCGGCCTGCGTGGTGTCGGACGGCGTCGTGCTGGCCCACCGCCATCAGGATGGCGGGCGCGGGCAGGCGGCACTGCTCGCCCCGATGGTCGCTGGCGTGCTGGCGGACGCCGACCTTGTCGCCACCGCGCTCGCGGCCGTCGCGGTCACCGTCGGCCCAGGCAGCTTCACCGGCTTGCGGGCGGCGATTGCATTGGCCCAAGGCATTGCCGCCGGCGCCGGCTGCACGCTCATCGGGGTCACGGTCGCCGAGGCCTTGATCGCCGCTTTGCCCGCCAATGCCGCCAGCCGCGACATCTGGGTCGCCATCGACAGCCGCCGCGATCGGGTGTTCCTGCTGCGTGGTGCCAACCACGCCGCCTACGCGCTCGACAGTTTGCCTGTCGCCGCCGGCCGCATCGCAGTCGCGGGCGATGCCGCCATTGCCGTGGCCTGCCGCCTCGCGGCACGCGGCACGGCATCGGTGATGCTGACAGACGCAAGATTGCCCGATGCCACAATGGTCGCCGTCGTCGCCGCGAGGCGTGTCTCCGGCGAATTGCCCGCGCTGGCGGTCGAACCCATGTATATCGACGCCCCCGAAGCCAAGCTCCCCGCCGGTGGCTTACGCCCAGCGCCTGTCGCTTCCCCCTCTCCCTCCGGGAGAGGGCCGGGGTGAGGGCGATCCCAGCACCACCCTGAAACCCCATGATCGCGCTCATTCCCGCCACCCCGGCCCACGCCGTCATCCTCGCCGCCATCCACGCCGAAAGCTTCCCTGTGCCCGAACGCTGGGGGCCGGACGCCATGGCGCTGCAACTCGAACAACCCAATTGTTACGGCCACATCGATCCCGCCGGCGGCTTTGTCCTCGCCCGGATTGCCGCTGATGAGGCCGAAATCCTCACCATCGCTGTCGCCCCCGCCCGCCGCCGCGCTGGCAGTGGCGAGGCGTTATTGTCGGCAGCCATCGCCACCGCAACCCGTTACGGGGCAAAATCGATGTTCCTCGAAGTGTCGCTGACCAACATTGCGGCCCAGGCCCTGTATGGGCGGATGGGTTTCGCGCAGGTCGGGCGCCGCCGCCGCTACTACCCCGACGGCGCCGACGCGCTGGTAATGCGCCG
>JANYCX010000083.1 GCA_025360065.1 Acetobacteraceae bacterium | reverse complement strand
GATGAATTGCGCCGCAACATCGAAGCCATTCCGGAAGCCGATTACCTTCGCCTTTCGTACTACCAGCGTTGGATCCGCGCCATCACCGCGCATTTGCTGCGCCAGGGGGTGATCACCGAAGCCGAACTGATCGCCGCGATGGAGGACGCCTGATGCTGGCCTCTGGAACCCCAGTGCGGGTCAAGCTCGACTGGCCGGAGACGCGCGGGCCGTGCCATATCCGCACGCCGCATTATCTGCGCGGGCATCAAGGGGTTGTGGTGCGCCATCTCGGCAATTTCCCCAACCCCGAGGCGCTGGCGTTTCGCCGTCCAGAGCAGATTTTGCCACTTTATCATGTGCGCTTCCCGATGGCGGGGTTATGGCCCGACCAGCATGGCAACAACACGGTGTTGGTTGAATTATACGAGAGTTGGTTGGAGGCGGCATGAACATCCTCGAAGCGCCATCGGAGAAGCTGCTGGCCGGCATCCGCAAGCTGCTGGCGGAAAAGAACATCGCGACCGAAGCGGAAATCGCCGAGCGCATTCGCATCACCGATGAAGCATCGCCAGCGCGTGGGGCGGCGATGGTGGCGCGCGCCTGGACCGATCCTGAGTACAAGGCGCTGATGCTGCGTGACGGCACCCTGGCGGCCGAAGCCATGGGTGTGCCGATGCGTGGCCTGCCGCCGCTCGGGGTGTTGGAAAATACGGCGGAGGTGCATCATCTGGTGGTCTGCACCTTGTGCAGTTGCTATCCGCGCGCGGTGCTGGGTTATCCGCCGTTCTGGTTCAAATCGGCGGCATATCGGGCGCGCGCGGTGCGCGATCCGCGCGCCATGCTGGTCGAATTTGGCACGACAATTCCCGATGACATGACGCTGGAAGTGGTGGACAGCACCGCAGATTATCGCTGGATGGTGCTGCCGCGCCGGCCAGCAGGGACTGAAGGGTGGTCCGCCGAGCAACTGGCAGCACTTGTACATGAAGGCGACATGATCGGCATTACGGTGCCGAGGGTAAAATGATCCGCGCGTTGGCGTTGTTGCTGGTCCTGTGCGGCACCGCGCGGGCGGCGTCGCTGCCGGCGGTTGAAGCCCGCAACGGCATGGTTGTCTCCGCCCAGCACCTCGCCGCCGAGGCCGGCATCGAAATTCTGCGCGCCGGTGGAAACGCCGTCGATGCCGCGGTGGCGGTTGGCTACGCCGAAGCCGTGGTCAATCCGTGCTGCGGTAATATCGGCGGCGGCGGGTTCATGACCATCCATTTGGCGGATGGCACTGACCATTTCATTAATTTCCGCGAAATGGCGCCGGCGGCGGCAAACGCGACCATGTATCTCGATGCAGCGGGCAAACCCCGTCCTGCTGCCAGCACCAATGGTTATCTGGCGGTGGGCGTACCCGGCACGGTTGCCGGTCTCGATCTTGCCCTGCAACGTTACGGCACAATGCCGCGCGCGGCGGTGATGGCGCCGGCAATCCGGCTGGCGCGTGACGGGTTCGTGCTTCGGCGCGGCGACACCGATATTCTGCAATACGCGACAACCAAGTTTCGCGCCCAACCCAATGTCGCGGCGATCTTCCTGCGGCCGGATGGCACCCCGTTGCAGCCAGGAGATCGGCTGGTGCAGACCAATCTTGGCGTGACTTTAGCAGCCATTGCCGCCATTGGGCCGGACGCGTTTTATCGTGGCCCGGTTGCACACGCGGTTGCCGCCGCCTCGGCGGCCAATGGCGGCATCCTCACCGAAGCCGACTTCGCCGCCTATCGCGCCCAGGACGTCGCGCCATTGCGCTGCACCTATCGCGGCTATGCGTTCATTTCAGCGCCCCCACCATCGTCGGGCGGGACAACGATGTGCGAAATCCTCAACATCATCGAAAGCGACGATCTGCGCGCGCTCGGCTTCCGATCCGCCGCCAGCGTGCATCTGCTGGCCGAGGCAATGCGGCACGCCTACCTCGATCGCAACACCTATCTTGGCGACCCCGATTTCGTCGCCAATCCGTTGGAGCGCCTGCTGGACAAAACCTACGCAGCCGCGATCCGCGCGCAGATTGCGCCTGACCGCGCGACCCGATCCGCCGATCTGCGACCGGGCGTGGCGCCGCATGAAAAGACCGAAACCACGCATTATTCCGTGCTCGACAGTAAAATGAACGCGGTCGCCGTTACCACCACCATCAATGGCGGCTTTGGCGCCGGGGTGATTGCGGGGGAAACCGGGTTCTTCCTCAACAACGAAATGGACGATTTCACCGTGGCGGTCGGCACACCCAACATGTTCGGGCTGGTGCAAGGGGCGGCCAACGCCATCGCACCGGGCAAGCGGCCATTATCGTCGATGGCGCCAACCATCATCAGCCGGGACGGCAAGCCGGTGGTCGTATTGGGATCGCCGGGCGGGGCGCGGATCATCACGATCACCCTGGCAACGGTGCTGAACCTGCTGGATTACGGCATGGAGTTGCAGGAGGCGGTCGATGCCCCGCGCCTGCATCACCAATGG
Organism: Acetobacteraceae bacterium; assembly: GCA_025360065.1. GTDB lineage: Bacteria > Pseudomonadota > Alphaproteobacteria > Acetobacterales > Acetobacteraceae > CAITOL01. Next base: position 4,630 of record JANYCX010000083.1, on the reverse strand, counting down.
CTGCCGGATCAGATATTCGTCGAAACCCGCGGCCTGTCGCCCGATACGCGGGCGAAGCTGGAAGCGATGGGGCACAAAATCGTCGAGCAAGGCCTGTGGGGCGCGGTTGCCGCCATCGCGGTCGGGCAGGATCGGCCGGCTGCGGTATCAGGGGCGGGCGACGCGGCGCGATCCGGGCGCATGCGGCCGGGGTTCTTTTATGGCGCCAATGACTCGCGCCGTCCGGCGGGGGCCGCAATCGGCTACTGATTGCGCGACGACTTCCGCAGCGCGATGCGCAGCACCGCATCCAGTTCCGACAAAAACTTCGACCGATCCGCCTTGGTCAGCGGCGATGGCCCGCCAGTGTTCATCCCGATTTCGCGCAGATGCCGGCCGATTTCCCGGCCCGCCAGCGCGCTGCCGATATTATCGCCGGTCCACCGACGACCATTATAGGACAGCGCCTGCGCGCCGCGCGCAAGGCATCGCCCGGCGAGCGGAATATCGGCGGTGATGCAGACATCCGATCCGGTGATCCGCTCGGCAATCCAGTCATCGGCGACGTCGGCGCCTTCCGACACGGTTACCATTCGCACATTGGGCAGGCCGGGCGGGCGGATCGGGCGCGATCCGTTGCTGACCACATGGACCACCAACCCGAGCCGGGTCGCCACGCCGAACACGTCGTCCCGCACCGGGCAGGCATCGGCGTCGATGTAGATTTCGGTCACACCTTCAAAAACCCGACCAGCCGCTCAGCCTCCGACACGATTGGCTCGGCGATGGCCGCCGCCTTGGCCGCCCCATCGCGCAAGATCGCATCAAGTGCGGTGTGGTCCTGCAACAGACGCTGGGTTTCCGACGCAATCGGCGCGAGATGGGCGACCAGCAAATCGGCCAACGCGTTCTTGAACGTGCCGAAACCCTGGCCGCCGAACTGGCGCAAAACCCCGTCATGGTCAGTATCGGTCAACGCTGCGTAAATGCCGACCAGATTGCGCGCTTCGGGGCGCCCTTCGAGGCCGGCGGCTTCGGACGGCAGCGCCTCCGGATCGGTTTTCGCGCGGCGGATCTTCTGGGAAATCGTGTCGCTATCATCGGTCAGGTCAATCCGGCTTTGTGCCGACGCATCCGATTTCGACATCTTCTTGCTGCCGTCGCGCAAGCTCATCACCCTTGCCGCCGGCCCCATGATCATTGCCTCAATTACCGGGAAGAATTCCACCCCGTAATCAAAGTTGAATTTCTGCGCGATGTCGTTGGCGAGTTCCAAATGCTGGCGCTGATCGTCGCCGACCGGCACAACGGTCGCGTGATAGGCAAGAATGTCGGCGGCCATCAGGTTGGGGTAGGTGAACAGCCCGGTCGATACGTTTTCGCGGTCCTTGCCGGCCTTATCCTTGAACTGGGTCATCCGGTTCAACCAGCCCATGCGGGCGACGCAGGTGAAAATCCAGGCGAGCCGGACATGGGCATAAACTGCCGACTGGTGGAACAGCAGGCTGGTCTTGGGGTCGATGCCGCAGGCGATCAGGCTCGCTGCCAGTTCGCGGGTGGACGCGGCCAGGGTTTTCGGGTCATGCGGCTGGGTGATCGCGTGCAGATCGACGACGCAGTAGATGCAATCGTGATCTTTCTGCAGCGCCGCCCAGTTGCGCACCGCGCCCAAATAATTGCCAAGATGCGGGATGCCGGTCGGCTGGATGCCGGAAAAGATGCGTTTCATCGATTTGATTCCGTGACAAGCGTTGGGGGATGGATCAGGAAAAGCGGATCACCGCCATCGCCCTGGCCGCAAAGCCTTTACATTAAAAGCGCCGATCAACTGCCCGGCCAGGCCATAGGTCACCAGACCAATGACGATCACCGCGCCAAGGCCGATTAGCCGCGTAACCCAGCCCCCCGCCATCGGCTGATAGATCGCCTGCTGCGCCATCCAGACCGCGCCCGTCATCACCAGCCCGGCGGCGCCCATCAACGGGACGGCGCGCTTCAGGCGCGCGTCCCATTCCATCAGACCCCGGCGATGAAGAAGTACGGCCAGCACAGCGATGTTGATCCATGATGAAATTGATGACGCAAGCGCCGGCCCAAGATGCTGCAAGGGCTGCATGAAGGCAAGATTAAGCGCCAGATTGATCGCGATCGAAACCAGCGCCACCCGCAATGGCGTGGTGGTATCGCCGATGGCGAAAAACGGTGGGGTTAGCACTTTGATCAGCACAAACGCCGGCAACCCCACCGCATAGGCGGCCAAGGCCTGGGAAGTCACAATCGTCGCGGCCGCATCGAAGGCGCCATGCTGATACAAGGTCGCGATGATCGGCCCGCCTGCCACTGCCAATCCCAAGGCGGCCGGCAAGGTCAGCGCCAGGGCATATTCCAGCGCCCGGTTCAGGGCAACCTTGGCCGCAGCCGGTTCGCCGGCCAGGATGTGGCGCGCCAAGGTCGGCAGCAACGCGGTGCCGACCGATACGCCGATGATCCCAAGCGGCAACTGGTTCACCCGCTCGGCGAAATAGAGCACTGATGCGGTGCTCGCCGGCAGGAAGCTGATGATGATGATGTCGATCTGCTGGCTGATCTGGGTCATCCCCGCGCCGACCAGCCCTGGCCCCATGCGGCCGAACAGGCCACGCACCGCCTGGGTCAGACGTAACCGGGGCAGATATAAATGCAGGCCCGCGCGGCGCACCGCCCAAATCAGCAGTGCGAGTTGGAACACCCCCGACACGCTGACCCCCCAGGCCAGCGCATGGGCCACGGTCGGCACGTAGGACCGCAAGCCCAACATGCAGCCGATTGACACCAGGTTGAACACTACCGGGGCCGCCGCCGCCGCCGCGAAGCGATCCAACCCATTCAGCGCCCCAGACCACAGCGCGGTGAGGCAGATTAACGGCATATAGGGGAAGGTGATCCGCGCCAGCGTCACCACCAGGGCGAATTCCTCCTTGTCCGCGACATACCCAGGGATCAGCACCGCGAGCATTTCGGGCATGAAAATTTCAGCCAGCACGGTGATCCCGACCAGCCAGAACGCCATGACGGCGGCAGCCTCGGCGGCGAAGCGTGCGGCGACTTCCTGGCCTTCCTTCGCGCGCAATTCGGCAAACATCGGCACGAAGGCGGCGTTGAAGGCGCCTTCCCCGAACAGGCGGCGGAACATGTTGGGGATGCGGTTGGCCATCACGAAGGCATCGGCCAAGGGGCCTACGCCGATAAAGGCCGCGATCAGGGTTTCCCGCAGCAGGCCGAGCAGCCGGCTCGCCGAGGTCCAGCCGCCAATGGTGAGGATGCCGCGCAGCATGGCTTATTCCGCCCGGCGCGGGCGCGACAAAAGCGCGTCGATTGCGGCTGGCACGCTGAAATTACCACCGACGATGCCGGCCACCGCTTCACAAATCGGCATCGCGACGCCCGCCGCACGGGCGCGGGCGACCAGCGCCGGGGCGGTTGTCACGCCTTCGGTGACGGCATGGCGACCCGCGAGCGCATCGGCCATTGCCGCGCCGCCACCAAGCGCAAAGCCCAAACTATAATTGCGGCTGGCAGTCCCGGCGCAGGTCAGCATCAAATCCCCCAGTCCCGACAGGCCAGCGACGGTTTCCGCCTTGCCGCCCAACGCCACCGCCAGACGCGACATTTCGGCGAGGCCCCGGCTGACCAATGCCGCACGGGCGTTCTCCCCCAGGCCAGCGCCAATCACGATGCCGGAGGCTATGGCGATGACATTCTTTGCCGCCCCGCCGATTTGCGCGCCGATTGGGTCGGGGCTGGCGTAAAGCCGGAAAGTTGGGGTGCCGAGGGCGGCGGCAACGGACTCACACAGCGCCGGATCGTCAGCGGCGACCAGGGCAGCCGCAGGCAGCCCGGCGGCGACTTCATGGGCGAAATTGGGGCCGGTCAACACCGAAGCTGGACGCCCGACGATTTCGAGCGGCAGGGCCAGCGTGCCCAGTTCCACCCCTTTGGCGCACACAACCAGCGCCCCGCCGGGCGGCAAACGTTCGGCAACCGCGCGCAAATGCTGCACCGGGACCACGAGCAGCAGCATACTGGCCACCGGCATGGTGTTGGTGACAATGATGTCGGCGGGCAGCACGGCGCTGGGCAAATGCGGATTGCGCCGCGTGGCCGCAATATCCCGTGCCCGGTCCGGATCGCGCGCCCACAGCGTCACATGTCGCCCGGCCCGATGCGCCTGAATGGCAAGCGCTGTCCCCCAGGCGCCGGCGCCAATGATGGCGATGTTATTCATTGGCGATCCGCGCGACATCGAACCCGGCATCGAAATCATCGGCGAGCCTTGCCACCAGCGCCGCCATGATGTCGCTGGCCGCCGCCTCGAACCCATAAGGCGGGTTGATCACCAGCAGGCCGCATCCGTTCAGCCGCGCTGCGTCAATCGCCGGCCGCAGCCAGAACTCGGCGGCGACAATATCCTTGATCCCGCTTTGCTGCATGGCGTTATGGAAGGCCCGGGTCGGCGCACGATGCTTGATCGGATACCAGGCGGCGAACACTCCGGTTGGGAAACGCGCATAGCCGCGCTTGAGCCCGTCGGTCAGGCGATAAAATTCATCGGCGGCTTCGTAGGGCGGGTCAATCAAAACAAACGCTCGGCGTTCTTTGGGCGGAAGCAGCG
>JANYCX010000031.1 GCA_025360065.1 Acetobacteraceae bacterium | reverse complement strand
ATCCAACGCGCCAGACACCCAAAAACGCAGCCAGCGCGTTCGGTTGGAGGCGATGATTTCGCTGACCGAGACAACGGCGTGCCGGACGCAATCGTTGCTGGCGTGTTTCGGCGAGGAATTTTCCCAGGCCTGCGGCCATTGCGATAATTGCGTGTCGCCGGTCGGTTTGTTTTTGGGCACCATCGAGGCGCAGAAGGTGTTGTCGGCGGTCTATCGCACCGGCCAGCGCTTCGGGGCCAAGCATGTCATTTCAGTACTGATGGGCGAGGCGTCCGACGCAATCCAGCGTTGGAGCCACGATAAATTATCCACCTTCGGCATCGGCCGCGACCACCCCGAGGGGTTCTGGCGCGGCGTGGTGCGCCAGTTGATCGCCAAGGGCGCGCTCAACGTCGATAGCGGTGAATATGCGACGTTGACGTTGGACCAGGAGAAGGCGCGGCCTATCCTGCGCGGCGAGGAGCAGGTGATGCTGCGCGAAGATACCCTGGCACCGCGTAAAACCAAAGCCGCGCGCGGTGCGCCCCCGACGTCGAGCATTTCGGGCGCGGATGAAGGGCGGTTCGAGGCGTTGCGCAAATGGCGCGCGGTGCAAGCCAAGGCACAATCAGTGCCGCCTTATGTGATTTTCCACGACATTGTGCTGCGCGAAATTGCGGCCGTGCAGCCCGGCACGCTGGATGAGCTCGGAGTGATCAAGGGTGTGGGCGCGTCGAAGCTGGCGCGCTACGGTCACGCAGTTTTGGCGGTTTTGCGCGACGCTGCGTAGCGTGGAATGCCGCTTGGCAACCCGCCTCAGATAATTTTTCCGTCCTGCCCAACCACCAGATGGCGATCATGGAACCCTGCCACTGCCGGGCGGTGCGCGATCGAGACAATCGTCGTCCCCGGCAATTCCCGTTTCAGTAACCCATACAGCATCGCCTCGCTGTCCGGGTCGAGGCTCGCGGTCGCTTCATCAAGGAACAACCAATCCGGGCGTTGCAGCAGCGCACGCGCAATCGCGATGCGTTGCTGTTCGCCGCCCGACAGGCGCTGGCCCCATTCATCCTCGGCGTCCAACTGGTCGGCCAAACCGCCCAGCCCGACTTTTTCCAGCACCGCGACCAGTGCCAGGTCTGCATGGATCGCCGCCTTGTCCGGGTAGGTCAGCGCCCGGCGCAAACTGCCGAGCGGCAAATAGGGTCGTTGTGGTAGGAACAGGCTGGAAGCCTCGGGGCGGCGGATAATGCCGGATGCAAACGGCCAGATGCCGGCGAGCGCGCGAAACAAGGTCGATTTGCCCGACCCTGACCGCCCGGTGACCACGACCGATTGGCCCCGCTTCAGCACCAGATCGAGCGCCGCCACCAGCGCGCGGCCATCCGGCAGGCCGAGATCAGCCCCGGCCAGCGCGAAATTGCCATCCTTGGCGTCGGTCTCGACCAGGGATGTCTGCCCCCGCGCGGTGGCCATCGCGCGTTCAAATCCCGCCAGCCGGTCAACAATGGCACGCCATTCGGCAAGGCCCGCATAGGAATTGACGAACCAGGACATCGAACCCTGCACCTGTCCGAAGGCGCCAGCGGTCTGGGTCAGGCCGCCCAACGCGATCTCGCCTGCGAAGAAGCGCGGGGCTGCGACCAGCACCGGAAACACCACCGCGGCCTGGCCGTAGGCGGCAGCGATGGCATTGATCAGCTTGGCGCGGCGCATGATGTCCCACCAGTTGGCGATCAGGGCGGCAAAGCGCGCGCGAAGGCCCTGGTTTTCATCGGCCTCGCCCCGATAAAGCGCCACGCCCTCGGCATTTTCCCGCAGCCGCATCATCGCAAAGCGGAAATCGGCTTCGACCTTTTGCTGGCGGAAGCGCAATCCGGCCAATGGCTTGCCGACATAATGGATCAACACGCTGCCCAACGCGGCATAAAGCAGCGCCGCCCACACCATGTAGCCAGGGATCGTCACTCCAAGCAGGGTCAACGGCCCCGACAGGCTCCACAAAATCGCGATAAAACTGGTCAGCGACACCAGGTTCGACATCAGATCGAGGCTGAGGCTCAGGCTGCGATCGACGAAATCGCGGACGTCCTCGGCGATGCGCTGGTCAGGATTGTCGGCCTTGGTGCGGCCGGTGTCGGTTAGGCCGAGCCGGTAATAGACCTGATCGGACATCCAGGCGGCGACGAAGCGCTGGGTCATCCAGGCGCGCCAGCCGATGACCAGCATCTGGGTCAGATAGCGCAAGTAAACCGACACCACCACATAAGCGCCAGCGACCCAGACAAAGCCCGGCAGTAGCCAGCCATCGGCGATATGCCAGGTCAGCAACAACGCCATGAACGCCTGGGCATCCTTGGCCTGGAGCGAATCGTAAAAAGCGCGGTTCCAAAAACTCAGCACCACATCGAGCCCGACCAGACCAAGGGTCAGGCCGATGATTGCGACCAGCAGCAGCCAGGCGCGGTATTTTTCTTCCGACGCAAAATAGGGTCGCGCCAGACGCCAGGCATCCTTCAGCAGAGGACCGATAATGCGCATCTCAGGCCTCCGTCGCGGCGGCAATGCGCAAGCGGATCACGCCTTTCGCGCCCGCCGGATCAACCGGCTTGCCTTTGCGCAAAATCTCAATATGGCCGCTGCGCGCGAGCAATCGGGCGGCGCGGCGAACCGGCGCCAGATGGGCATGCCACGCATCCGGCCCACCTTCGGGCACCAGCACAGTGGCAACCGCGCGGGCAGCGTCGGTCGGGCTGATTGAGCCGTCGCGGCCGCTTACCTGGGTCAACGCTAGAATCATGGACGTGTATATGTCGGTCACGAGGCTCTATTGCGACCAGGATGGCTGGACAGCAAGGGGCTTGGTTCAGTCGCCGCGCAACCAACGGCCCATCTTGTCGGCCGGCATAGGGGTGGCAAACAGTGGTCCAAGACCTGCCGTGCACCCCAATCCGGCGAGCCAGCCGCGCTGCGCATCGGTCGCAATCCCAGTCGCGATGATCGATATCCCAAGCACATGCGCCATCGAAATTGCCGCGCGCACCAATGCCGCATCCTCGCGATCTTCCGGCAAACCACCAACGACCACAGAGCTGAGTGCCACGGCCGTCAAAGGCAGGCGGCGCAGCATTGACAGGCTGGTGATTGCGCCCCCGAACTCGGTCAACACCAAACCAACGCCAAGGTCGCGCAACCCTGCCAGCGATAACAACCCGTCGGTGGTGATCGGCATGGCCGTCGTTTCCGGCAGTTTCAAGGTCAGTCGTTCAGCTGGAATATCTGCACGCCGCAGGGCTCGGTGCAGTTCGAGCGGGAAGTCGGGATTGTTGAGTTCGCTGCCGGGAAAGGCCAGCCATATGGCAACCGCTGCAGGCCAATTATGCGCCTCAGTCAGGCCGTCATGCAGCATATCGCGGTATCGATTGGACGATGAAATGGTTCCGTGCCTGTTTCCATGCATCGCGCGAGGTCGGACCATCTTCACTGCAACCACGTCGCCGTCACTGAGTGACAGGATCGGTTGGTAGCCCAATGCCGGTGTGTCTGGCGCCCGGTTAGCTTGGGTCTGGAAATCGATAATTGTATCATGCGCCATGGTAAGTGCCCTCAAAATCCCATTCGTCGCAAAATTGCGCAAAATCGTGAAGAATTTCTTACGGGGGCAGTGTGACCAGCCGGAGCGATGACGGTTCCTTAACCTTGCAGGTCGAAACTATGGCCTTCAAGAACGGAGAAGTGCGATGCTGGCGCCATCGTCGGAAACAGAACTCTGCCTTTTGTATCACCCGATCTTCAGTACGCTCAATGTCCGGATGTTCCGCCGGTCTGAAACCGACGGCACGCCGGTGGTGGTGGTTGAAATGGGCGACCGTGAAGCCGCGGTGCCGCTGCGCTCGTTGCAACGTGAATTCGCGATCGAGGACGCCAGTCCCGACGGACGCATGCTTGGTCTGATTGCCGAAAGCCTGGATTTCGTGCCAGGACTCCGCATCGGCGATGCGTTGCCAACCGAGGTACTGAACGGGGAGGCAAGCTGGGAACCCGGCGACCGGCATCGCCGGCTCGCCAGTAATAAACTGCGTATGCAATTGCTGACCTGGATTGCACCTGACCGAGCGGCAAGCCTCACGGCCGAAACCCTGTCCGCCGCCCTCGACGACGATGCCGCGCTGCGCCAGATTGTGCAGGACGCGTTTGAACGTGCTGCCGAAACCTTGCATCTGAGCAATTCGGCCGAGGTGCTGACGCTGATCACCGCCCTCGCTGAGGAACTCGCCTATATCGAGGCGCTACGCGACGGCTTGTTGCGGCGGGTGATACTGGTGAGCGGCATCCTTGCCGGCCTTGGCCGCGGCCAGCGGCTCGGCGTAGTGCGACAGGAAGCGCTGCAGCAAACCACGAAACTCAGCGTCGCCGCGACGACCGCGATCAGCCAGAGATTTTGGGATATTGACGCCCAAACCGGGGAAATCATGGCTGCATTGCGCAACCCAGCCAATCAGCGTGCCTTTATCCGCTCCAACCGCGACTCGCTTTACCGAAGTCAACGCGCATGGGAACCGATCCTGCTTGCCTGGGAAGCCGCCGGCCCGGTTGCAGTCCGCGGCCTCGACGAGCAAGGCTGGCACCTCGTCGCCAAGACCTATCACTTTCTTGCACCGCGCTACATGATCTTCAAGGAATGGCAGAGCGCGTTCGGCGCACGCAGCACTCGCCGAGTCGGAAAAATTAATACTGCAATGACTTGGTAGAAGTCATTGTAATAACTTGGTAGCGTGCTAACTCACGACCTCGAGTGCGGCCACCCCTCCACCCAGCAACCAGCCCAAATCGGGCAGGCTGAGCGCAATGCAGCCATCAGTGGGCGCGTAATCCGGGCGCGCGAGATGAAGAAATATCGCACTGCCGCGGCGGGCGATCACCGGCGCATCGTTCCAGCCGAGCACAATCACCAGGTCATAAATATGATCAGCGCGCCATAATTCCTCGTGCCGGCCGGCATAGGGCAGCCCGACATGGCAATTATAGGCACGGTCGGTCGGATCGTCGCACCAGCCATCCGCTTGGGTAATCGGCTCCCGCGGCAATTGGGTGGTCGGGATGGCGATGCGGTCGGCGCGGTAGAACACCCGGCGCAACGGCAAAATCCCCAGGGGCGTGGCGCCATCGCCTTCCTGCTTGTCGGCCCGCACGCCGCCGTGCCCGAGCGCTGCCCGCATCCGCCGATCGCGGTGGATCAGCCAACCATCGCGCGTGACTCGGGCGATCCGGCTTGGATCAACCATGGCGGGTGCTACCGTCAACCCAAAAGATGCCCAAAACGCCGCATTTTGGTGTCGAGGTAGTGGTTGTTCACCCCATTGGGCGCGAAAGCGTGCTCCTCACGGGTTTGCACCCGGATGCCGCAGCTGGTCATCGCGGCAACTTTGTCGGGATTATTGGTCAGCAGCCGGATCGACGGAATACCGAGTTCTTCCAGCATGGTGGCCGCGACCATGAAGTTCCGCTCATCCGCGCCCCAGCCCAGCGCCCGATTAGCATCGATCGTGTCGAGCCCGCGATCCTGCATCGTGTAGGCACGCAGCTTGTTGGCCAAGCCAATCCCGCGGCCTTCCTGGGCGAGGTAGATCAGCACACCCGCCCCATCGGCTGCCATGCGCGCTATCGCGCCGCGCAGCTGCGCCCCGCAATCGCAGCGCAAACTGCCGAGCAGATCGCCGGTGAAACATTCCGAGTGGAGCCGCACCAGCGGCGCTTCTGCCGCTTCGGGACGCCCGACCAGGATCGCCAAATGCTCAATCCCGGCATCGGGCGCGCGAAATGCAATGATGCGCGCATCGGGGGCGTCTTCAAGCGGGACCGATGCTTCCGCGACCCGCACCAGCCTGGTTGCCGCAATCGCCGGATAGGCCCACACATCGCCCACCTCAACGACCAGCAAATCGCGGAGCCGCGCCGCATCCAGCGCCGCAATTGGCGCCACCAGGGCCGCCGGCAGCAGTCGCGCGAGCTTGGCCAACAGAATGGCAGCATCGGCGAGCACGGGCACCGGCACCGTCTTGGGATGTATACCAAGCATCTGTTCGGCAGTCGGGTCGGCAAGCGCCCTCAGAAAAGCCGGGGCCAGCAACCCTTTCGGCGTCGCCACCGCAATGACGGTGGCGCCAACTCCGGTCACGGTTTCAGCCCGCCCGCTGGCCAGCAGCAAACATGCCGGTCCGGCGGCGAGTGCCGCAATATCTTCCAGCCCGGCAGCCCCGGCAGTTTCGGCACCCAACACGATCAGCGGTGCGGCACCATTCAGGATCACCGGGGTGCCGCGGCGCAGATCCGCGATCGCGCGGTGCACCCGACGCACCCGCAAAGTCTCGGGGTCGGGCAGGGGGCTGATGCGCGCGGAAACCCGGTCTGACATCAGGTCTGCATCATGGTCGCGCGGCGGTAGAGCGGTCATTCTTATTCCACGGTTCAGACCTCGATTGGCGGAATATGGCCGCCAACGAGGTGGTGAAGGACGATCATTGCGACAGAATTATTCCCGTTGCAAACGGCTGATTGGCCATATGGGGGGCCGCGTGATAAATCTAACCCATTGGATGATGGGAAGCTGCAAAACGATTGAAACGGGTTTGGTCGTTTTCTGCCGCTAGGGCAGTGCGCGCATCTGCCGCATGAGGAGTCGCGCCGGTCACTGTTTTATCGCATAAACATGCGTCGTGTGGACCGACCAGAGGAGTCTTGGGGAATGGCGGCTGCCCGCCCAGTATTGATCGTCGATGATGATCCGGCGTTATGCGCGATCCTGGCCGAACAGCTCGGCTTGGGGGGGGAGTTTGTGGTCAGCCAGGCCGGCAGCATTGCCGAGGCCGACGCAATACTGCTCGACCGGGGACGCCATTTCGATGCCCTGATGCTTGATATCGCGCTGCCTGATGGCAACGGGCGCGATTTATGCGCGCGGCTGCGGGGCGCCGGGATCAAGATCCCGATTATCATGCTGACCGGATCGGGCACGGAGTCCGATGTCGTCAATGGCCTTGAGGCGGGCGCCAATGATTATATCGCCAAGCCGTTTCGCCTCGCGGAACTGCTGGCGCGCTTGCGGGCGCAATTGCGCAGCTTTGACAGCAGCGAGGACGTTATTTTTCTGATCGGCCCGTTCGTGTTCCGCCCTGCCGCCAAGGTGCTTGAACTTCCTGACCAGAAACGCCGCATCAAGCTAACCGAGAAAGAGGCCGCGATCCTCAAATTTCTCTACCGCGCCGGTTCGGTTGCGGTAGGTCGCCAGACCCTGTTGAACGAGGTCTGGGGCTATAATGCCCAGGTGACAACCCACACGCTCGAAACTCATATTTATCGTCTGCGTCAGAAGATTGAAACCGATCCGTCGGCGGCCAAACTGCTGGTCACCGAGGGTGGCGGGTACCGGCTGAACCCCGAGCAATCGCGCCCTGATACCATACGCCGTTGAGCGATAAAGAATGGCTCAACGGCGCGTGGTATCAGCCATTGTGGGCGGCGGCTTCACGCCTATTGGCTTCCACCTTCGACCGAATGTGCTTCCGCCCGCCACCGCAGCATCCCGCCGGCGAGGTTCACTGCGCCCGGGAACCCGTTCTGCGCTAGAATGGTAATGGCCTGCGCCGACCGCCCTCCCGCCCGACATACCGCGACAATCGGCCGGTTATTCCTTAATTCGCCCACTCGTCCGGCAAGTTCGCCAAGCGGGATCAGAATGGCGCCAGCGATGTGGCCAAGTGGCCCGGTAAATTCATCCGGTTCGCGAACATCGAGGATCTGCACCTCGGCCGCGTGCTCCTCAAGGCCATGCGGACCGATCTCCCACAAGCCGGCAAAATTATAGTGCACATCCGCCCAATCCGGCCCGGCTGCCTGGGCGATCGTGCCGTCATTGCCGGGCTGGCCGCAGCGCAGATTGGCCGGCACCGCGATATCGATCAGCTTCGGATGGGCAAGTCGCATGTTCTGGATGTAGCCGACGAAATCGGCCACCGCGATCTCGCCACCCAAACGCGGGTTGAAGCGGCGCTCCTCGGCAACGCTTGTTACCGTCAGTCCACGATAGTCATGGCCCGGATAGAGCAGGCAGGGATCGGGCAGGCTGAAAATCTGGTCATGGACCGACCGGTACATCGCGGCCGGATCGCCTTGCTGGAAATCGGTGCGGCCGCTGCCACGGATCAGCAGGCAATCGCCGGTGAAGGCCATGCTGCGATCATCGAGCACATAGGTCAGGCAGCCATTAGTGTGCCCTGGCGTGGTGCGGACCATTAAACGACGGGTGCCGAAAGCGACCACATCGTCCTGGACCAGATAGCGATCCGCACCGGCCGCGCCGCTGTTTTTTGCCAGCATGATGGCACTGGCCGATTTCTGCCGCAGCATCCAGGCGCCGGTGACATGGTCGGCGTGGACATGGGTTTCGAGCGTTGCGACCAGCTTCAGCCCCAGCTCCTCGATCAGCGCCGCGTCGCGCCTGGCCTGTTCGAATACCGGATCGATCAGCACCGCCTCCCCGCTCGGCGTATCACCGAGCAGGTAGGTGTAGGTGGAAGATTGCGGGTCGAATAATTGTCTGAAAACCAGCATCGCCGCCTCCACGTCGTTAGTTCTTCGGTTGAGCAATCACCCGCAGATAGGGTTTCAGGGTTTTCCAGCCAGCGGGGTATTTCGCTTTGGCGGCGTCGTCCGAAACGGTCGGCGGGATGATGACGTCATCGCCGTTCCGCCAGTTTACCGGGGTTGCCACCGTATATTTGGCGGTCAACTGACACGATTCAAGCAGACGCAGCACTTCGTCGAAATTGCGCCCGGTGCTCATCGGATAAATCAGCATCGCCTTGACCTTCTTGTCCGGACCGATGACGAAAACGGCGCGCACAGTGGCGTTATCGGCGGCGGTACGGCCTTCCGATGTGGTGCCGGCGCCTTCGGGCAGCATGTCGTAGAGCGTCGCGACATTCAGATCAGTGTCGGCGATCATCGGGAAATTCACCGCGTGGCCCTGGGTTTCTTCGATGTCCTTCGCCCAGGCGGCATGGTTGGTCACCGGATCAATGCTCAGGCCGATGATCTTGGTGTTGCGTTTGTCGAATTCCGGCTTCAGCCCGGCCATGTAGCCCAATTCGGTGGTGCAGACGGGGGTGAAATCCTTGGGGTGGGAGAACAGGATCGCCCAGTGATCGCCGATCCATTCATGAAAGTTGATGGTGCCGTGCGTGGTCTCGGCGGTAAAATTCGGGGCCTCCGAATTGATCCTCAGCGACATTATGCAGCTCCTTGCCCGTTCTGGATGTGATGGGTGTCAGGTGGTTCGTCCGACCAGCACGGCCGATGTCTATGTGTAGGTCTCGCTTGGGGTCGCTGCAATGCGCATGACGAATTTTTGGCGGCGAAGATGGTGTCCAAAATTACCCCCGCGACCACCCGGATACGTCGCGAGGGGGTCACAAACGACTCCTGCGGTTCGCGGTGCTTCCGGCTGGAGCCCTGGTCTTGGCGGGCTTGGGCAACAAGGGCGTCAGATAAGTCCCGGTATGGCTTTCCGCCACTGCGGCCACCATTTCCGGCGTCCCCTCCGCCACAATCCGCCCACCGCCATCACCGCCTTCGGGCCCAAGGTCGATCACCCAGTCGGCGGTTTTGATCACTTCGAGATTATGCTCGATCACCACCACGGTATTGCCCTGATCGACCAGCGCATGCAGCACTTCGAGCAATTTCCGCACATCCTCGAAATGCAACCCGGTGGTGGGTTCGTCGAGAATATAAAGCGTGCGTCCAGTTGCCCGCCGCGCCAGTTCCTTCGACAGTTTGATGCGCTGGGCCTCGCCGCCCGACAACGTCGTCGATGACTGGCCAAGCGCGATGTAGCCGAGGCCGACCTGCTGAAGGATTTTCAACCGGTCATGGATGCGGGTGGCAGCCGAGAAATATGGCACCGCTTCATCGACGGTCATGGCCAGAACTTCGGCGATCGATTTATCGCGGAATTTTATTTCCAGGGTTTCGCGATTATAGCGGCGGCCCTTGCAGGTATCGCAGGTCACGAAGACATCGGGCAGGAAGTGCATTTCGATTTTCAAAACGCCGTCGCCCTGGCAGGCCTCGCAGCGGCCGCCTTTGACGTTGAAGCTAAAGCGGCCAGATTTATAGCCGCGCGCCCGGCTTTCCGGCAGTTCGGCGAACCAGTCACGGATCGGCGCAAAGAGATCGGTGTAGGTCGCTGGGTTGGATCGCGGGGTGCGGCCGATCGGGGACTGGTCGATGTCGATGATCTTGTCGAGCAGTTCCAGCCCGTCGATGCGGGTGTGGGGGGCGGGCACCTCGCCCGATCCCATCAGCTTGCGGCTGGCGGCTTTGTACAGCGTATCGACCACCAAGGTGGATTTGCCGCCGCCCGATACGCCGGTGATGGCGGTGAACACCCCGAGTGGGAAACCCGCGGTCACGTCCTTGAGATTATTGCCGCGCGCCCCAATCACCCGGACCTGGCGATCTTTTTGGACTGGCCGCCGCATCGCCGGAACCGCGATTGATTTGCGCCCGGACAAATAATCCCCAGTGAGCGAATTCGGATCGGCGGCAACCTCGGCGGCACTGCCGTGCGACACCACATACCCGCCATTAACGCCGGCGAGCGGACCCATATCAATAAGGTAATCGGCGGAGCGGATCGCGTCCTCGTCATGTTCGACCACCAGCACGGTGTTGCCGAGCGCTTTCAGCCGTTGCAATGTCCCAAGCAGCCGCGCATTATCGCGCTGATGCAGCCCAATGGATGGTTCATCGAGCACATACAACACCCCGGTCAGCCCCGAGCCGATCTGGCTGGCGAGGCGAATGCGCTGGCTTTCCCCGCCCGACAACGTCGCCGAGCCGCGCGCCAAAGTCAGGTAATCCAAGCCGACATCAACAAGGAATTGCAGCCGGTCCTCGATTTCGCGCAATATCCGCCGGGCAATTTCCTGGCGTTGCGGGGTGAGCGTCGGCAGTACAGTGCCAAACCAATCGCGCGCGCGGCGGATGGAAAGCTCATTGGCGTCGGCAATGCTGCATCCGGCGATTTTAACCGATAATGCCTCGGGCTTCAGCCGCGCGCCATTGCAGACAGTGCAGGGCTTTTCGGCCTGATAACGCGACAATTCTTCCCGCACCCAGGCGCTGTCGGTTTCCTTCATGCGGCGGGCGAGGTTGTGCATCACCCCTTCGAAAGGCTTGGTGACGGTGTATTCGCGCACCCCGTCCTTGTAGGCGAAAGCTACCGCCGTATCGCCAGTGCCAAACAGGATCGCCTGCTGCACCGGCGCGCGCAGATCCTCCCAAGGGGTGCGGGTGGTGACCTTGTAGTGGCGCGAGAGGCTTTGCAGGGTCTGGTCATAATAGGGCGATTGCGCGCCGGTCCAGGGGGCAACCACGCCTTCCGCAATCGATTTGCGCGGGTCCGGGATCACCAGTTCGGGATCAAAGAACGCTTCCACCCCCAAGCCGTCGCAAGACGGGCAGGCGCCGTGCGGGGAGTTGAAGCTGAACAGCCGCGGTTCGATCTCGGCGATGGTGAAACCGGAAACCGGGCAGGCGAAACGGCTGGAAAACACGATCCGGTCGGGCGGTTCTGACAAGGTTTCCGCGTACACGAGCCCGTCGGACAAAGCGAGCGCAGTTTCGAAACTGTCGGCCAGGCGGCTCGCGATATCAGGACGGACGATGATGCGGTCCACCACCGCCTCGATCTCGTGCTTGATTTTGCGGTTCAGTGCCGGGACCTCGCCGATGTCATACAATGTGCCATCGACCTTGGCGCGGGTGAAGCCGCGGCGTTGCAACTCGGCGAGTTCCTTGCGGTATTCCCCCTTGCGATCGCGCACAACAGGCGCCAGCAGCATCAGTCGCGTGCCCTCCGGCAGCGCCATCACCCGATCGACCATTTGCGCGACCGACTGCGCCTCAATCGGCAATCCGGTCGCCGGCGAATACGGCACGCCGACCCGCGCCCATAGCAAGCGCATGTAATCATTAATCTCGGTCACCGTGCCGACGGTCGATCGCGGGTTCCGGCTGGTGGTTTTTTGCTCGATCGAAATCGCCGGCGACAGGCCCTCAATGCTGTCAACATCGGGCTTGCCCATCAGTTCAAGGAACTGGCGCGCATAGGCCGACAGGCTTTCGACGTAGCGGCGCTGGCCCTCGGCATAGATGGTATCGAAGGCAAGCGAAGACTTACCCGAGCCGGATAGACCGGTAATTACGGTGAGCATGTCGCGGGGGATTTCGACGTCGATATTCTTCAGATTATGCTCGCGCGCGCCGCGCACGACAATGTTGCCGGCCATCCGTATGTTCTCGGGTTGTTCTGCGCCAATATGGTCCGTAGAGGTGGTTTTGTGAAGGTGGAAGGGAGCAGTTCTTTTTGTGAACAAAAAGAACCAAAAAAACTTTCTTGCACTCTGGTGCCTGCGGCGTGGAATCGCGGTGAGGTCCCACGTCAACGGCAACAAAGTGGGATGTTTTTTGGCTTCTTTGTCTTTAAACAAAGAAGACCTTTCCAGAGTCTGCTTTGCTTGCTGAGCCGTTCTAAACAAAACAGATGCAAAAAGTCGAATCGCACGCTATACCAGCGCCTTCACAACAACGAATGAGTTCAATGTCAGACGAATACAATCACGGTCGCATGCTGCAATTAACGGCACAAATTGTCTCCGCCCATCTCGGCAACAACAATGTTGCCTCGGAAGCATTGCCGGCGCTGATCAACTCGGTCTACGCCAGTCTGTCAGGTGCAGGCCATGTCGCCGCCGAGCCAGTGCGCCCGGAACCTGCTGTCCCCGTTAAAAAATCGGTGTTTGCCGAATATATTATCTGCCTGGAAGACGGCAAAAAGCTGAAGATGCTGAAGCGCCACTTGGCGACATCTTATGATTTAACCCCGGAACAATATCGTGCACGCTGGGGGCTCGCGTCGGATTATCCGATGGTTGCGCCGAACTATGCCGCGCGCCGCTCAGAACTGGCAAAGACCATCGGCCTTGGCCGCAAGCCCGCTGCCGCCCCGATGCCGAAGCCTGTGGTCGCGCCCGTCAAGCTTGGGCGCAAGCCCAAAGCCTGAGCCTGTTCGGGCCATTGCAATACGGCCGTTCCATCCAGGTGGAACGGCCGTTTTTTGTTAATCCCCGATCAGTGGCAGGTTGCCGGCCGCGGCGTTGATGTCGGCAAGTTCGCCGGCAATATAGGCTTCGAGCTTATCAATTTCGCCCGACACTTTTCCCATGGTTCCCATCGCAACCGCCTTCACCGAGCTGGTCGGCGCGCAGTCAGCAATCGCGATCCCGGCCGCCAGATTGCCCAACGTGTCAGCCAGGCCAGCTGGATTGCGCAAACCGTCGCGGGCGGATTGCCGCTTGACGTCGACCAATGTCCCCTCGATCGCAGACAGGGCATCGATGCCGGCCCGCGCCTTGTCGGCCAGCGTGGCCGCATCGTCGCGGCGGGTCAGGGCCTCGAGCGTCACCTTCAGCCGCCGAATGCGGTTGACCGACTGATGCACCGCCGACAGCGAGGCGGTCAGCGCCTGCAACTGCGCGAGCTGGGCCGCATATTCCGCATCGGTGGTTGACAGGCGCGGGTCCTTCACCACGCTAAACCCAGCCAAGGATAGCGTGCCGGCAATGCTCGCCTCGACCAGATAACTGCCAGGTGCGATGGTCGGGCCGGACGGGTTTTCCGGTTCCGCCGACAGCGGCTTCTGGCGCGCGGGTGCCAGGGCCGCATCGATCTTGACTGGCCCAGGATATTTCATATCCCAGACGAACCGGTTGAGCCCAGCCTTGGTCGATGGCCGGTGTGGAGCTGGCAGGTCCATGTCGTCGCTGGCAAAGCGCGCAATGACGGCGCCTTTGGCATCCTGGAAGGTCAACACCACCGGCCCCGGATCAGCGCTATCGAGCCAGTAATAGGTGATTGCACCATTGGGTGGATTTTCACCGACATCAAGATGTTCACGGCGCTTGCTGCCATCGGGCATATCCACCACCGCGATGCCGCCCTCCATGCCGAAGGCGAGGTTAAAGGCGATGTTCTGGCGCACCGCGTTCAAAGCGGCAAAATGCAGTTTGGTGCGAACCGTTTCCCGCGGCGCAATCACGCCTTGGTGCGGCCCAGCGGCCAAAGCGCGCAGCGGCGAGATATCGTCAAGGATCCAGAACGACCTGCCATGGGTGCCGACCACCAGATCAGCGCCTTTGATTTTGAGGTCATAGACCGGGACGACCGGGAAGCCGCCGCCCATCCGCGCCCAGTTCGCGCCATCGTTGCTGCTGAAAAACACGCCGGTTTCGCTGCCAACAAACAGCAAGCCCGGTGTGGTCGGATCGGCGCGGACGACGCGGGTAATCTCCCCGGCCGGATAGTCGCCGTTGATGACCTGCCAGTTGCGTCCGCCATCGCGGGTACGAAACAGATAGGGTTCGTAATCGGCGAGTTTGTAGTTAGTGGCGGCGAGATAGATAGTATCGGGATCATGCGCCGAGATTTCCACGCAGCCGATATAGGCAAGCGCCGGCATCCCGGGCGGCGTAACATTGTGCCAGCTTTTGCCGTCATCGCGGGTGACCTGCACCAGGCCGTCATCGGTGGTGGCCCAAATTTCGCCGCGGCGATGCGGTGATGGGGCCACGCACGCGCAGCTTGCATGGACTTCCGCGCCCGCGCTTTCCCGCGTCACGTTGCCGCCGGAATGGTCTTGGCGGGATTTGTCGTTAAGGCTGAGATCGGGGGAAATCTCCTCCCAATCCATGCCTTCGTTGGTAGTACGAAACACATGATTGCCGGCGGCGTAAAGCACGTTGGTGTCGTGCGGCGAAAACACAATCGGGTAGGTCCAGGCGAAGCGATAGCGCAAATCGCGCGGCGCGGTGCCGGTCGATTGTTCCGGCCAGACATTGCGCAGCTGGATCTGATCCGTGCCGTAATCATAGCGCTGCAATGCGCCGGCGCCACCTGGGCTTGACCCCACCGCGCCGCAATAGACGATGTTGTTGTCATCGGGCTTGACCGCGATGAAGCCGCTTTCGCCGGTGCCTGGATAAGAACAATCGGCGAGCGGAATAGCGCCCCACACCCCGGCCGACGGCACCGCGATTGACGAATTATCCTGCTGAGTGCCGTAGACCCGGTACGGGTAACGGCTGTCCATGTCGATGCGATAGAATTGCGCGGTCAACTGGTTGTAGATCGACGACCATACCAGCCCGCCATTGAACGACACGCAGGCGCCGCCATCATTGCCTTCGACCATGCGGCTCGAATCGTTCGGGTCGATCCAAAGATCGTGGTTATCGCCATGCGGGGTGTTGATTTCGTTGAAGCTGATGCCGCCGTCGGTGGATTTCCACATGCCGAGATTGGTGACGTAGACTGTGTCTTCATGGCCGGTATCGGCGAAAACATGGGTGTAGTACCAAGGCCGGTGCATCAGGTCGCGGTTATTGGACATCAGGGTCCAGGTGGCGCCGTAATCATCGGATTTGTAAAGCCCGGTCTTGGTATCGATCGCCTCAATCAGCGCCCAGACCCGGCCCGGCTTTACCGGCGAGATCGTCACGCCGATTTTGCCAAGCGCACCATCCGGCAGGCCGCGCGCGGTGGTGATTTCTTCCCAGGTGTCGCCGCCATCGGTGGACCGGAACAGCCCGCAGCCGGGGCCGCCGCTGCTGATGTTCCAGAAATTCCGCCGCGTCTGCCACATCGATGCAAACATGATACGCGGATTGCTGGCGTCCATTGCCATGTCGATCGCACCGGTTTCTTCGTTGCGATACAGAATCCGCTCCCAGTTGGCGCCACCATCCTTGGACCGGTAAACGCCACGCGCGTCGTTGGATCCAAAAATGTCCCCAAGTGCCGCGACATATACCAGATCGGGATTTTCCGGATGGATCAGCACCCTGCCGATATGCTTGGTGTCCCGCAGGCCGATATGGGTCCAACTCCGCCCGGCATCGGTCGATTTATAGACCCCATCGCCATAGGACACGTCGAGCCGGATGGTGGTCTCGCCCATGCCGGCATACACCACATTGCTGTCCGAGCGCGCCACCGCGATGGCGCCCACTGACGACGACGTCAGAAATCCGTCCGACACATTGCGCCAATAAACCCCGCCATCGGTGGTCTTCCAGATGCCGCCGGCGCAGGCTCCGAAATAAAAGGTCATTTTGTCGTTGGCATCGCCCGCAACCGCCACAACGCGGCCGCCGCGCGATGGGCCGATGCAGCGAAATTTCAGCGCGTCCAGCGTGTTGGGGGCTGGGTTTTGGGATAGTGCGGGCATGGGCTGGCATCCTTGGACTGGTTTCCAGCCAGCCTAAACCGATGGGCGGAACGGTCAAGGAAGGTCTCCCTTGTTTGATAACAAAGACGCAAAAAACTTCCTGACCTGGTATTTCGTTGACATTCTGGGCCTGTTCCGGAACGGTCCGCTCAATGAAGTCGGGAGACGCATCATGTCGGAAGAACTGAGCTTTGACGCGAGCAAGGCGCGCATCGCCGCCGCATCGCACTATCTTGCCGGCGGCGTATCAAGCAATTTTCGCCTCGGCATCGCACCAACCCCGTTGGTGTTCGACCGCGCTGATGGACCTTATCTGTTCGATGTCGATGGCAATCGGCTGATTGACTATTATCTCGGCATGGGCCCGATGATCCTGGGCCACACCCCCCCCGACGTGATTGCCGCCGCCACCGCCCAAATGGCCGATGGGTTGTTGTATGGCGGCCAGTCAGCGCCCGAGGCCGAAGCGGCGCGGCTGGTCTGCGAAATGGTGCCGTGCGCCGAACGGATGCGGTTCTGCTCGTCGGGTAGCGAAGCAGTGCAGGTCGCACTGCGGCTGGCGCGCACCGCCACTGGCCGGCGGGTGATCGTGAAGTTTGCCGGGCACTACCATGGCTGGTTCGATAATATTCTGTGGTCGACAACCCCGCCACCAGGCGCCAACGGCCCGGTCGCCGGCAGCCTCGGCCAGGCAACTGAAACCAGCGAGATCGAGGTGCTGGAGTGGAACGATCTCCCGGCATTGCAAGCCCGGTTGGCGCGCGGCGATGTCGCCGGCATCATCATGGAACCGATCATGTGCAACCAGGGGGCGATTTTCCCACGTCCGGGCTACCTCGAGGGCGCGCGCGCGGCCTGCACCGCCGCCGGCACGGTTTTGATTTTTGACGAGGTGATCACCGGTTTTCGGGTCTCCCCCGGCGGAGCACAGCAATTGCTGGGTGTGACGCCCGACCTCGCCACCTTCGCCAAGGCGATGGCCAACGGCTTCCCAGTTGCCGCCATCGCGGGGCGTGCTGAACTAATGGAATTGGTGACCAAGGGCGTGGTCCATGGCGGCACCTATAATGGCCAGGCGGTGACCATGGCGGCATGCGTTGCGGCATTGCGCCGGCTGGGTAATCCAGCAACGCTTGCTGGCATCGCGCCGCGCGGTCAGCGCCTGATGGCGGGCATCCAGGCAGCATTCGATGGTGCGGGGATCGCGGCCCATGTCGGCGGCCTGCCGCAGATATTTCACGTGGCACTTGGGCTTTCGTCGCCGCCGCGCAATTGGGCTGACCTGGGGCGGATGAACCGCCCGCGCTACATCGCCTTCACCACCGCGCTGCTCCGCCACGGCGTGCGAGCGCTGGAGCGTGGGGCTTGGTTTTTATCCACCGAGCATGATGACGCGGTGATTGATGCGACATTGGTGGCGATTGGTAAGGCGATTAAAGAGATTTGAGCGAGGGATTTCAAACTTGGCATCGGCGACGTTGCCCGCATTCCAATCTGATTGCCAGCGCCGGAATCCCCGCCTATCTTCGGCGCATAGGTGTTCTGCACAAGGATATAGCCATGTCCCGCCCGATCCGCATTGCCGCTCTGCTGGGCCTCGCAGCCCTCGCCACCCAACCGGTTGCTGCAAAAAACACGATCACCGTCACGCTCACGCAAATCCTCGGCACCACCGATCCGGCGAAGGTCAAGGACTACACGGAATATCTTGGCGCGGTGAACACCTATGAAGGCCTGACAACAGTCGATGGCAAGGGCAACAGCCTCCCGGCGGTGGCCAATAAATGGACAATTTCGCCGGATAACAAAGTCTATACTTTCAGCATCGACCCAAAGGCGATTTTCCAAGACGGCAAGCCGGTCAAGGCACGCGATGTTGTGTGGTCCATCCGCCGCATGCTCGCCATCAACAAGGGCCCGGCGTTTCTGTTCAGCAACCTCATCAAGCCGGACAACGTCGTCGCCAAGGATGACGCGACGGTGGAAATCACCCTCGATCGCGTCTTCGCGCCCTTCCTCGGCACCAGCGCCTTGCTGTTCGTAATCAACAGCGATCTTGCGATGGCCAACGCCAATGGCGAGCCTTGGGCGGAAACCTACCTTGCCGAAAAATCCGCCGGCACCGGCCCCTATGCGCTGACCAGCTTCGTGCGCGGCGGCCCGTTCACCATCACCCGCTTTCCCGGCTACCATAAGGGTTTTGCACCAGGTGCGATCGACGAAGTGCGCTTCATCCCGACCACCGACGAAGCCACCGTCAAAGCGCTGGCAACCCGCGGTGAGCTGAGTATGTCGAGCCGCTATCAGGCGACCGAAACCTACGACTCGATCAGCAAGCTCAAGGACTACAAGATTATCGCCAACCCGACGGCGACCGGGTACTACATCAAGCTCAATCACCTGGTCCCGCCAACCGACGACATTCATGTCCGCCGCGCCATCGCCTATGCGCTGGACTACACGACAATCCGCGAGACGCTCTATCCCGGCATTGGGGTCGGTGGCCCGATGGCGGCGGCCTTCGCCGATGCCTATGCCAGCGACTTGCCGCTGCCCAAGCAGGATTTGGCCAAGGCGGCCGCCGAACTTAAGCTCAGCAAATATGCCGGCAAGGGCAAAATTCCGCTGCTGCACGCCTATGTTTCCAGCGCCAAATTCCAGGAAGAAGTCAGCCTGCTGCTGAAATCCACCCTCGATCCGCTCGGGTTCGATACCACTTTGCGGCCGGAACCCTGGAACCGGATGACTGAACTTGCCACCAAGACCGAAACCTCCCCGGCTTCGGCGCAGATTTTCAGCGGCCCGACCTACCCGTCTCCCGACAGCATTTTCTACGTGCAGTATCATTCCAAGGCCGCCGGCACCTGGGCGTCAATGAGCTGGCTGCAGGACAAGGATGTTGATGCGATGATCGACACCGCCCGGTCCGAGGTC
This sequence comes from Acetobacteraceae bacterium, assembly GCA_025360065.1. Lineage (GTDB taxonomy): Bacteria > Pseudomonadota > Alphaproteobacteria > Acetobacterales > Acetobacteraceae > CAITOL01. The sequence continues at coordinate 30,801 of JANYCX010000031.1, read as the reverse complement.
GATGTCGGCAAGCAGAACGAAATCTACAAGGCGTTGCAGAAGAAGCTGGTGGCCGACCAGACCGACGTTTTTGTGCTGACGGCAACCGAACGCCACGCCATCCATCGGTGCCTGACCGGCTATCAATGGTCGCCGATCCAGAGTTTCGGGTATAATTTCTCGAAGTTCAGCTGGACCTGCCAGTAACCGATGGAATTGCTGCGCCATGACTGCGCGGGCGTTGCCACGCTGACCCTCAACCGGCCGACCCAGCGCAATGCGCTGTCGGTCGGGTTGATGGCGGAACTGGAAAAGGCGATCGCCGCCATCCGCCACGACCCAGCGGTGCATGTGGTGGTGATTGCCGGCGCTGGCCCGGCCTTTTGCGCCGGGCATGATTTGTGGGAAATCCGCGCCACCCCCGGTCGCGCCGCCTATGACGCATTATTCGCCCAATGCGGCCGGCTGATGCAGGCGATTGTGCATCTGCCCAAACCGGTGATCGCCCAGGTCCACGGGGTTGCCACTGCCGCTGGCTGTCAGCTTGTTGCCAGTTGCGATCTGGCAGTCGCCGGTGCCAGCGCCCGGTTCGCCACGCCTGGGGTCAATATCGGCCTGTTCTGTTCCACCCCGATGGTGGCCCTGTCTCGGGCGGTGGCGCGCAAGCACGCGATGGAAATGCTGCTGACCGGCGACATGATTTCCGCCGAGCGCGCGCGTGAAATCGGTCTGGTCAATCGAGTCGTGCCGGATGACGATCTGGCCGCCGCGACGGCAGCACTCGCCGCCCAGATTGCCGCCAAAAGCCCGCTGACCCTCGCGATCGGCAAGGAAGCCTTCTATCGTCAGGTGGAAATGACCCTGGCGGACGCCTACACCTACACCGCAACCGTAATGACCAATAACATGCTGGCGAACGACGCCGAAGAAGGCATCGATGCATTCCTGCAAAAACGCCAGCCGCACTGGACAGGAAGCTGACCCCCATGAACGATGCCAATACGCGCCCGGCTTTCGACCGTACCACCCAGGATATCGGCAACATCGTCGAGTTCGGTCACGTCAATGTTCGGGTGCCCGATCAGCGCCTGGCGATGCTGTTCTATGTCACCGGGCTGGGCCTGACCCGCGACCCCTACCTCATGGTCGGCGTCGATAATGGCTGGATTAATGTCGGCACCTGCCAGTTCCACTTGCCGGTTGGCCCGGCGCAGATGCTGCGTGGGGTGACCGGGCTGGTGATGGCCGATCTCGACACGCTGGTATCGCGTCTGGCAGTCGTGGCACCGCGCCTCGGCGATACCAAATTCGCCTATGCGCGCACCGGCAATCAGGTCGATGTCACCTGCCCATGGGGCAATCGCATCCGGGTCCATGCGCCGGATTTGCAACGTTTCGGCCCGATCCTGCTCGGCATGCCCTATGTCGAGGTCGAAACCGCGCCCGGCACCGCCGCTGGCATCGCCCGCTTCTATCGCGAAATCCTGTTGTCGCCGGCAAGCCACGGCCAGGATGCCGCCGGCGCGTTCGCCCGCATCCCGATTGGCCGTGGCGAAAGCATGATCTTCCGTGAAACCACCCGCGACCTCGGCGCCTTTGACGGCCATCACGTCCAGATCGCATTGGCCGATTTTTCCGGCCCGCACGCGCTGCTGCAAGCGCGCGGACTGATCTCCGAGGAAAGCAACGACGCGCAATATCGTTTCCAGGACATCACCGACCTCGATACCGGCGCCGTGCTGTGCACCATCGAGCACGAGGTGCGTTCGATGCGCCATCCGATGTATGCCCGCGCCTTGATAAATCGTAACCCGACACAGACCAACAACGACTATGCCCCCGGCCAGGAAAATGCGATCTGGAGCCTGCGGGTGTGACCTGATCGGAAAGTTTGGCGGATGCGGCTAGCGGCCTGGATTTCGGCGCCGATCGACGCCAGCGCGCTCAACCGTGACCTGAGGATGGGCCTGATCGATCATAACGGGTTAAAAAATGGCAAGGCATTCTTTTTGGAGCAAAAAAGCAACACCTTGCCTGCCATTCCAGCTACCTTGCCGCGGTAGACAGGAGTTCCCCCATGTTCGACTACATCATCGTTGGCGGCGGCTCAGGCGGCGCCACCCTGGCCGGGCGACTATCCCAAGACCCGGCAGTGTCGGTCTGTCTGATCGAAGCCGGCGGCGAGGGGCGGGGCATCCTGGTGCGGGCGCCGGCCGGGATTATGCAGGTCGGCAAGTCCAAGGCGATGAATTACGCCTACCAAACTGTGCCGCAAACCGGTCTGGGCGGCCGGATCGGCTATCAGCCGCGCGGCCGCGGCCTGGGTGGCTCAAGCGCGATCAACGCCATGCTGTATTTGCGCGGCCACCGTACCGATTACGACGATTGGGCACGGTTGGGCTGTCCGGGCTGGAACTTCGACGCGGTGCTGCCCTATTTTAAGCGCGCCGAGGGCAACGAACGCGGCGAGGACCAGTTGCACGGCGCCCTCGGGCCGCTGCAAGTGTCCGAACAGCAAACCCCGCGCGGCATTTCCAGCGACTTTGTCACCGCCGCCGAACAGGCCGGCTTTTCGCGCAACGATGATTTCAACGGTGCTGAGCAGGAGGGGATCGGGCTCTATCAGGTCACCCAGTTCCACGGCGGCGACCGCAATGGCGAACGCTGCTCGGCCGCGGCGGCCTATCTCCATCCGGTGATGGATCGCCCGAACCTCACCGTGATGACCGAAACCCAGGCGCTCCGTGTCGTCCTGGAAAATGGTCGTGCCACGGGTGTCGAGGTGCGGGGAAAAGGCGGCACCGAAATTATTGCTGCATCACGTGAGGTCATCCTGTGCGGTGGCGCGTTCAATTCGCCGCATCTGCTGATGCTGTCGGGGATTGGCGATCCGGCCGAACTGACCCCGCACGGGATTAAAGTGCAGCACGCGCTGCCAGGCGTGGGCAAGAATTTGCAGGACCATCTCGATTTTACCCTGTCGTGGAAGTCGCGTGAAACTGACATGATGGGCTTGAGCTTTCGCGGCATCGCCCAGTTGATTGCAGCGATCGGCGAATGGCGCAAAACCGGCGAAGGGCTGATCGCGTCCCCGTTCGCCGAAAGTGGTGGGTTCATCAAATCGCGCCCCGAACTCGACCGGCCTGACCTGCAACTGCATTTCCTGATCGCGATGGTCGATGATCACGGCCGCAAGCGTCATTGGGGCTTCGGCTATTCCTGCCATGTTTGCGTGCTGCGGCCCAAAAGCCGGGGGACGGTTGGGCTGGCCAGCGCCGACCCAACAAAAGCGCCGCGCATCGATCCGAATTTCCTCGCCGATCCGGCCGATGCCGCGCTGTTGCTGGCCGGGGTGAAAAAGACCCAGAAAATTCTCGCGGCACCCGCCTTGGCGAAATATCGCTACAAGGAATTATACAAGACTGAGGGCCTCGATGATGCCGCCCTGATGGCACAGATCTGCGCCCGTGCCGATACGATCTATCACCCGGTTGGCACGTGCAAGATGGGCACCGACCCGATGGCGGTGGTGGACCCGCAATTGCGCGTCCATGGCATCGCGGGACTGCGGGTGGTCGATGCTTCGGTGATGCCAACCCTAATCGGTGGCAACACCAATGCGCCGACCATCATGATCGCCGAACGGGCGGCCGACCTTATCGGCGCCACTGCGCACCAATGAACGCGGCGGGGTTAGAGGCGGACCTCGCCATTCTGGCCAATGCCAAGCAGCGTTGGACGGAGGTTTCGGTGCCAGATCGGATCGCCCTGCTCCAGGCGGTCAAGGACCGCCTGCTGGACGTGGCCCCTGCCTGGGCCGAGGCCGCCGCGCACGCCAAAGGACTCGATCCGGCATCGCCGAGCGCCGGTGAGGAATGGTTCGCCGGCCCTTATGCGGTGATGGTCTGGTGCAACGCGATGCTGCACACGCTCGGGCAAATTGCCGATGGGAAACATCTGCGTGGCCTGCAACTGCGCGATGTGCCGGGCGGGCGGATCGCGGCGCGGGTGGTGCCGGGATCGCTCTGGGACCGGGTGCTGTTCAGTGGCATGACCGTCGATGTGTGGATGCAGCCTGGGGTGGACCGGGAAAATCTCGTGGCCAATGCGGCCGCCGGTTACAACAAGGCCATCGCGCGCAGCGGCAGGGTTGCGCTGGTGCTCGGCGCCGGCAATGTCGCTGCAATAGCGCCGCTCGATTGCCTGGATAAACTATTCGTCGAGAACCAGGTGGTGCTGGTCAAGCTGAATCCGGTGAATGACTATCTCGCACCGTTCCTGGCGACTGCGCTGGCACCGCTGATCGGGCCGGGGTTTCTGCGCATCGTCACCGGGAATGCCGCCGTCGGGCAATATTTGTGCAGCCATCCCTTGGTCGAAACCATCCATATCACCGGCTCGGCGGCCGCACATGATGCCATCGTCTGGGGGGCTGGAAGCGACAAGACCGGCCCCCCCAGAAACCCGCGCCCGATCAGTTCCGAACTCGGCGGGGTGTCGCCGACCATCGTCGTGCCGGGCCCCTGGTCGGCTGCCGATCTCGCCTATCACGGCGAACTGGTGGCCTCGCAAAAGTTGAACAATGCCGGCTTTAACTGCATCGCCTGCCAGGTGCTGGTGCTGTCCGCAGACTGGCCGCAGCGCAATGATTTTCTTGCTGGCGTGCGCACGGCTATTGCGCAATCCGCGCCACGGCCGCTCTATTATCCGGGGGCTTCGGCCCGACTGTCGGACTGGCAGCATGGCCTGGGCATCGACGCGCCTGCACCGACAAGCACCAACCAGTGCCCGGTGCTGTCGTTCCGGGCCGGCGAGAATGCGATTGCCGAAAAATTTGAGGTCTTTGCCCCCGCGCTGGGGGTTACCGAGCTGCCCGGAGACGATCCGACGGCGTTTCTGCACGCGGCCATCGCCTATGCCAACCAACATCTCGCCGGCACGCTGGGCGCCAACATCCTGATCCATCCGAAAACCATGAAAAAAATTGGCCGGGCACAATTCGAGGTGATGATTGCCGATTTGCGCTACGGCACCATCGCCATCAACAGTTGGACGGCTCTTGGCTTCGGCACCCCACAGGCCAGCTGGGGCGCCTTTCCCGGCCATACCCTCGCCGACGTGCAAAGCGGAATCGGCGTGGTCCATAACAGCTATATGTTCGACCGCCCCGAGCGCACTGTGCTCGAAGCCCCGTTTCGCGCCCCGATGCGGCCGCCCTGGTTCATTTCCCACCGCCGCGCGCATGTTTTGGGCCGGCTGATGTTGCAGTTTCAGTATCGGCCGAGTTTGGGGCAGTTGCCGCGGATTATGTGGAATGCGATTAAAGGTTAGGAAGGCAAGCAGTTCTTTTTGTGAACAAAAAGAACCAAAAAAACTTTTCCTTACTTTGTTGCTGCGGGCTTGGGCGCCTCCGCAGGCCCGAGCCAACGGCCGCAATAGTTAAAGTATTTTTGTTTCTTTGTTTTCAAACTAATACCAGACGCCCGAATGGCTGACTCTTCCAGCCATTCGGGCGCTTGGTGTTGCGCACCGGGTTGGCCGGCGGCGGTGCGCCAAGCAAAGACTTATACCAAGCGCCGTTGACCCAGTCTTCATGGGTCAACATCAAGGGCGCTTGGTATAAGAAGACGCTTTCTTCTACCGCTCCAAACACATGGCCACGCCCATCCCGCCGCCAATGCACAGCGTCGCCAACCCCTTCTTGGCATCCCGCCGCGCCATCTCGTGCAGTAATCCAACCAGCACCCGCGCGCCCGAGGCACCGATCGGGTGGCCGATGGCGATCGCGCCTCCGTTCACATTCACCTTGCCGGTATCCCAGCCCATGTCCTTGTTGACCGCGCAGGCCTGGGCGGCGAAGGCTTCATTGGCTTCAATCAGATCGAGGTCATCATGTTTCCAGCCGGCCCGTTGCAGCGCCTTGCGGCTTGACGGGATCGGCCCGGTGCCCATCACTGCCGGATCGACACCCGCAGTCGCAAAGCTCGCGATCCGGGCAAGTGGCGTCAGGCCCCGGCGCGCGGCTTCGGCGCCCGACATGATAACCAACGCCGCCGCGCCGTCATTGATGCCGCTGGCATTGCCGGCAGTGACGGTGCCGTCCTTGCTGAACGCCGGGCGCAATTTGGCCATGGCTTCAATGCTGCTGTCATGGCGGATATATTCGTCCTGATCGACGATGATATCGCCCTTGCGACCCTTGATGGTGACGGCGACGATTTCGTCGGCAAAACGGCCAGCTTTTTGCGCAGCCGATGCCTTGTTCTGGCTGGCGACGGCAAATTCGTCCTGTTCTTCCCGGGTGATCTGGTAAGCGCGGGCGACGTTTTCGGCGGTCGTGCCCATGTGATAGCCGTGGAATGCATCCCACAACCCGTCCTTAATCATGGTGTCGATGAACGACATATCGCCCATCCGCGCCCCAGCCCGCAAATGCGCCGCATGGGCTGACATCGACATGCTTTCCTGCCCGCCGGCGATCACGATCCGGCTTTCGCCAGTGCGGATCTGCTGGGCGGCGAGTGCCACGGTGCGCAGGCCCGAGCCGCAAACCTGGTTTACCCCAAACGCGGTGGAAGCATCGGAAATCCCAGCCGCGCGGGCGGCCTGGCGGGCCGGGTTCTGGCCCTGGGCGGCGGCAAGCACCTGACCAAGAATAACCTCATCCACATCGCCACCCTCAAGCCCGGCGCGGGACAACGCGGCTTGAATGGCGGCGGCGCCAAGAACATGGGCGGGGACGGTGGCGAAGGCGCCGGTGAAACTGCCAACCGGGGTGCGTGCGGCGGAAACGATGACGATGTCGTCCATACTGGCGGCTCCTGTGGTATTTTGACGCGCTCTATAGAACGATTACGCGCCCGTGTCAGCTTTTGTCGAGGCGCTGCACCCATTCCAGTAGCGGATGCCATAGCGCGCTCGCAGCGCCCGTGCCGGCAACCATGCCGACATGCCCGGCGGCCGGGCGGATCACGGTTGCATCGGGCAGGGCGGCGGCAAGCGGTTCGGCGCTTTCCGGCGGCACGATCCGGTCGCGCGCCGGAATGGCGACGAAGCTCGGCAGGCGCAGATTTTCGGGACGAACCGCGTGGCCGGCAATGCGCCACGCGCCGTTTGCGGGGCGGTTTTCGCCATACCAACCGCCCAAAACCTCCCGCGCAACGGGGGCGGCGAGCGGCACGCCGTCATTGAGCCAGTCTTCCACTGCAACAAAAGCTGCCGCCCGCGCGCTGGTCTGGTCGAGCTTGCCGAAGCGGCGATACTTGTCACCGACGCCGAACGGGTCGAGCAAGGTGAACAGGGTTTGCAGCCCGTCAATCGGCACGGTGCCGGTCAGTTCCATTGCCGGTTCCAGCAGCGGCAAAAGCTGCGCAACCGCCTCGGGCCTGCCGATGGTGCCAGCATGGAAATCCCACGGCGTGGCAAGCAACCCTAGGCCCGCAAGGCCCGTCGGCGTGTGCTGGGCTGCCGCCAGGGCCAGCAGCCCGCCCATGCAATAGCCCACCAGGATTACCGGGGCCGGCTGGGCTGCAACCGCCCGGCCGAGTCGTGCAACATAATCCGCCAGACCAAATCCGCGCTCGCGCGGCCCCGGCCAGCCCCAATCCAGCAGCAGGGTCCGGCAACCGCTCGCCGCGAAAAACCGCATCATCGACTGGCCGGGGGCGAGGTCGAGTACGGTGGCGCGATTGACCAGGCTGGGCACGAACAGCAGGGGTGCTCCGGTGCCACCAAAATCGAGCAGCCTTGTATCGCCCTCACGCCAGATTTCCGGCGGATCGGGCAAGTCCCGCAGCCAGGGATGGCGACGATAGGCGGCGATGCCGGCCAGCAGCGCCCTATCTTTTTCCAGCGCCGCCGTCAGCACCGCCGGTGGGATTTCGCCGGGATTGGCGCCCGCGAGCAGGTTTGCCAGCGCGGCCTTGGTTGTGCTGTCCAAACTCGGCCACACGCCGTTCAAGTTCATTGACGCGCTGACGGAGCGCTGCGAGCTCATCGTTGCCAGCATCAGGTGGAGCAGCAGTGGGCGCGGGCCGCGTCGGTGCAGCGGGCCGGGCACTAGCCCGCACCATCGCAATTGCCGCATTGGCCCAAACTGCCAGCATGGCAGTGGCGATTTCGGCGGCCTCGCGGTCGGTGGCGAGCGCCGCCAGCTCGCTTTGCACGATGGTGATCCAATCCTCCGCCACGGCGCGCAGATCGGGTGCGCCAGCGTTTGGGGTTTTGGACCCGGTCATGCGTCATCGTTGCTCCATGCCGATAGCATAGGCGCAAGCGCAGGCCGGGAAAACCGCATCTCCATGGCAAGCCTGTTTCTTTGTTGCGCTGCATCATGCTAAACCTACGGGCTATTCCACCCGCCGGGGGACTGTAATGTCGTCGACCGACTCTACCACTGCCGCGGCAAAAGGCGACGCCCCGCCCGTCGTGGTCAAGAAATACGCCAATCGTCGCTTGTACAACACTGAAAGTTCGAGCTACATCACTCTGGATTCGCTCGCCGAAATGGTGCGCAACGGGCGTGATTTCGTGGTCTATGACGCGAAATCCGGCGAAGACATCACCCGCTCGGTCCTGACCCAGATTATCGTCGAGGAGGAAAGCAAGGGCAAAGCCATGCTCCCCACCGGCTTTCTGCGCCAGTTGATCGGGTTTTACGGCGACAGCATGCAGGGTGTGGTGCCGAATTATCTCGAAACCGCGATGTCGGCCTTTGCCCGCCAGCAGGAACAGGTCACCAAGACTGTCCAGCAAAGCATGGCGCCCTTTCTACCGCCGGGCCTCGAAGAAGTCGGCCGCCAGAACCGGGCAATGATGGAACGCGCGATGAGCCTGTTTACCCCGTTCCTGCCCGCCGAGACCCGCCCGCCAGTGACCAGCGAAGACGAAATCGCCATCCTTCGCGCCGAAATTGAACTACTGCGCACTCAGCTTGCTGATGCACGCACGAAAAAGGGCTGAACATGAATTGGGCACAACAGGACGGGGCTTTCAGCCTCGGGGATTTTCCAGTGCAAAAGGGCGGGGTGATCCGCGACGCGAAAATCGCCTGGAAAACCCATGGCACGCTGAACGCGGCGCGTGACAATGTGATCCTGTATCCGTGCTCCTATACCGCCCAGCATCCGGATATGGAGTTCCTGATCGGACCGGACAGCGTGCTCGACCCGACGCGTTGGTTCATCGTGATCCCCAATTTGTTTTCCAACGGGTTGTCATCGGGGGCGGCGGATAACCCAGACTACCCGGTGGTGACTGGTTGGGACCTCGTCAAAAGCCAGAAGCGTTTGTTGGCCGAGCAGTTCGGGATAACCAAGCTCGCCGCCGTGTATGGTTTCTCGATGGGCGCCCAGCAAGCCTATCACTGGGCAGCGATTGAGCCCGACATGGTGGCGCGCGCTTTCGTGCTTGCCGGCAGTGCCAAAACCTCGGTGCATAACCGCGTGTTCCTGATGTCGCTGCTGCGCACATTGGAAGCAGCGCCTGAGCATATCAGCGGCGGGCACTTCTCCAGCGAACCACGCGCCAGCCTGAAAGCGTTTGGCACCATTTACGCAAGCTGGGCATTGAGCCAGGATTTCTATCGCGCCGGGTTGCATGTGTCGGCCTTGGGCGCGCCGGACCTGGAAACCTATTTGCGGACGGATTGGGAAGAACGCTATTATCTGCGTCGTGCGGCGAATTTATACGCGCAGTTGGTGACCTGGCTGCACGGCGATATCAGCGACAATGCGCTCTATGGCGGTGACCTGCCCAAAGCCCTGGCGGCGATCAAGGCGCGGGTGATTTTGCTGCCCAGCACCACGGATTTGTATTTCCGGGTGGCGGACAATGCCGCCGACATGGCGTACTTACGGCATGGCGCACTGCACCCGATCGAAAGCGTGTGGGGGCATCGGGCGGGCAATCCGAACCCGACATTGCTGCCGGCGGAGTTTGGGTTTGTGAGGGACTTGGTGCGGGCGGCGTTGGCGGGATAATGCTGCCGTATCAATACCCGAGCAACAAAACATCCAACGCCCGGGTGACCCGATCGTGATGCCGATCCAGTGACGCAATCGGCGCGCGCAATTCCCGCTTCGGGATGCTGGCTGTGGCCTGGGTCTGCATCACATGGGCAATCCCGTCGATCTCAAACATCGGATTGAGGTCATTGATTGGCGGCGGCGCACTGATCTTAGGCACCAGCGGGACGACAATTCGGGTCGCGAGATGGTCCAACAGCCCGGCTTGCACATCGACGACCGTGGCGCCGTTCGCCAGGCGATAGACGTCGAGCCGCGCCATTAAAACTGGCGGTATTGCGCGAGCGGCAGGCCATGTTCTTCAACATGGGCATTCCAGGCATCCATCGCCGCGCGATTGTCGCGCAACCACTGCTCGGTGCGGGCTTTGGCCACTTCGGCCACCAAACCACGTTCACAGGCCTGGGAAACATTGATTTTCAATGCACGAGCTGCCTGCAAAAGAGGCACAGGGAGGGTTACGTTCGCAGCGCGGCGATTGCTTTCCTTGGGCTCAGCGATGGCGGTTGCAGGCATGACTGGTGCTCCACATACCCATGTCATATGCGCATAAAAGACGATTGGGTTCAAGCACTCCTTTTTTTGGAAAAAAAGAATGTGTTGCCTACGGCGGGCCACCCTCCGCGCTCCCCCGCCAACGGCAACACGTATCAAGAAGTTTTTTTGGTTCTTTTTGTTCACAAAAAGAACGCTTTACTTAACCTTCTCAAACACCACCACACTCTCCAACCGCGCCGACCACAAAAACTGATCAATCGGCGTGGCGGACAGCAACTTATACCCAGCCAACCGCAACACCGCCGCATCGCGCTCCAAGGTCGCCGGATTGCAGCTGACATAAATCACCCGCGCGATCCCCGAAGCCGCGATCTGCTCGGTCTGCGCCGCCGCCCCGCCATGCGGTGGATCGAGCACCACGGCCTTGAACGGCGCAAATTCCTTGGCGCTCAAGGGCTGGCGGGTCAGGTCGCGGCGGGTCACCGAAATCCGCCCGGCCTGGCCCGACTGGTTGGCGCCGCCGGCGAGCGCGGTCGTCAGATCAAGGTCACCATCAAACGCAGTCACCCGGACCTGTTGGGCGAGTGCAAATGTCAGGCTGCCGCAGCCGGAATAAAGCTCGGCGACTTGCGCCTTGCGCGACAATTTGGGCGGCAGGCCCGCGAGCATGGCGGCGATGATGGCGGCTTCGCCCTCGGCCGATGCTTGCAGGAACGCGCCAGCGGCTGGCGAAATTTCGGTGCCGGACAAGGTCATCCGCGCCGGCCGTATTTGGGCGGCGATTTCGGGGCGGGCGCCATCACGGCTCACCGAAATGCGCGGCGCACCCCACGCAGTGGCAAAAGCGGCAAGCTTGGTGCGATCCGGCGTGGTTAAATTGCCATCGATGCGCAGCAGGATGTCGGGGCCTTCGTCGAGCAGATTGACCAGTACATCGCCTTCGCGCTTCAGTCCCGACAGGCCGCGCAGCAGGTCGCGCAGGCCGGGCACCAATTCGGCGAGGGTGGGGTGCAGCACGGCGCAATCGGCGAGATCGACCACGGCAGACCCGTTGCGCACATGCAGCCCAAGCGCCACGCCGCTCGGCAGGCGTTTCGCGGCGAGTTCCATCCGACGCCGGGCGCCGGGTGGGGTGCGGACCAGAGGGGCGACGACGGCATCGGTGAAGCCGGCACGGATCAGGGCCGCGCGCAGCAGTCCGGATTTCCAGTCGGCATAGCGATCATCCGACCAATGCTGCAACGAACAGCCACCGCACGGGCCAAAATGCGGGCAGGGCGGGACAATCCGGTCCGGGCTTGCCACCAACACACGTGCGTCACCCGTCCAACCCTGGCCACGCCGCTCGGTCGTAACGGCCTCCACCATTTCGCCGGGCAAGGTGAACGGCAGATAAACCGGCTTGCCATCGGGTAGATGCCCGACGCCGTCGCCGTCTACGCCGACCCGGTCAATTCGCAGTTCGGTCAATTGGCGAAGGCTGCAATGCCGGTGATGGCACGGCCGAGGATCAGCGCATGAACGTCATGGGTGCCCTCGTAGGTGTTGACGGTTTCCAAATTCATCATGTGGCGAATGACGTGGTACTCATCAACGATGCCGTTGCCGCCATGCATGTCACGCGCTTCCCGGGCGATCGCCAGCGCCTTGCCGCAGGAATTGCGCTTGCACAGGCTGATCATTTCCGGCGCCGCGCGCCCGTCATCCATCAGCCGCCCAAGCCGCAACACGCCTTGCAGGCCCAGCGCAATTTCGGTCTGCATGTCGGCGAGCTTTTTCTGCACCAATTGGTTGGCGGCGAGCGGCCGGCCGAACACTTTGCGGTCCATGGTGTAGTTGCGCGCTGCCATCCAGCAGAATTCGGCCGACCCCAGCGCGCCCCAGGAAATCCCATATCGGGCGTTGTTCAGGCAGGAAAACGGACCGCGCAGACCCTTGACCTTGGGCAGCATGTTGCCGTCAGGCACGAACACGTCATCGGCCAGGATCATCCCGGTCACCGACGCACGCAGGCTGAATTTGCCGTCGATTTTCGGCGTGCTCAGCCCCTTCATGCCCCGTTCGAGGATGAAACCGCGAATGTCGCCGGCATCGTCCTTGGCCCACACCAGCAGCACATCGGCGATCGGGGCGTTGCTGATCCAGGTCTTGTTGGCATTGACCAGATAGCCGCCATCTACTTTTTTCGCAGTCGCCCGCATCGAGCCGGGGTCCGAGCCGCCATCGGGTTCGGTCAGCCCGAAGCAGCCGACAAACTCACCGCTGCGCAATTTGGGCAGAAAACGATCCTTTTGATCATCCGACCCAAAGGCGTAAATCGGATACATCACCAGCGATGACTGCACCGAAAATGCACTGCGATAGCCGCTATCGACGCGTTCGACTTCACGAGAAATCAGCCCGTAGGCGACATAGCCGACATCGGCGCAGCCATGGCTCGACAGGGTCGCGCCGAGGAAGCCCATTTCGCCGAATTCGTTCATGATCTCGCGGTCGAAGCGTTCATTGCGAAACGCGGCGAGCACGCGCGGTTGCAGCTTCTCCTGGCAAAACTGATGCGCGGCGTCCTTGATCGCGCGTTCGTCCTCGGTCAGCTGGTCGTCGAGGAAGAACGGGTCCTCCCAGTTGAACGGCCCAAGCTTGCCGCGGCGCGATGGGGCAGGGGGGGCGTCGTTCATGCGTCAAGCTCCAGCTCGGGGGCGCGTTTGCGGCGGGCGGCGATCAGCATGAAGGCCGGGGTTTCGGCGCCAAAGCCAACCACTGACGGGCCAAGATCGTCATCGCGGCGATAGGCGCGGCGCGGTGCATCGCGGCGCGGCTCCTCGGCGCGGGGTTCCGGGCGCGGCTCGGGTTGTGCTTCGACCTTGGCGGCGACGGGCTCGCGCGCCTTGGGTTCACGCCGTGTCCGCTCGCGCCTTGCGGGTTTGGCCGGGGCTTCGATCGGCAATTCGGCGGCCGTTTCGATCGCTCGCACTTCTGCTTCGACGACAACTGGCTCGGCCTTCGGTGCCCGTGGGGTGCGTTCCCGCTTGGCGGGTTCACGGCTTTTGGCGGGGGCCTTGCCGCGCCCGCGGCGGCGGCCATCGCCCTCGGCCCATTCGACGGCATCAAGCCCGTCAATGGTAATGCGCGGAATCGCATGTCCGGTGAGTTTTTCGATCGCTTCAGCAGCCAAACGGTCTTCCGGTGTGGCGAAGGTGTAGGCGCGGCCCTCTCTCCCCGCCCGGCCGGTGCGGCCGATGCGGTGGACATAATCTTCGGCATGATGCGGCACGTCGAAATTGAACACATGGCTCAACCCGCCAATATCGATCCCGCGGGCGGCAACGTCCGAACAGCACAGCAACCGGATTTCGCCAGCCTTGAATTTCTCCAACGTCGCAAACCGCACTGGCTGGGCCATGTCGCCGTGTAAGGCGCCAACGCTGAAGCCGTGGCGTTTGAGCGATTTGTAGAGAATATCGACATCAACCTTGCGGTTGCAGAAGATTAGCGCGTTCTGCACGTCTTCGGACCGGATCAGCCGGCGCAAAGCCTCGCGCTTGTCGAGGTCGGCGACCAGCAGCATGCCCTCGGTGATGGTGGTGGCGACCGAGGCCGGCTTGGAGACCGTGATCTCCTTCGGGTTTTGCAAAAACGCATCCGCCAGACGACGGATTTCCGGTGCCATTGTGGCCGAAAAAAACAAGGTCTGCCGGTTGGACGGCAGTTGCGCGACGATTTTCTCGACATCGGGAATGAACCCCATGTCCAACATGCGGTCGGCTTCGTCGATCACCAGCACGCGGGTATCGGTGAGCAGGATGGTGCCGCGTTCGAACATGTCGATCAGCCGGCCGGGGGTGGCGATCAGCACATCGACGCCGCGCATCAGCAGGTCCTTCTGGTCCGACATGCTTTCGCCGCCGATTACCAGCGCGTGGGTCAGCTTGAGGTATTTGCCGTATTCGACAAAATTCTCCGCGACCTGCAACGCCAATTCGCGAGTAGGCTCCAGGATCAGACTGCGCGGCATCCGGGCGCGGGCGCGGCTGCCATCGAGAATATCCAGCATCGGCAGGGTAAACCCAGCGGTCTTGCCGGTGCCGGTCTGCGCGCAGCCCAATACGTCACGCCCCATCAGCACATAGGGGATCGCCTGTTCCTGGATCGGGGTGGGCTGGGTGTAGCCCTTTTCGAGGATCGCGCGCAGAATCGGCTCCGACAGGCCGAGGGCGGCAAAGCCGTTTTCCGGCAGCGGCGCGTCTTCGGGCTCCTCGGGGTAGTCAGGATAGTCGTACTCGTCGGCTGCGACAGGTACAATCGCCGCCGCCGCAGGTTCGGGGGCAGCGTCTTCGAGGGTCGGTGTTTCGGTCAATCGGGAATGCTTTCAGATCAGGCGCAGTTTGGCAGGGGCTGGCCCCGGTCGGGCCACTGACGGTGCGGGCGGTTGCTCGCATCGCGATCTGCCGATATGCACAGCGTGGACACGCAGCACGCACATCTACGCCGCGTATCTGGAAAATGCCGGGCAAAGTCAAGAATTGCCTGCGTCCGACATTGCATAACAGAGCGCTCAATGCCGCGTCGCAGGCTTGCAGTCAGGTGGAATTAACGGAGCCAGTTCTTTTTTTGCACCAAAGCCAGCCCCTCCATCATTCTGCCGCCGCCGCCTGGTTTCGCCGCCGCAGGACCCATTTCGGCCGCCACTGCAACGCCAGATAAATCACCGGCGTAGTATAAAGCGTCAGCGCCTGCGACACGATCAGCCCGCCGATGATCGATATCCCCAGCGGCTGGCGCAATTCGGAACCGGTGCCGAACGACAGCGCCAGCGGCACCGCGCCGAGCAGGGCGGCGAGGGTCGTCATGATGATCGGGCGAAAGCGTTCGAGACAGGCGGCATGGATCGCCTCAGCCGGGGATTTGCCGTGCTGACGTTCCTGTTCGAGGGCGAAATCGATCATCATGATGGCGTTTTTCTTGACGATGCCCATCAGCAGCAGCACCCCGATGATCGCCATCACCGACAAACTCAGATTATAGACCTTCAACGCCAGCAACGCGCCAAGCCCGGCCGACGGCAAGGTCGACAGGATGGTAATCGGCTGGGTCAGGCTTTCGTAGAGCACCCCCAGCACTAGATATATTGTCAGCAACGCCGCCGCGATCAGCACCGGCTGGGTCGACAGGCTCTCCCGCATCCAGCGCGCTCCGCCGGCGAACTGGGTGCGGATGGTGTCGGGCATGCGCAGCTCAGCCGCCACCGCCTCGACCTCGGCCAGCGCATCGGCCTGGGCCACGCCCTCGGCAACGTTGAAGCTGATGGTGGCCGCGGGGAACTGGCCCTGATGGTGCACCGAAAGCGGCGCGTTGCCAGGCTCGATTTTGACCAGCGCGCCGAGCGGGATCTGGGTGCCGTTATTGGCGCCGACAAATATCCGGCTCAGCATGGTGGGGTCGGTTTGCAGCTTGGGATCAACCTCCTCGACCACCCGATACTGGTTGCGCTCGGAGTAGATGATCGAAATCTGGCGCTGGGCGAAGGCGTTATTCAGCGCGTTACCGATTGCGGCCACCGACACCCCCATCCGCACCGCCGCGTCGCGGTCGATCACCACATTGGCCATCGGCGCGGTGCGGTCCTGGTCAGAGTTCATTTCGGTGATCGAGGTGACCGTCTGCAGTCTATCAACCAGCGCCAGCGTCCATTGTCGCAATTCAACGACATCGGGGCCAAGCAGGACGAATTTCTCCGACGCCCCCCCCCGCCCGCCCGACGGCAGATCCTGCGCCGCCCACAGGAAGGTCTGCATCCCGCCGATCCGCGCGAGCGGCAAACGCAGCCGGGCCATGATCGCCGGCGCCAGGACCCCACCGCGTTCGGCCAGCGGCTTCAGGCCGATGGTCAACTGGCCTCGGTTCATCGCCGAAAATCCGCCTGACACCCCGATGGTTGAACCAACTGCGGCAATCGCTGGGTCGCGCAGCAAAATTTCGACCACGGCGCGTTGCTTCTCGGCCATCGCGACAAAGGATGTTTCGGGTCCGGCGAGCGTCGAGCCCTGCATCAGCCCGATATCCTGGGTCGGAAACATGCTTTTGGGGATGGCGATGTACATCCACACCGTGATCCCGATCACCACCGGGGTGATGAATAAGGTGATCCAGCGGAACCGCAGCGCAAAGCCAAGCGTGAAGGCATAGCCATCGCGCGCTGCATCAAAACCGCGTTCCACCCCGCGATCAACCCAGCCCCACACCCCACGCGGTGGCTTCGGTGCCCGCAAAAATCTCCCGCACAGCATTGGCGTCAAGGTCAGCGAAACCAGCGCTGAAACCGCGATCGCCATGGTCAGCGTGGTGGTGAACTCGTGAAACAGCCGGCCGAGAATCCCGCCCATGAACAGGATCGGGATGAATACCGCTACCAGTGAAATGCTGATCGACATCACCGTGAAGCCAATTTGCCTGGCGCCGTCGAACGCCGCCTGCAACGGGGTTTTCCCCATCTCGATATGGCGGGTGATGTTCTCGATCATCACGATCGCGTCATCGACCACAAAGCCGACCGAAATCGTCAGCGCCATCAGGCTGAAATTATCCAGCGCGAAGCCGCAGAACCACATGCCGACCAAGGTGCCAGCCAAGGATAGCGGCACGGTAACAGCGGCGGCGATGGTTGGCACCGTGCGGCGCAAAAACAGCAGGATCACCAGCAGCACCAGCACGATGGAAATGCCGAGGCTGGTTTGCACATCATCCACGCTCGCCCGGATGGTCTGGGTGCGGTCCGACAGCACCGTAAGCTCGATCCCTTGCGGCATCCATGATTGCAGCAGCGGCAGGATGGCGCGGACCTGATCGACGGTTTCGATCACATTGGCGTCAGCGGTTTTGCTGATAAAGATCAGGATCGCCGGCTTCTGGCCGAACCAGGCGGCGAGGCGGGTATTGGCGACCCCATCGATCACGCTCGCCACATCCCCCAGCCGCACCACCCCCCCCGGCGCGGTCTTGATCACCAGCGGCGCGTAATCGGCGGCCCGGCTCAACTGCCCGTTCAGCGCGATGCTGTTGGCGCTGTCCGGTCCCTGCAAACTGCCGGTCGGACCCACGACGTTGGACCGACGAATAGTGTTATAGACGTCCTGCGACGACAGCCCGGCGGCGGCCAGCGCCGCCGGATCAAGCCGGACCCGCACCGCCGGCTTTTCCGCCCCGTTCAACTGCACCTGGGCCACGCCGTCGAGTTGGGACAGTCGCTGGGCCAGGATACTGTCAGCGGCATCATAAACCTGCGCCATCGACAGCGTGTCAGACGTCAACGCTATTGACATGATCGGCGCCTGACCGGGATTGAACTTGCGGAAATAAGGCCGGATCGGCAGGTCGGACGGCAGATCATTAGTGGCCGCGTTGATCGCCGCCTGGACATCCTTGGCAGCGCTATCAATGGTGCGGCTAAGATCGAACAGCACCACAATCGCGGTCGACCCGGTTGAGGAAGTCGAGGTGAGTTCGGTCACCCCGGCGATGGTGCCAAGATGGCGCTCCAAAGGGGCGGCGATGGAATTGGCCATGGTTTCCGGGTCCGCGCCCGGGCGCCCGGCGAAGACCACGATGGCCGGGAAATCCACCGCCGGCAGCGGGGCGACCGGCAGGAAATGATAGGCAACGATCCCGGCGATGGCGAGGCCGATCGACAGCAGGATGGTGGCGACCGGGCGCCGGATGAAGGGGGCGGAGAAGTTCATTTGGCTAGCCCTGCAATGTCCCTGGCTTCATGCCATCATTCCGCCAACACCGGCGCGGGGCCCCAACGCCGCCGCAGCCGTTCAAACGCCAGATAGATCGCCGGCGTGGTATAAAGCGTCAGAAACTGGCTCAGCAGCAGCCCGCCCACGATGGTAACGCCGAGCGGAAACCGCAATTCCGATCCGCTACCGTTTTCCAAAACCAGCGGCAGCGCGCCAAGCAAGGCCGCCATGGTGGTCATCATGATCGGGCGAAAGCGTAACAGGCAGGCCTCCTCGATCGCTGCATTGGGGGAAATCCCCCTGGTGCGTTCGGCGTCGAGTGCGAAATCGATCATCATGATGGCGTTCTTCTTCACGATCCCCATCAGCAGCACCACGCCGACCAGCGCCACCAGCGACAGATCGGCGCCGACCAGCATCAGCGCCAGCACC
Source organism: Acetobacteraceae bacterium (assembly GCA_025360065.1). Classification (GTDB taxonomy): domain Bacteria; phylum Pseudomonadota; class Alphaproteobacteria; order Acetobacterales; family Acetobacteraceae; genus CAITOL01. The sequence continues at coordinate 12,128 of JANYCX010000031.1, read as the reverse complement.
GCGCCAATGCCGGCCGATGGCAAGGTGGACAGAATGGTAATGGGGTGGATGGTGCTTTCGTACAGCACCCCCAGCACGATGTAGATCACGATGATCGCAGCCAGGATCAGCCATGGCTCGGCGGCGAGAGATTTCTGAAATTCTGCCGCGTCGCCCGAAAAACTGCCCGATATGGTCGGCGGCAGATTGATCTCGCGCTCAGCGGCAGCAATCGCCTCGACCGCGCCGCCGAGCGAACCGCGCAGGCCAAGGTTGAAGCTGATCGTCACCGACGGGAATTGCGCTTCATGGGTGATGACGAGCGGGGCGGTGGTGCGTTCAATGCTGGCAATCGCGTTGAGCGGCACTTGCGCGCCGCCCGTGCCAGGCACCCGCAGCAGCAGCAGCGATGCCGGATCGGCCTGCCATTCGGGGGATGCTTCGAGCACCACGCGATATTGGTTGGCCTGGGCGAAGATGGTCGAAATCTGGCGCTGGCCGAAGCTGTCGTACAGCACATCCTGCACCATCTGCATGCTGACCCCGTGCCGCATGGCGGCGTCGCGATCAACCCGCACCATCAGACGGAAGCCGTCATTTTGCTGGTCCGAGGCAACATCACGTAGATCGGGCAGGGCTTGCAGCTTGGCGACCAAACGCGGGGCCCATAGCGCCAACTCGGTCGGGTCGGTGTCGATCAAGGTGTACTGAAACTGGGTGCGGCTGATGCGGGTGCCGATCTGGATGTCCTGCACCGGCTGCAGAAACACCGTCAGCCCCGGAATGGCAGCCAGTGCCACGGTCATCCGGGTCGCGATATCCTGCGCCGACGCCCGGCCGCTATTGCGCGGTAAAAGCGCGATGGTCAGCCGTCCGGCATTGGGGGTGGCGTTGATCGCGCCAGCGCCCACAAACGACACCACGCTCGCCACTGCCGGATCGAGCCGGACAATCTCGGCCGCCTGGCTTTGCAGCTCGGTCATTCGTTTGATCGAAATCGATTGTTCGCCCTCGGTGACGACCACGATCACGCCGGTGTCCTGCAACGGCAGAAATCCCTTGGGGACAATGATGTACAGCCAGGCCGTGCCCACCAGCGTCGCCACTGCCACCACCAGCATGAAACGCTGATGCCGCAATGACCATCCGAGGCTGGATTTGTAGCCCGCCAGCATCCGGTCGAAGCCACGCTCGAAGATGCGCGACACTGCGCCGGGGGTCTCCTCGCCATGCGGGCGCAGCAGCCGGCCGCACATCATCGGCGTCAGCGTGAGCGAGATAATTGCCGAGACAATCACCGAAACCGACAGCGTGACCGCGAACTCGCTGAACAGCCGACCAACCACCCCGGTCATGAACAGCAGCGGGATGAACACCGCGATCAGCGATACTGTCAGCGACACAATGGTGAAGCCAATCTGGGCCGCCCCCTCATAGGCCGCCTGCAACGGCGATTTGCCGTCCTCGATATAGCGCACCACATTCTCGATCATCACGATGGCGTCATCGACCACGAAGCCGGTGGCAACCGTCAGCGCCATCAGGCTGAGATTATCCAGCCCGTAGCCGAGCAGCGACATCACCCCGAACGTGCCGACCAGCGACAGTGGCAGGGCAATGGCCGGGATCAGGGTCGCCCGCCAACTGCGCAGGAACAGATAAATCACTCCCACCACCAGCACGATCGACAATACCAACGTGTACTGCACGTCGCGCACGCTGGCGCGGATGGTTTCGGTGCGATCGGTCACAATCGCCAGCCGGATCTGGGCGGGCATGGCGCGGCGCAGCGCGGGCAACTCGGCCTGCAATCGCCTGACGGTTTCAACGATGTTGGCGCCGGGCTGGCGCTGGATGTCCAGCACCACCGCCTGCTGGGCCGGCCCACCGGCGGGGTAGTACCACGCCGCAGCGCGATTATTCTCAAGCCCGCCAACCACCTCGCCGAGATCGCCCAACCGCACTGGGGCGCCATTGCGCCACGCAATCACCAGCGATTTGTAAGCATCGGGGGAGATGATCTGGTCGTTCGCCCCCAGCGCAATCGCCTGCCGTGGCCCGTCAAACCCGCCTTTGGCGCCGTTGACGTTGGCGGCCGCAATCGCAATGCGGACATCCTCCATCGACAACCCGTAACCGGCGAGCCTGCCCGGATCGACCCGGACCCGAATTGCCGGCTTCATGTTGCCCTGCACCGAAACCTTGCCGACGCCATCGATCTCCGACAGTTTCGGTTGCAGCAACGTATCAGCGGCGTCCGACACAAGATCGATGGTCAGCGCATCCGACGTCAGCGCCAGCGACAGGATCGGCGCATCGGCCGGGTTCACTTTCTTATAAACCGGCGGGTATGGCAGGCTCTGCGGCAACGTCCCCGCCGATGCGTTGATCGCGGCCTGCACGTCCTGGGCGGCGCTGTCGATGTTGCGGGCGAGCGAGAACTGCAAGGTAATCTGGCTGATGCCTTCCGACGATGTCGAGGTCATCGTGGTCAATCCCTGGATCTGGCCGAACTGGCGTTCCAGGCTAGCGGTGATGAGGTTCGACACAACGTCCGGGCTTGCACCGGGGAGTTGGGTGGTGATCTGGATGGTCGGGAAATCCACCTGCGGCAGCGCCGAGACCGGCAATGCGCGGTAGCCGAGAATGCCGCTCAGCAGCAGCGCCACCGCGAGCAACGATGTCGCGATCGGGCGGGCAATGAACGGGGCGGAAATGTTCATGTCACGGCGCTGCCGCCGGACGTTGGGCGCCTGCCGGCGCAACGGCCACAACCTTGCTGCCCTCGGTCAGCCGGGCGGCGCCGTCGATCACGACGCGTTCCCCGGGCTTAAGGCCCTCGGCGATGATCGCGAGGTTCAATTCCTCATGCCCGACCGTCACCGGGCGGCGCAAAGCGATGCCGGCCTCGGTCACCACATAAACAAAAGTTCCGCGCGGGCCGCGTTGCAACGCCACCGGCGGCACCACCGTGGCGTTTTGCCAGACCCTGCTTTGCAGCCGCACTGTCACGAACGCGCCGGGCCAAAGCTTGAGGTCCTCGTTCGGGAAGCTTGCCTTGAGCTTGACGGTGCCAGTCGCCGGATCGACCTGATTGTCCAGCACCGTTAACGTGCCCTGGTCCAGCACGGCGCGTTCGGTGGTTGGCGCATTGTTTTGCGGCAAGGCAAGGATTGTCACTGGCCCGGCCTGGATGGCCGCGGCAATCGCCGGCAAGGCTTGCTGGGGCAGGGTGAATAGCACCGAAATCGGCTTCAACGTTGCCAGCACGACCAGTCCGGTGACATCGGATGCGCGGACGATATTGCCGGCATCGACCAGACGAATGCCCGCCCGCCCCGAAATTGGCGCGACGATAGTGGTGTAGCCAAGCTGGGTCCGGGCATTGTCGATCTGCGCCTGATCGGCGGCGACCTGGGCGGTCAACTGGGCGACCAGCGCGCGCGAGGTATCGGCTTGCTGGGCCGAGGTGTAGGCGGTGGCCGCAAGCTTGGCGTAGCGCGCGGCATCAACCTTTGCGTTGGCCAAGGTCGCCTCGTCCTGGGCTTTTTTTGCGCTCACCTGATCGAGCGTCGCCTGATACAATCGCGGATCGATCCGGGCCAGCACTTCGCCGGCCTTGACGGTCTGGCCCTCGGTGAAGCGCACTTCCAGCAGCGCGCCATCAACCTGCGGTTTAACCGTGACATTGGCTGACGCCTGGGCGGTGCCAAGCCCGTCAAGATAAATCGGCACGTCACGCATTCCGGCGGGCGCGACCACAACCGGGATCAGCGTCGGGGTCCGCCGCCCGACCCCTGGCGCCGCCGGCGCGGCAGCTTGCGGCACCGGCGCGACATAGGCGATGCCGATCCGTGGCAGCAAATCGCCCGCCATACCCTGCACCGATGCCATTTGGCTCGGGTTGTATAACAACCAGCCATAGACCCCGCCAGCCAACAACGCCGCGATCAGCACCAAAATCAGTATGCGACGCATCTAGGGAGCTTCCTGTGAAATCTCGCCCTTGGACCAGCCGCCGCCGAGGGCCTTGTAAAGCGATAATAATGCCTGAAACCGCGCCAACCGCACCTGGGCCAGCAGATCAAGATTGTTAAAAAGGGTCGTCTGCGCCTGTAACGCGGTCACAATATCAACCGTGCCGGCCAAAAGCTGGGCGCGGGCAATATCGGCAGCGCGCTGGGCAATGGCAACCGCATCGCGCACCAGGGCTTCCTGTTCGGTGGTAAAGGCATACGCGGTGATGCCATTTTCGACATCGGTGAAGCCCTGCACGACCGCCTTGCGATAATCGGCGAGCAATTCATCGTACCGGGCGCGGGCGAATTCCAGGCCGGCGCGACGTTGGCCGTTATCGAAGATCGACTGGGTCGCCGATGCCACCGCGCTGGCGAACAGCGAACCCGGACCGAACAGCACCGGCAAGGCGATGTTCTGCCAGCCGGCGCTGCCGCTCAGGCTGATTTGCGGGAAAAAGGCAGCCCGAGCCACCGTGACATTGGCGCCTTGCGCCGCCAGTTGCGCCTCAGCCGAGGCAATATCGGGCCGCCGCGTGAGCAGCGATGACGGCGTGCCAGGACTGATCTCCGGCAAAGACAACGTGATCAAGGTGCCCGGCTGCACCGCCACGCGCGATGGCGGTCGGCCGGTCAGAATACCGAGGTTATTGATCTGCTGCTGCATCTGATTGCGAAAATTCGGCTGCTGGGCCCGCAAGCCGGCGACCAGGGCACCTTGCTGGGCGATGTCGAGCTGGGATGCGGTGCCGACCGACTCGCGGGCCTGGATCGCGGCCAGGATCTGCTCGGCATCACGCAAATTGCGGGTCGAGACATCCAGCCGGTCCTGCAATGCCAGCGCCTGAAACCACGTCGAGGCAACCGCGGCGACCACCGAAAGCGCGACGCTTTGCTGATCGAAGCGGCTGGCCAAAGCCGTTGCCTGGGCGGCATCCCGCCCCCCGCTTACCCGGCCCCAGAAGTCGAGTTCCCAACTCACCGTCGGTGTCAGCGAATAGCTGCGGGTTTCATAATAGACCCCGGTCGGGCTGGCGCCGGCTGTGCCAACCCTGCGGGTCAGCGAATTGCGGTTCCAGCTCTCCCGGCCCTGGATGGAAACCGATGGCAGCAGCGGCGCCCCGGCGATCGCTGCCTGCGCATCGGCCTGGCGGACCCGGGCCACCGCCACCGCAAGATCGAAATTCTCTGCCCGTGCGTCGGCAATTAATCCGTTCAGTTCGACCGAACCAAAGCCGCGCCACCAGTCGGCGCCCGGCCACGCGGTGGCAGCACTCGCCGAGGTCGCACGGTAGGCAGCCGGGACCTCAAGCGCGGCATCCGGCAAAGGAGCTCGCGTGCAGCCGGTGAGCAAGGCACCGAGGCCGGTGAGCGTGGCGCGACGGTTGATCATGCGATCCTGTACGGAAGCGGAATTTCGTCCAGCTTATAGATAGGGGAATGCAGTTTTGAGGATGGCCTATTTATTGCCCGGCGGCCACCGCAGTCAAACGACAAAGCCGGTCGCCCGATCCCGCCATCCCCTCTAAAGTTCGTCAGCGCACGATTCCACCATATTTTGTGCCCGAATGATTGTTACGCGTCTTGCGCTCCCGTGGGCGATATGCAAATCAGCCGCATCTGAGCTGCTCTGGCTGGTGCCAGAGCTGACAATCCACTTAAACATAGGGGAAGATGCGCGTGGCCGAGGCCATCCTGGAGACATCCGGCTTGACGAAAGAGTTTCGTGGCTTTGTCGCTGTGGATGGCGTGGATCTGCGCGTGCAACCTGGCACCATCCATGCGCTGATCGGTCCGAATGGCGCGGGCAAGACCACCTGCTTCAACCTGCTGACCAAGTTCCTGCAACCAACCCGCGGCACTATCCGCTATAAAGGCCGCGACATTACCAAGCTGGCGGCAGCCGACATCGCCCGCCTTGGTCTGGTGCGCAGCTTTCAAATCTCGGCGGTGTTTCCGCATTTGACGGTGTTGGAAAATGTCCGGCTCGCGTTGCAACGCGCACGCGGCGGCAGCTTTGATTTCTGGCGCTCGGAGAAGGTGCTGCACGTTTTTGATGATCGCGCCCGTGTGCTGCTCGAAGATGTCGGGCTCACCGATTACATCAACGAAACCGCCGTCGAACTGCCCTATGGCCGCAAGCGCGCGCTGGAAATTGCCACCACCCTGGCACTCGATCCGGAAATGCTGCTGCTCGATGAACCAACCGCCGGCATGACCCATGAGGACGTTGACCGCACGGTGGCGTTGATCAAACGCATCCGCACCAACCGGACCATTTTGATGGTTGAACATAATCTGTCAGTGGTCGAAGGCCTGTGCGACACCATCACCGTGCTCACTCGCGGCAGCGTGCTGGCCGAGGGCGATTACGCCACGGTGTCGAAAAATCCCGACGTGATCGCCGCCTATCTGGGGACCCCCGATGTCTGATGCAGCGATGCTGACCGTGCAGGGTCTGAATGCCTGGTACGGCGAAAGCCATATCCTGCATGGCGTGGATTTCGAGGTCCGTGCTGGCGAAGTGGTGACATTGCTCGGCCGCAACGGCGCCGGCAAGACCACGACGATGAAATCGATCATGGGTCTGGTCGGCCGTCGCGCGGGTTCAATTCGGTATAATGGCGCCGAAATCACCGCGCTCCGTCCCGACCAGATCGGCCGTAAAGGCATCGCACTGTGCCCCGAGGAGCGTGGCATTTTTGCCAGCCTCGATGTCACCGAAAACCTCATGCTGCCGCCGAAAATCGCCGATGGCGGTCTCGATCTGCCAACGATCTATGCGCTGTTCCCCAATCTGAAAGAACGCGCGAAAAGCCAGGGCACCAAGCTATCGGGCGGCGAACAGCAAATGTTGGCAATCGCCCGCATCCTGCGCACCGGCGCGAAATTGCTGCTGCTCGATGAACCGACCGAGGGTCTGGCCCCGGTCATCGTCCAGCAGATCGGCCGGATGATCCGCGAAATCAAGCAGCGCGGCTTTACCGTGTTGCTGGTGGAACAGAACTTCCACTTCGCCTCCACCGTCGCTGACCGCCATTACGTGATGGAACATGGCAAGGTCATCGACATGATCCCCAATTCCGAAATCTCGTCCAACATGGACAAGCTGCACGACTATCTTGGCGTCTGACGCACATCACAGGAGAGCGAACATGTCTATTTCCCGCCGCGCTTTGCTAGGAACTGCTGCCGCTGCCGGCCTTTCGTCGCATGCGCGCGCCCAGGCGCCGACCATCAAGTTCGGCGTGCTAACTGATATGTCAGGTCCCTATCAGAACGTCGCCGGACCTGGCGCGACCATCGCCGCCCAGATGGCGATGGCCGAGTTCAAGGCCGCCGGCTTCAATGTCGAAGTCGTGTCTGCCGATCACCAGAACAAGCCCGATGTCGGTGTCGGAATTGTGCGGCAGTGGTTCGATCGCGACGGTGTCGATGTGATCCTCGAAGTCGCCAACTCGGCTGTAACGCTGGCCGTGCAGGGTGTTGCCAAGGAAAAGAACAAAGTGTTCCTCGCGTCCGGTGCGGCATCGTCGGACGTCACCGGCGCCGCCTGCAACGCCAACACCATCCATTGGGTGTACGACACATTCATGCTGGCCAAGTCGACGGGTGGCGCGATGGTGAAGGCCGGCGGCGATAGCTGGTTCTTCTTGACCGCCGATTACGCCTTCGGCCATGCGCTGGAACGCGATGTCGGCAATTTCGTCAAAGACGCCGGCGGCAAGGTGATGGGCGCGGTGCGTACGCCGTTCCCCGGCACGACCGATTTCTCGGCGTTCCTGCTGCAAGCCCAGGCTTCGGGCGCTAAAGTGCTTGGCCTTGCCAATGCTGGGACTGATACAATCAACAGCATCAAGCAGGCCAGGGAATTTGGCATCAAGATGCGCCTCGCCGGATTGCTGGTGTTCCTGTCAGACGTGCACTCGCTCGGCCTCGAGATCTGCCAGGGCCTGGCGCTGACCGAAAGCTTCTACTGGGACCTCAACCCCGCCACCCGCGCGTTCTCGGATCGCTTCATTGCCAAGGCCCCCGGCAAGCGGCCAACAATGGTCCAGGCCGGGACCTATTCCAGTGCGCTCCACTACCTCAAGATCGCCTCCGCAATGGGTCCGGCGCAGGCCAAACTCGATGGGGCTGCAACCGTCGCCCGCCTCAAAGCCACCCCCACCGACGATGAATGCTTTGGCAAGGGTTCAATCCGCATCGACGGCCGCAAGATCCACCCGAGCTATCTGTTCGAAGTGAAGAAGCCGTCGGAAAGCAAGGGCGCGTGGGATTACTACAAGCTGATCGGCACCACACCGGCCGAAGATGCGTTCCGCCCGCTCAATGCCGGCAATTGCCCACTCGTCAAAGCTTAAGGAAACATTGATGTCATTGACCCGTCGCGGCCTGCTTGCCGCAACCGCTGCGTCAGCTGTTCCGATGTCGGCCCGCGCCCAGCGGCCGACCTTGAAAATCGGCGTGCTCACCGATCTCGCCGGTGTTTACCAAGACATCGTCGGGCCGTTGGCGGTGGAATGCACGCGGTTAGCGATCGCCGATTTCGGCGTCTCGGCCAAAGGCTTTGACGTCGAAATCGTGACCGCCGATCACCAGAACAAGCCCGATATCGGTGCCAGCCTGGCGCGGCAATGGTATGATCGCGACGGGGTCGATATTATCATGGAAGGCGGCAGCTCGGCCGTGGCGCTGGCGGTTGCGGCCGTCGCCAAAGACAAGAACAAGGCCTACATCAATTCCGGCGGCGCCACCTCCGACCTCACCGGCACCATGTGCAATGCGCAGACCCTGCACTGGACCTACGACACCTATATGCTTGCCAAATCAACCGGCGGCGCGATGGTCAAATCCGGCGGCGATAGCTGGTTCTTCATTACTGCCGACTACGCCTTCGGACATGCGCTCACCCGCGATGTGGGAAGCTTCGTCGAACAGGGCGGTGGCAAGGTGCTCGGCAAGGTCGCCACGCCATTCCCCGGCACCACGGATTTCTCCGCCTTTTTGCTGCAAGCCCAGGCGTCCGGCGCCAAGGTCATCGGTCTCGCCAATGCCGGCGCCGATACGATCAACTGCATCAAGCAGGCCCGCGAATTCGGCATCAAGGCAACCCTCGGCGGCTTGCTGGTGTTTTTGTCCGACGTCCATTCGCTTGGCCTTGAAGTCTGTAACGGCTTGGTGCTGACCGAGAGCTTTTATTGGGACCTCAATGACCGGACCCGCGCCTTCTCGGAACGTCTGAAGGCCAAATCACCCGCGCGCCGCGCCGGCATGGCGCAGGCGGGCTGTTATTCCAGCGCGTTGCACTACCTCAAAGTCGCCAACGATGTCGGGGTCGGCAAGTTCAAGGCCGCCGGCGGGGCGGACGTGATCGAAATGCTGAAGAAAATGCCGACCGATGATGATGTCTTCGGCGCCGGCAGCATCCGCCCCGACGGTCGGGTGATCCATCCCTCCTATTTGTTCCAGGTCAAGAAGCCGTCGGAAAGCAAAGGGCCGTGGGATTACTACAAGCTGCTGAGCACCACGCCGACCGATCAGGCTTTCCGCCCGATCGCCGACGGGCGCTGCCCGCTGATCAAAGCCTGACAGGGTCCAAGCGATGTTCATGATATTCGGCTATTCGTCGGCGCTGCTGTTTGGTCAGTTGTTGCTTGGGTTGATAAATGGGGCATTCTACGCCCTGCTGTCGCTCGGTCTCGCCATCATCTTCGGCATGCTGAATATCGTGAATTTCGCCCATGGCGCGCTGTTTATGTTGGGCGCCTTCGTTGCCTGGGCGCTTCTGGAGTTCCTCGGCATCCCCTACTGGTGGTCGCTGCTGATCGCACCGATCGTGGTCGGAGCCTTTGGGATTATCCTGGAGAAAATTTTCATCGCCAGGCTTTACAAGCTCGACCATCTCTATGGCCTGCTGTTAACCTTTGGCCTCGCGCTGGTGATTGAGGGTTTGGCGCGCAACCAGTTCGGCTCGTCGGGGATGCCGTTCGCCATCCCACCGGAATTGCAGGGCGGCACCGATCTTGGTTTCATGTTCATGCCAAATTATCGCGGCTGGGTGGTGCTGGCCTCGGCCTCGGTTTGTCTGGTGGTCTGGTTGATCATCGACAAAACCTCGCTCGGCGCCAATCTCCGGGCGGCGACCGAAAATCCGGCGCTGGTGCAGTCCTTTGGCATTAACGTGCCGCGGATGATCACGCTCACCTACGCGGCCGGCGTCGCGCTCGCCGCCTTTGCCGGCGTGCTTGCCGCCCCGATCTACTCGGTCAATCCCGGCATGGGCAGCAGCTTCATCATCACCGTCTTCGCCGTGGTGGTGATCGGCGGCATGGGATCGATTGCCGGTTCGATCCTGACCGGTTTCGGCCTCGGGATCGTCGAAGGGCTCACCAAGGTGTTCTACCCGCAAGGCTCGGCCACGGTGATTTTTGTCGTAATGGTGATTGTGCTGCTGACCCGACCGGCCGGGTTGTTCGGGCGCGGAGGGCACTGAGCATGTTTGGATTTACCCGCCAACAAGGCATCGCGTTCCTGGTCATGTTCGCCGCCGTGGTGATCGCACCCTTTTTCCTCTACCCGGTCTTTCTGATGAAAGTGCTGTGCTTCGCGCTGTTTGCTTGCGCTTATAACCTGCTGATCGGCTATGTCGGTCTCGGCAGCTTTGGCCACGCGGCGTTCTTCGGGATGGGCGGCTATATCGCCGCCTATACCGCCAAGAAATGGGGCTTCAACCCCGAGATCGCCATCATTACCGGTGCTGGTGCAGGAGCTGTGCTCGGCGCGGTGTTTGGCTGGCTCTCCATCCGCCGCCAAGGCATCTACTTTGCGATGATAACGCTCGCGCTGTCGCAAATGGTCTATTTTTTCTGCAACCAGGCACCGTTCACCGGCGGCGAAGACGGCATCCAGCAAGTTCCACGCGGCAATTTGTTCGGCCTGATCTCGTTGCAATCCGACATGACCATGTACGTCGTCGTTTCAGTCGTCTTCTTGTTCGGCTTCTTGTTGATCCATCGCATCGTCCACTCGCCCTTTGGACAGGTCCTCAAAGCCATCCGCGAAAACGAACCGCGCGCAACCTCCCTCGGGTATCGCACCAACGATTACAAGCTTATTGTCTTCATTCTGTCGGCGGGCATCGCTGGCCTCGCCGGTGGCACCAAATCCCTCGTTTTTGGGATAGCAACCCTCACCGATGTTGCCAACGCGATGTCCGGAGAAGTTATCCTGATGACCCTTCTCGGCGGCATGGGAACCATCTTTGGACCGGTTCTCGGCGCCATCATGATCGGCAGTATTGAAAACTACCTCGCCCAGCTCGGTGCCTGGTTCGCCGTCACCCAGGGCGTGATCTTCGTGCTCTGCATCATGTTCTTCCGTCGCGGTCTGCTCGGCGAACTGGCGGCGCGGTTGAAATTGTCGCTCTAACCTGCCGCGCAGAATCCAAGGTGACAAATTTTCGAACGCCTGTTAGGGTTTCCTGGTAACCGGTCGGCCTCAGTTGAACCGGATCGCAGGGAGAGCGCGTTTGGATATCGTCGGACGCCAATCGTCCCGGATTGCTCGGTTGTTGTCCCGGCAGGCCCAAAATGCTGCGGGTTGATGACATTCATCTCGCATTTGGTGGGGTCAATGCCCTCAGCGGCGTCAGCGTCCATGCCGAACGCGGCCGCATCACCTCAGTCATCGGGCCGAACGGCGCCGGCAAGACCAGCCTGTTCAATGTGATTTCGGGGTTTTACAAGCCGCAACAAGGCGCCGTCACCCTGGACGGTCAGTCGATCACCAAGCTCCGCCCGAGCGAACGGGCCAGTTGCGGCATGTCGCGCACCTTCCAGAACATCGCGCTGTTTCATGGCATGAGCGTGCTCGACAACATCAAGCTCGGCGCCCACACCAACCTGACCAGTGGCGTGTTTTCCGCCGGCTTCCGCCTCGGCCGCACAAGGCGCGAGGAACGTGACCTGTCGGCGGCGATCCAGCGCGACATTATCGGCCTGCTCGAACTCGACAGCGTCCAGCATCACTCTGTCGAGGACCTGCCATACGGCCTGCAAAAGCGCGTCGAACTTGCCCGCGCGCTGGTGATGAAGCCGAAAATCCTGTTGCTCGATGAACCGGTGGCCGGGA
>JANYCX010000015.1 GCA_025360065.1 Acetobacteraceae bacterium | reverse complement strand
GGGTGAGGGTGCTTAGGCCGTGAGACCGCCGACCACGGGGGCACCTAGCCGGTTACCCTTTTTATCCACAAAACAACACCTTACCTAACCCCGCCTAGCGTACCCACTCACCTCCATCGCCGCATGTCGCGGCATCAGCAACGACACCGGCGTTGACAGCAGGCTGAAAAACGCCACGACCCCGAACGCGATGGAAAAATCCAGCAGCATCGGCGTGGCATGATCCAGCATCGCCATGCTCACGGTCAGCGACGCCGCACCCGCTGATACGCCCAAGGTCATCGAAACCTGTTGGATGGTGGCGTAAAAGCTGGTGGCAGCACTCATCTGCGGGCGGGGAATGTCGGAATACGCCAGCGCGTTATAGGCGGTGAACTGCAACGACCGGAAGAAGCCGCCGCAAATCAGGATGCCGTAGATCAAGAACTCGGACCAGCCCGGCCGGAACAGCCCGACCAGCGCCAGCAGCACGGCGCTGAGCACGCCATTGGCCAGCAGCGTGTCACGAAACCCGAGCAGGCGCAGTGCCCGGGTTGATGCCGGCTTCATCAATAGCGCGCCGAGTGAACTGGCGAAGGTGATCAGCCCGCTTTCGGCCGCCGATTTGCCAAAGGTCAGTTGCAGCATCATCGGCAGCAGGAACGGAATGGCGCCAATGCCGATGCGGAACAGTGTGCCGCCAGCAACGGCGACCAGGAAGGTGGGGTAGCGCAACAGGGTGAAATCGATCAGCGGCGCCGGATGATTGCGGGCGTGCCAGATGTAGAGCAGCACCGACACACCGCCGACGCCGAGGGCGGCATGGGTTACCCAGGGTGGCACAATGCCGCGGCCGAGGGTTTCCATCGCGAACATCAGGCTCGCCATCGCGACGCCGAACACCAGCAGGCCGCGCAAATCGAAGCGCTTGTCGGACGGTTCGCGCACATCATCGACAAACAAAGTCACCAGGATTACGCCGATAATGCCGATTGGGATGTTGATGTCGAAAATCACCCGCCACGAAAAATAGGTGACGATGAAGCCGCCGATCGGCGGCCCCAGCACTGGCCCGAGCAAGGCCGGCGTTGACAGCCAGGCCATCGCCGCCACCATTTCCGATTTCGGCACGGTGCGCAGCAGCAGCAGCCGCCCGACCGGCACCATCATCGCGCCACCCAGGCCCTGGAAGATGCGGGTGCACACCAGATACCCCAGACTGTCCGCCTGGCCCGAAAGTACTGATCCGATGGTGAACACAACGATCGCCATGCGGAACACCTGCTTGGCGCCGAACCGATCCGCGATCCAGCCGCTGGCCGGGATGAACACGGCAAGGCTCAGCAGATAGCTGGTGAGTGCCACGTTCATATGCACCGGATCGGCCCCGAAGGCGCGTGCCATGGTGGGCAGTGCGGTCGAAATCACGGTGCTGTCGAGGTTCTGCATAAAAAGCGCGCAGGCAACGATCAGGGCGGTGACCCGGCTGCGGCGGCGGGTGGCTTCGTCGCTCGGTTGTGGTGCAATGGACTCCATGCGGCCAGCATCGCCTCGGCCCAGGCGAAAAGAAAGCCCTGGCCGTTGCACGCCACCTCTGAGCGCGGCAAACTCGGTGCAAGCCCAATCGGAGGACCCCATCATGGACGGCAGTGTCGCGATAGCACTCAGCAATGTGCGCAATCAGGTTTCGCCGGCGGAATGGCAGGCGCGCACCGATCTGGCGGCGTGCTACCGGCTGGTTAATCATTACGGCATGGATGAAATGGTGGCCAACCATATTTCCTGCGGGGTGCCGGGCGAACATGGGACGTTTCTGCTCAACCCGTATGGGTATTTGTATGACCAGATGACCGCGTCCTGCTTCGTTAAGGTCGATGAAAGCGGCGCGATTTTGTTTGACCCAACCGGCTTGGGCGCCAACAAGGCCGGGTTTGTGATCCATAGCGCCGTCCACATGGCGCGGCCGGACGTGGATTGCGTGATCCACACCCATTCGCTGGCCGGCATGGCAGTATCGGCGATGGAATGCGGGGTGTTGCCGATTGCGCAATCATCGATGCGCTTTGTTGATATCGGGGTGCATGAATTTGAAGGCCCGGCGCTGAATTTGGATGAACGGGCGCGGCTGGTGGCCGATCTTGGGATGCGCGAGGTGATGATCCTGCGCAATCATGGCCTGCTGGTCACCGGCACCAGCATTGCCGAGGCGTTCAACAATTTGTTCCGCCTGGAACGCGCCTGCCAACTGCAAGTGATGGCGCTGTCGTGCAACACCAAGCTGGTGATGCCGTCGGCGGAAGCGGTTGCCGAAACCAACCGGCTGTTCATGCCAACCGGTGAACGCCGGCGCGGGCTGCTCGAATGGCCGGCGTTGCTGAAGCGGTTGGACAAAATCGACCCGAGTTTCCGCGATTGATCGTTCTGCGAGGGTTCAAAGCCAGCCGCAAACTGCCAGAACGGCACGCAAGCGGCGGTGCCGTACAAACGATGGGACAGGAAACGACCATAATGCGATTTTTACTCGGCGGTGGCCTCGCCATGCTGGTCCTGGCCGCTGCCGGCCCAGCACTGGCGCAACCGGCGGCGCCCGCCCAGATCGATAGCGGCGACACCGCCTTCATGCTGCTGTGCACGGTGCTGGTGCTGCTGATGACCATCCCGGGCCTGGCGCTGTTCTACGGCGGGATGGTGCGCAAAAAGAACATCCTGGCGATCATGGCGCAGTCTTTCATGTTGTGCGCGCTGATTACGGTGGTGTGGATTATCGCCGGCTACTCGCTGGCGTTTGGCGACGGCAATGCCTGGATTGGCGATACGTCGCGGCTGTTTCTGTCCGGCATGGCCTGGGACGGCCCGTTCACCCTCGGCGCGGCAACGTCGGCGCCGATGAAAATGACGGTGCCGGAGCCGGTTTTCATGTTCTACCAGATGACCTTCGCCATCATCACCCCCGCGGTGGTGACCGGCGCATTCGCCGATCGGATGAAGGTTTCGGCGATGTTTTTGCTGATGGTGCTGTGGTCGCTGGTGGTTTACGCGCCGATCGCCCATTGGGCGTGGGCGCCGCTGGGCTGGCTCAACGCTATGGGCATGCTGGATTTCGCCGGTGGCACGGTGGTCGAGGTCAATTCAGGGGTGGCGGGACTGATCTGCGCCTTGGTGCTCGGCAAGCGCCTCGGTTATGGGCGCGATAATATGGCGCCGCATAATCTCGCTTACGCGGTCATCGGCGCGGCCTTGCTGTGGGTGGGCTGGCTCGGGTTCAATGCGGGCTCGGCTGGCACTGCCGGCGGACGGGCGGCGATGGCGATGGTTGCCACCCAGGCGGCGGCCGCTTCGGCCACGCTGACCTGGCTCGCGCTCGAATGGCTGCGATCCGGCAAACCCACAGTATTGGGCGCGGTGTCGGGCGCGGTTGCGGGCCTGGTCGCGATCACGCCTGCCGCCGGCTATGTGATGCCCGGCGCGGCACTGGCGATCGGCGTGGCGGCCGGGGCGGCATGCTACTGGATGGTTACCGAGGTCAAACCACGGCTGGGCTATGACGACAGCCTCGACGCCTTCGGGGTGCATGGTGTCGGGGGCGTGATCGGGATGTTGCTCACCGGGGTGCTGGCAATCGCCGCGCTGGGCGGCACCGCTGGCGGGCTGGGGCAACTCGGCATCCAGGCAATTGGGGTGCTGGCAGCCGGGGCGTGGAGTGCTGCTGGCACCTGGGGCTTGCTGAGGCTGGTCGATGCAATAATCGGCCTGCGGGTGAACGAGGAAGACGAGCGTCGTGGACTTGACGAAGTGCTGCATGGGGAGAGCTTGGGGTAGCTCGCTACTCCGGGTCCCACCCCTTGATCCGGTAGGTCGGCACTAGGATATCCGCCGCCCGTTCCTCGACCGATTTTGCCAGCCATTTCCGCAGCAGGATCAGCACGCCGCGCGTCGGGTAGGGAATGTCGGTCGCCAGCACGTCCTCGACGCCGATCCAGCGCAGGTTTTCGAGTTCGCCGGAACCTTCCAAGGTGCCGCCGACATGGGCTTCATCGACAATCAAAAAGCGCGCATCGAAGCGGATCGGCGAATTGGGCGGGGTGATCGCGCGGCACAGATAATCCAACCCGTGCAACGCTGGCGGTTCGCCGAGGGTGAGGCCGGTTTCCTCCCACAATTCGCGCGCCGCCGCAGTGCCCAAGGCGCGTGCCAGGCTGCCCTCGGCACCGCGCGCGAGGCGGGACAGCACCCGGTCGGGCAACGGGGTGGCAACCGGGGCGTGGTGGTCGTCGTCGTCGACCGCGCCGCCGGGGAACACCAGTCGGTTGGGCATGAATTTATGGCCGGCGCCGCGCATGCCCATCAACACCTGTGTATCGGGCGCGGGCCGCAGGATCAGCAGGCTGGCGGCGGGGCGGGGGATGGCGGGTTCGGTCATCGGCTAAGTTTGCCGGCGCGGCTGATGAGCCGCAAGGCATAGCCGGCAATCAGGCCCCAGAAGGCGCTGCCAATGCCGAGAAAGCTCAGGCCCGATGCGGCGACCACGAAGGCGATCATTGCGGGTTCGCGTTCGCCAGGGTCGCTGGTGGCGCCGGCAAGCGCACTACCGAACGCGCCGAGCAAGGCAAGCCCGGCAACTGCTTCAATCAGGATCGGCGGGGCGGCGCCGATGAAAACGGTGGCAGCGCCAGCCAGCAGGCCGATCAGCAAATAGCCAATGCCGGCAACCGCCGCCGCCCAATAGCGCCGCCTGGGGTCCGGGTGGCTGTCAGGACCGGCGCAGATTGCGGCCGTGATCGCGGCGAGATTGACCGCATGGCCGCCGAACGGGGCAGACAGGATGCTCATGATGCCGGTGGCGCGGAACATCCGGCTCGCTGGCGGGCGATAGCCGTTGATGGCGAGCACCGCCATGCCGGGAATGTTTTGCGAGGCCATGGTCACAATGAACAACGGAATGGCGATGCTGATCATGGCGGCGATGGAAAATACCGGCCGCACCAGAATTGGATCGGGCCACAGGCCGGGGGTCGCGGCTGGTGGTAACGGCACGGTCGCTACGATCACGATGGCGGCGACCACCACAGCGGCCGGCACTGCCAGCAGCCGGTTGAGCCGCCCGACGACAACCCAGGCACCGACAATCAACAATCCAGCCAATGGTGCCTGCGCCACGGCCTTTGCCGGCGCCAGACACAAATTCAACAACACGCCCGCCAGCATCGCATTGGCCAAAGCGGGCGGAATTTGTTCGACCCAACGCCCCAGCGGCCGCCACACACCGGCAAGCGTCAGCAGCACGCCACAGACCAGGAACGCGCCGACGGCCGCCGGAAATCCGCCTTCGACGGCACCGGATGCTGCAAGAAGCGCGGCCCCTGGCGTTGACCAGGCAATCGCGGTCGGCATCCGCATCCGCAGGCTGAGCCAGACCGATCCGGCGCCCGCCATCATGGTCACCGCCATCAGCCCCGATGCCGCTTGTGCCGGGGTGGCGCCGACCGCAAGCAGCCCGTTGATCACCACCGCGAAGGTGCTGGCGAAACCGACAAACGTGGTCAGCAGCCCCGCCGCGATGGTTGATGGCGCAATCTCGCGCAGCATCAGGCGAGGATGGCCGCGATCACCGCCGGGTCGACGTCTTCAATCCGCGCCGGTGACCATTTCGGGTTGCGATCTTTGTCGACCAGCACCGCGCGCACCCCCTCGGCGAAATCCGGGTGCTGGGTGGTGGTCCGGGTGAGCTTCAATTCGGCGGCCAAGGCGGCATCGAGATTGAGCGCGGCGCCGCGCTTGACGGCCGCGAAGGACCACACCACCGATGACGGCGAAACCCCGCGCATTGCGGTGAGGCTCTCCTTCGCCCAGTCGCCCGGGTCGGCCTGCAAGCGGGTGATGATGTCGGCCACGCTTTCGGCGCCGAAGCAATGATCGATTGCGGCGCGTTGGGCAGCGAGGCTGAACGGCGGCAGCGCCTGGGCAAAGCCGGCGACAGCTGCAACACCATCGCGCGCAATCGCCGCACTCAGCGCGGGCATGTCGGATTTGGCGACCAGGTGGGTGGCGATGCCGGCATGGACCGCGTCGGCCCCTTTCAGCCGTGCGCCGGTCAGCGCCAGATACATGCCGAGCGCACCCGGCAGGCGCGGCAGCATGTAGGTCGCGCCAACATCGGGGAATAGCGCGATCGCGGTTTCCGGCATGGCGAACAGGCTGTCGGGGGTGGTGATCCGCATCTGGCCATAGACCGACACCCCGATGCCGCCACCCATGCAAACGCCATCGATCAGCGCGACATAGGGCTTGGGGTAGGTCGCGATGCAGGCGTTGAGGGTGTATTCCTCGGCGAAGAAGGCCTCGACCAGCGCGGTTTCCCCCGCCACCGCCTGGGCGCGAATGGCGCGGATATCGCCGCCGGCGCAGAACGCCCGCCCGCCAGCGCCATCGATCACCACGGCATGGACTTCCGGCACATCGCGCCAGGCGTCGAGCGCGCGTTGCATCCCGCGGATCATGTCGAGATCGAGCGCATTGAGCGCTTTCGGGCGGTTCAGCGTAATCCGGCCAATGCGGCCATCGATGCTGGCGAGAACGGTGGGCTCGTCGGTCATGCGCGTGGTTTCCTCAAAATCAGGTTCGTGCGGTATAGCGATCCCGCGCGGCGGCGCGAAGCCGCCCAATTGAGAAGGCATGATGTCCGAAAACCCTCCTTTGGTCAGCTTCCGCGCGGTGCGAAAAAGCTTTGATGGCAAGACCGACGTGGTGCGCGATTTGTCGCTCGACATTGCGCAAGGTGAATTGCTGACCCTGCTCGGCCCGTCCGGATCAGGCAAAACCACGACGTTGATGATGCTGGCGGGGTTTGAGCGGCCGGATCGCGGGGATATTCTGCTCGCCGGCAAGTCGGTGCGGCACCTTCCGCCGCATCAGCGCGGCATTGGTGTGGTGTTCCAGAATTTCGCGCTGTTCCCGCATATGAGCGTCGCCGAGAACATCGCCTTCCCGTTGCGGGTCCGCCATGTTTCCCGCGCAGAGCAGGAACGCCGCGTAGGCGACGCGCTTGCCATGGTCCGCCTGCCCGGTCTGGCTGATCGGCTGCCATCGCAATTATCCGGTGGGCAACAGCAAAGGGTCGCGCTCGCCCGCGCGCTGGTGTTCAACCCGCGCCTGGTGTTGCTCGATGAACCGCTGGGCGCGTTGGACCGGGCGCTGCGGGAGGAATTGCAGGCTGAGTTGCGGCATTTGCACCGCCAGTTGGGGGTGACGATGCTTTACGTGACCCATGACCAGACCGAGGCGATGGCGCTGGCCGACCGGATTGCGATTTTCGCCGGTGGACGCTTGCAGCAGCTTGGCAGCCCGCAGGCTTTGTACGACGGGCCGGAAAATGCCTTCGTGGCTGGCTTCCTCGGCGACAATAATCTTTTGCCCGGTTGGGTGCAGGAGATCGAGGACGGGATCGCGCTTGTCGATCTTGCCTGCGGTGCCCGGGTCGAGGCGCGGGTTGCCGATGCCGTGGCCGGCGCGGCGTGCATGGTGGCGATCCGGCCGGAGCGGATTGCGATCGCCACAGGGACCGCAGCCGAACTTGGCATTGGCGCCGTTGATGGCGTGCTGGCTGAGGTGCTGTTCAAGGGCGATATGCGGCATCTGCGCTTGCTGGTCGGCGCGGGGCCGGCGGCGCGTGCCGAGATCACTGTCAAACGCCCGGCCGGCGCACCGATGGGTGGGCTGGTGCCAGGGCGGGCGGCCGCGATCGCCTGGCAGCCAGACCATGCGCTGGCGTTCAAGGTGGTTTGATCGAAGTCGCGAGGAGCACATTGACCCATCAAGGCTGAAGCGCAAAAAATTATTTTTCGCAGCCTAAATCAAAATATTGACAATTTTACGTTGATTATGGGACTATAACCCCAGAGAGGCCTTGCATGCTTTATAAGTTAGAGATCGAAAATTTCTCCTCCATCCGCGACCGCCAGGTGCTTGATCTGTCTGTGGATAGCAATGTGCCTGACGATGATGGACGCTATGCACCGATATTTGAGGGTTCGGATGTGCGCGCGCCGAAGGTTGTCGCCCTATATGGTGCAAACGCCTCCGGCAAGACGACGGTGCTGCGGGCGCTTGAGTTTGTCGCGACGATGATTCGCGACAGCGTGGACCGCACGCTGCCTGGTTTTAATAACTGCGAGCGCTTCAACGACCAGGAATCACGTGAACGGCCAATTCGCCTGGCCATTGAAATGGGCGGTGTGATGGATCTCACGGCAGAACTGATGCGGCGAATTGGGGCGGGCGAGGCAGCGATAATGGGCGTCTATCGCTATGAGTTGGAGATCAAGGTTGAGGACGGTATTCCTCGCCGTATCATTGCGGAAGCACTGCGTCAGAAACCGAATAATCGCGGGAAGTGGCAACGGGTCTTTGAACGCAATGCGGAAGGTCGGATCAAGGATTCCAAAACCTTCAGCCTATCGGGCTTTCAGCACCTGGAGAGAACGCTCGCGGGCCATCATACCGTTCTGGCGTCCTTCGCGAAGTTTCAACACCCGACCGCGCAGCTCTTTGTTGAGTGGGTGCGCAAAGCAGTCTTCCAGTTCACGCCTGGGCAATCCTTCATGGATCAGGCCGTCATTGACTACCTCAAAGAACAACCTCGTGTGCTGTCGCGTCTAAACGATGAACTGAGCCGCATCGATGTCGGCGTGGAAGGGTTACGCGTTCAAGAAAGTCAGGAAGGGCGGCCTCTGCTGTTCAAGCACTCCGGTCTACAAAAGGAGATGCCGTGGCATCTCGAAAGCCATGGCACTCGCGCGTTCATCAAAATGTTTCCGTTCCTTCTTCAGGCGCTCGATACCGGAGGCGTTATCGCCATCGACGAAATGGACGCGGCCATTCACCCGGTGATTCTGCCAGAGCTGTTACGATGGTTCTACGATAAACAAGAACGTAACCAGCATGACGCGCAGCTATGGTTGACGTGCCATTCGGCGTCCTTGCTGGATGATCTTCTAAAGGAAGAAATTGTAATCTGCGAAAAAGATCAGCAGGGCCGCACGCGTGTCTACAGCCTCATGGATGTCAAGGTACGCCGGGATGAAAACCATTACCGCAAGTATCTAAGCGGGGCCTATGGCGGGATACCACTCCTCGGATGACCGCTCGTCGAACGCCGTACATCCCGCAAAGGCGGACGATCTTTATCGGCTGCGAAGGCAAGTCAGAGGTCGGTTAGGCAGCTTTGTTGCAGGACTTGCTGCGCAGCGCGGACCATGCCGTTCATCTGGAGCTTTATGATTTGGGGCACGGTGGTGATCCGCTCGGACGGATCAAAATGGCAGTAGGACGGCTCGCACGTTTACAGCGCACCCGAACCGCCCCGCGAGAACGCTTCGTGCTGCTCGATTCCGATCAAGTCTCGCACGAACCGCAACGGGCCGAACAAGCCCGACAAATGGCGTCCGAAAACCACATTGTCATTGTATGGCAGAGCCCATGCCACGAGGCGTTGCTACTGCGCCATTTGCTGGGATTGGCCGACCATCGCCCTCCGGACACGCGGGGTGCGGAGCTGGCGCTTACCCGAGAATGGCCGGACTACCGCAAACCCATGTCGGCGGCCAATTTGGCCCGACGGCTTGATGGGGATGCTGTGGCGCGGGCCGCCCGGGTCGAGCCGGAGCTTCGAGCGCTCCTTTTATGCCTCGGGCTCATCGACGCGACGGCATATTAACCGTGCCGGACGGCTGGGCCGTAGAAGGCAACCTATCACGACCGTTCCATTAACCTGGCCTTAGCCACCCCGCACTAAAAAGTCCTGAAGACGCAAGGACGCGCCATGGACCTGATGCCCGACACTGACCGCCTGCGCTCCCACATCCGCGACGATGTCGGGGGGATGGTCGATGAACTGCGCCGCTTCGTTGATCGCCGGATCGCTGAGCTGAGCATGGAAATCAGCGCCACGGTGCAGTTGGTCGATTTCAGCGAAACCAATCTGTCCGGCCAGTTGGCGCGCATTCACGAGCAAATGGCCAGCGTGCTGGCGGTGCCCAACCAGCAGGCGCGCAATAGTGGGCTGGAACTGGAAGCGGTGGTGCAGGTCACCGAAACCGCCGCCAACCAGATCATGGAAGCCGCCGAGGCAATCGATAGCTGGTTGCGCAGCGGCTCACGCGATGTGGACGGGTTGCAGGCGGTGTCTGAACGGATCAATTCGATCTTCGAGGCGTGCAGTTTTCAGGACCTGACCAGCCAGCGCATCCGCCGTGCGATTGCCCATTTGCAGCAGGTTGATGACATGCTGGTCGGCATTGCCTCGGGCGCCAAGCCTGCCGAACCCATTGCGCCTGCCGCTGGAATCATGTCGGTCGGTGGCAGCGGCGCCGACCTGGCGCAGGACGATATTGACTCATTGTTCAACTAACCCGGCGGTACCGGGGCCTCGGCCGGCAGCAGCCCGGCTACGCGCAATTCATGCCATAGCGCGCCAGGAATTGGCGCCACCATCATGGCGGCGTTCTGCGTTACCTCGGCGGCGTTGCGGCCACCCGGGATGATCGCCGCGACCTGGGGATGGGCGGCGCAGAACTGCAGGGCGGCAGCTTTGACATCCACGCCATGCTGCGCGCAGATCGCGGCAATCGCCAAGGCGCGGGCAACAATTTCGGCCGGCGCGGCCTCGTAATTAAAGGTGGTGCCGCCGGCCAGCAGACCGGAATTATACGGCCCGCCGAGCACGCATTTCACCCCCTTGGCGGCGCAGGCGGGGAATAATTGCGCCAGCGCGGTGTGGTCCAGCAGGGTGTAGCGCCCGGCGATCAGGAACACATCGGGCGTCGCGTGCTCCAACGCCACCAGACAGGGCGCAACCTGGTTAACCCCCAGCCCCCAGGCGCCGATCAGTCCCTGGGCGCGCAGATCGGTAAGGTAAACTGCCGCACCTTGCAGCGCCTCCGCCATCCGATAGGTCCAGGCCGGGCCGTGCCAATCCTCGCTCATGTCGTGGATATAAACCACGTCGATCCGCGACAGGCCGGTGCGGGCCAGGCTGTCCTCGATTGAACGCTGCGCGCCGGCCGCCGAGTAATCGAAGCGTCGGCGGAACGGCAGGGCATGGACGAAGCCCTCGACCTCATCGGCCATCTCGCGCCCGGCCTGGAGCAGGCGGCCAACCTTGGTGGAAAAGGTGAATTCGCCGCGTGGTTGGTTGCGCAAGGCCGCCCCCATGCGCAGTTCCGACAGCCCGGCACCGTAATGCGGCGCGGTGTCAAAATGGCGGATGCCGGCAGCCCAGGCGGCATCGAGGCTCGCGGCCGCATCGGCTTCCGCGACCACGGTGAACAAATTGCCGAGCGGTGCGCCGCCCATGCCGAGTGGGCCGTGCGGGGTAAAATTCATGCTGCGTGCTCCGGCGGAATAACCCCTTTGGTGAGCGACACATTCCCGTAGAAGCGGCGTTCTCCGGTCTGGACCACGGCGTAAGCGGTTTCGGTGGCCGCATAAAAGGCGTGGCGCTCGACCGCCACCGCATCAGGCCAGCCGAAGGCCTGCAATGCGGTATTGATCGCGGCAACCGATGGCGGGATTTCGTCGGGCGCGCCCACCACCTGCATGATGTGCGCGGGTGCGGTGACATAGGTATCGCACGGCAAAACCGACAATATCGCCCGCAATGCACCGGTGATATCGACCCCGGCAAGCTCAATCCGCCGCTTTCCGCGGGTTGCTGGGTAATTCGCGTCCACCAGCACAATGCGGTCGCCATGGCCCATCGCGGCGAGCGCATGCAGCAAATCCGGGGTCAATACCGGGTCAAGGCCGATCAGCATGGCGCGCTTCCTTTTGTCATTGGCGGCAAATTGCCCCAAACTGGCCCAAACGCGAAAGGGGTAAACACGATGGCCGAACAAATTACCGGCATGTGGGCCGCGATGACGACAAAACTGCATGCCGATGCGCGCGTCGATATCGCTGGCACGGTTCGCCACGGGCAGTGGTTGCTCGCCAATGGCTGCGACGGTCTGGTGCCGTTTGGCACCACCGGCGAAGGCCCGTCTTTCAGCGGCACCGAACGGCTGGCCACCACCGAAGCCTTGCTCAAGGCCGGGATTTCCGCCGACAAACTCGCGCCCGGCACCGGCACTGCGTCAATCCCCGACACGATCGAGATCACCAAGGGCATGCTGGCGCTGGGGGTGCACAAGGCCATGGTGCTGCCGCCATTTTACTTCCGCGATGTTGATGCCCAGGGCATCGAAGACGCGTTTGCCGCGATTATCGAGGGCGTCGGTGACGCAAATCTGCGCGTCACCGCCTATCACATCCCCCAAGTTTCGGGCGTGCCGGTGCCGCCGGCGGTGCTCGGCAGCCTGCGCCGCCGCTTTGGCGCGATGGTCGCGGGGGTGAAAGACAGCAGCGGCGATTTCGACAACACCTTGGCCTTCATCCGCGAGGCACCAGGTGTTGGCGTGTTGACCGGCGACGAAACCGCGATTGCCAAGCTGCTGGATGCCGGTGGCGTCGGCACGATCTGCGGCATGGTCAATCTGGTGCCGCATCTGGTCCGCGCGATGTTTGATCGCAGCGCGGGGGGCCATGGCGGCACGGATGCGATGAGGGCCGCGTGCGCCTGCCTGCATGCCCCGTTCTTCGGAGTGCTGAAGGCAACCCTGGCCGCCCAGCAGAATGATCCGGCATGGTTGACCCTCCGCGCCCCGCTGCGCGCGGTTGATCCAGCGCTCGGCATGCGCGCGGCCGCCGCAATGGCGGCCATCACCGCCAAGGCCGCGTGACCATGACGCTATTGCCCGCCGCCTTTCTGGCGGGGGCGGCCTATACCCTCACCCCAGGGCCGGGCTTTCTAATGATGATTGGGATTGGTGCCAGCCAAGGGCGGGGGGCCGCGCTGCGCTTCATCGCCGGGCATTTTGCCGGCGATGTGCTGTGGTCGACGCTGGCGCTGGCCGCGATTATCGGCGCCCACAGCATTGGCCATTTGCCGTTCGACCTGCTGGGGCTGGGCTGCGGCCTTTACCTTGGCTGGCTTGGGATTGGCGCGCTGCGTTTTCGCGCCGGCGCGTCGGGCGGCATCATGCGGATCAGCCACCCGGCGTGGCGCGGGCTGCTGTTCGGCCTCACCAACCCGAAAGCCTATCCGGTGGCGCTGGCGACGTTTACCGCGCTGCTGGCCGGCAGTAGCGACGCGCTGGGCTGGGGCGCGCTGCCGGGATTGCTCGGGGCGGCGTGCCTGGGGTTCATTTTCGGCGATGCGGTGTTGATTGCGGTGTCGGGTGCGGACCGGATGCGGCGGCTTTACCATCGCCACGAAACCCTGATCGTGCGGGCCAGCGGGGTGGTGTTCCTCGGGTTTGCCGCCGCCGCGCTGGCCAATGCCACAACCGGATTACTTGCGGTGCGACGGAGTTAGGCTACTTCAAATCCGACGAAATCGGTATGCAGTTGCGCCGGCCGGCCAGCAGGCAGTCTTCTAGCTTGCCGCTTGCCGACAGCGCATGGGACAACCACAAGCCGCACCCCACCAGCGCGAGCACAACCGCTGCCGCGATCAGGGCGGTTTTTCGTGAATTTTCCGGATCATCTTCGTGCATTTTGCGGTCTACGTCTGTTGACATATGAGGGGGAGATTGTCAGTTGACCGGATGCGGTCGCGCCGAGCAATCCTGTTTATTTTCGTTACTTTCCTGGTGGGCATATTGCCCGCCCTGGCGGCGCATGCGGTGGCGCCGAAGGATCGCTATTTTGCCGCCTCCGACGGGGTGCGGCTGCATTACCTTGAAGCTGGCCCGGCGAATGGGCAGACCATCATTCTGGTGCCGGGCTGGACCATGCCGGCGTGGATATTCGACCGCCAGATCGCCGATCTGTCCGCACAGTATCATGTCATCGCGTTTGACCCGCGCTCGCAGGGCGGCAGCGACATCGCGCCGACCGGCCACGATCAGGTCCGGCGCGGCAAGGATATCGCCGAACTGGTCGCCCGTTTCGGGACCGGGCAGGTGGTGCTGGTGGGCTGGTCGCTCGGGGTGCTCGACACGCTGGCCTATGTCCACCAAGCCGGCGATAGTCGGTTGGCCGGACTGGTGCTGATCGATAATTCGATCGGCGAGGAACCGCCGCCGCCCGCGGCAAAACCCAGGCAACCCGGCCCGAAGCTTACCTGGAAGCAAGAAATGACGGGCTTTGTGCACAGCATGTTCGCCAGGAAGCAGCCGCAAGCCTGGCTCGACCGTCTGACCGAGGCCTGCCTGAAAACCCCCGAGCCGATTGCACGCGCGTTACTGAATTATGCGGTGCCGCGCAGCTTCTGGAAGACGGCGGTGTATTCGACCAGCAAACCGGTGCTGTATATTGTGCGGTCGAAATTCGCCGGTCAGGCGGGCAACCTCGCCGCCAATCACCCGAACGCGGAAACCGTCGTGCTGCGCGATGCCGGGCATGCGATGTTTGTCGATGATCCGGCCGGCTTTAATGGGCGGCTGCGGGACTATCTCACCCGGCGCGTCTGGCCACCTGCCCGGGCCAACGCCGGTTGAGCGCCGCTTTCCGCCTGCTTCCGCTGTTCCTGGTTTCGGCTGTAACGGTGGGGTTCGAGATTGCGCTGACGCGTTACTTCGCAGTCGCGAAATGGTCGGAGTATGGCTATTGGGTGATTTCCATCGTGCTGGCCGGGTTCGCGCTCAGCGGGGTTGTCATCGCGCTGGCCAATGCGTGGTTTACCCGCCATGGCAAGGTGATGCTGGCCTGGTTGCCGGCTTTGCTGCTGGTGGCTGCCGCGTTTGGCAATCAGCTGGTGGCGACCAACCCGTTCAACCCGCTGCAATTGCAAAATCCGGCAACTTTTGCCGCCCAGCTCTGGAATATCGCGGGCTATTACGCGATTCTGCTGCCGTTCTTTTTTCTCGCTGGCGTCTATATCAGCCTCAGCTTTGTGTTGAACCCGCGATCGATCGGCCGGGTGTACGGGTTTGACCTGACCGGCGCCGGACTTGGCGCACTTGCCGTGCTTGGCCTGATGACGATCGCCCATCCGTTCGACTTGGTGGCCTGGCTGCTGCCGGGCCTCGCGCTCGCCGCAGTTTTCGCCGCCGTCACTGAGGGGCGGCAAGCCTGGTTTGGCCTGTTAGCGGCGGTTTTGGCGCTGGGCGGCACTGAGGCCTGGCTGCATTATGACAAGCCGGCCGCGTTCAATGATTTCAAGGCGATCTATGCGCCGCTGCACGTGCCGGACAGCAAAACCCTCGCCGAAATCCGCTCGCCGCGCGGCCTATATATGCTGCTCGATGATTTTACCGAGCGGGTTGACACGGATATTTCCAACAATGCCGGGCAGATGGGGGTGCCCGGTCCGGCACCGGCATTGGGGCTTTACCGCGATGGCAATCGGATCGCAGCCTTGCCCAAGCACACTGGCACGGCGCCGGTCGATGCCGGCTACGCGCGTGCGACCCTGGCTGCCTTGCCGTACACCATGCGGCCCAATGCGCGGGTGCTGCTGATTGGCGGATCGGGCGGGTATCGCATTGCTGAAGCCAAGGCGCTTGGCGCGGTGGTGATCCATGCGATTGAACCCGACCCGATGCTGTTCACCGCCATGACCACCGGATTTGGCAGCACCCAGCCCTATCAACCCAACGTCAATCTGCGGATCAGCCAGGTCGGGCCGGTCCTGGCGGTAGAACGCCAGCGCTATTATTTCGATTTGATCGATATTTCCGGCGACTTCCTCGACAGTTCCGAAACCAATGCCGCGGCTTTTTCCGCCTCGGCGATCTTCACCTACATGACCGGATTGTCGGTGGGCGGCATCCTGTCGATCCCGGTGTCGATCCGCGAATT
Source organism: Acetobacteraceae bacterium (assembly GCA_025360065.1). GTDB lineage: Bacteria > Pseudomonadota > Alphaproteobacteria > Acetobacterales > Acetobacteraceae > CAITOL01. Next base: position 3,948 of record JANYCX010000015.1, on the reverse strand, counting down.
TCCCGCCTATTCGCTGCGCGTGCTGGCGACCGTGCGGCGGGCGTTGCGCATTGCCGGCATTCGCGATCCCAAGCCGCATGTGTTGGTGTACCGGTCGGCGTGGAATGTGCGCATCCTGGTGTCGATTACCCCTTCCACCGAAGCCCGCATCGCCCAGGCCCGCGCCTTTTGCGAAACCCGATCCTTCGACCTCAGCTATTATCCCGGCATGGACCCCGACGCGCCGCATCCGGTGTTCAATGATTTGCCGGCGGTGTCGTTCGAGGACGGCCAAGTGACATCATCGGACGAGGCCCATGACGCGATAGCCGGCGAAGCTGCCTATGTGCTGGCGGGCCTGCCCAGCCCGTCGGCGCGGGCGTTTGACCTGTCGCCGATTACGCTGGACCGGCCGGCGTTTTATTCGCTGCTGCGGTTGGACCAGCTTGGCACCATCCTCAAGCGCCTGGAGATCTTGCCGCAAGCCGAAATCGCCCCTTTGGTGAACCTTGCGGTGCTGGCGCAGGCAGCGGTGGTGGCGCTGCTGGTATTGCTGGTGCCAGTGCTCGGCGGCAAACGGCTGCGTCTTGCTGGCGGTGGCACGTTGCAGGCAGTGATCTATTTTTCAGCGCTCGGGCTGGGGTTCCTGTTCTTCGAGATCTATTTGATCGAACGCGCCAGCACTTATCTCAACGATCGCACCGCGGGCTTTGCCTTGGTGCTGACGTCAATGCTGATCTTTTCGGGCATTGGCAGCATGGTGTCGGGCCGGGCGGCCGCCGCACCGCGCCGTGCGATGTGGATTGCGGGTGCGGTCGTCCTGGTTTGGGGCGGGTTAATGTGGATGTATTTGCCATCCGCGATGCATTGGAGCGCGGGCTGGAACCATGTCAGCCGTGCCCTGGTGGTGGTGGCGGTGGTCGCACCGGGCAGCCTCGCGCTCGGCTTGCCCTTCCCGCTTGGCCTCGACCGCAGCCTCGGCGGTGGGAAAAATGCTGGGTTCCTGCCGTGGGCCTGGGGATTGAACGGCGCGTTTTCGGTGGTTTCGACCCCGCTCGCCAATCTGATTTCACTGACCGAGGGGTTTAGCTGGGTTCTTTTATGGGCGCTGGTGGTGTATGCGGTCGCCATCGTCACCTTCCCGCGCGCATCTTCGCGCTAGCCGAACGGAATCTCCCGCGTGTCCTTGCTTCTGCCCCGCCGCACCATCCTTGCTGGTGGCCTCGCCGCCGCAGCCCTGCCGATTTTCGCCATCACCGGCCGTGCCGCCGCGGTTACCGCCGCCACCGGCTGGACCCGCAAAGCCTATCTCGACGCCATGGCCGTGTCCGGCCGCCCGACCGAGATCAGCGAGGCCGGTTTCCAGGCGATCCAGGCGCGCCGCCCGGCCGCCCTCAAACGGATTGAGTCCTACCTGAAAGAACGCCTCGGCAGCGCCGATCCGGCGGTGATGGAGGCTTTCAGCCAACTGCCGCGCGAATATTTCCACTATATGTATGATGGCAAGCAAGCGACCCCAAGTTCGGCCTACGAAGCCGAACCCAAGCCCTGGGCGCTCGGCTATGGTTCGGCGCTGTCGGATTATCTTGGTCAGGCCTACATGACCCAGGTCGCCAAGCCGAAGCCGACCGATGTGACGCTCGAAATCGGCACTGGCAGCGGGTTCCAAAGTTCCTTGTTGAGCCGTATCGTCGCCAAATCCTACTCAATCGAGATCATCGAGCCGCTTGGCAAAGCGGTCGGCAAGATATTTGCCCCGCTCGGCTACGACAATGTCCAGACCCGGGTTGGCGATGGCTATTTCGGCTGGCCGGAGGTTGAAGGTGGTTTTGACATGATCATCATCACCTGTGCAGCGCAATACGCGCCGCCCGAATTGTTCAAGCAACTCAAGCCCGGTGGCCGCGCCTTGATCCCGATCGGCCAGCCGTTCAAGCGCGGGCAGTTTTTGTATGTCTATACCAAGGACGAAGCCGGCAAGATCCACTCCAAGAAAGACGTCGGTGTGTTCTTCATCCCGATGACCGGGGCGATGATGAAAACGCCGGCGCCGGCCGCCACGCCAGGCTGATGAACGACGCCGCCGCGATTGCTGAGCTTCAAGGTCTGATCGACGCGGCCCAGCGCGTTGTCGTGTTCACCGGCGCGGGGATCAGTACCGAATCGGGCATTCCGGATTTCCGCTCCCCCGGTGGCATCTGGAAAACCAGCGCACCGATCCGCTTTCAGGATTTCATCGCGTCGGAAGATGCGCGCATCGAGGCCTGGAAGCGCCGCTTCGCGCTCGATGAAACCCTCGCCGCCGCCACCCCCAATCGTGGCCATCGCGCGGTGGCCAACCTGATCGCCAGCGGCAAGGCAGTCGCGGTCATCACCCAGAACATCGACGGGCTGCACCAGGCCGCCGGCGTGCCCGACGATCAGGTGATTGAGCTGCACGGCAACACCATGCACGCATCCTGCCTGACCTGCGGCCAGCGCTACGAACTCGGCCCAATCCGTGCCAAGTTTGCGGCCGACGGCGCCGCCCCGCGCTGCCTGTGGTGCGACGGCCACGTCAAAACCGCGACGATTTCATTTGGCCAATCCATGCCAACCGCCGAAATGCGCCGCGCCGAACAAGCGACATTGGCGGCTGATCTGTTTATCGTCGCCGGATCGTCGCTGGTGGTTTATCCCGCCGCCGCTTTCCCTGAACTCGCCAAACATCGCGGCGCCACGCTTGCCATCATCAACCGCGAGGAAACCGGCCTCGACGGAATTGCCGATCTTGTGGTGCGGCGTGGCATCGGCGACATTCTCGGCGGCGCCACCGGCGTAAACTAAGAGGGCGGAAAATGTCTCACCCACCAACGGTCCCCAGCCTGATCCGCGACGGCCATCGCGCCACCATCCATTTCAATCGGCCGGCGGTGCATAACCGCATCGAGCCGGCTGATATCGTGCAAATGATGAAGCTGCTCGACGAGGTCGATGCCGATCCGGCGATGCGGGTGCTGGTGTTCACCGGGTCGGGCAAGTCCTTCAGTTCCGGCTTTCATATCGGCGAAATCGGCGGCGGCAGCGGCGAGGGCGCGCCGGGCTTTGAGGAACTGACCGACCGGGTCGAAGCGGTGCGGGTGCCAACCATCGCGGCGCTGCATGGCGGCGTCTATGGCGGCTCGACCGATTTGTCGCTCGCCTGCGATTTCCGCATTGGGGTGACCGGGATGGGGATGTTCATGCCCGCCGCCCAGCTTGGGCTGCATTATTACCCCAACGGCATGCGGCGTTATATCAGCCGGCTCGGGCTGGATGCCGCCAAACGGTTGTTTCTGACCGCCGAACGGCTTGAAGCCGAGGAATTATTCCGCATCGGGTTTCTGACTGAACTGGTTGGCCCGGAACACCTGATGCCGCGCGTCGATACGTTGGCCGCAACCCTTGCCGCCAACGCGCCGCTGGCGGTGCAGGGCATGAAGCGCGCCCTGAACGCGATTGCGCGTGGCGATGCCGACTTCGCCGAGATCGCGGCGACCGCCGGATCGGTGCGGCTGTCGCAGGATTTGAAGGAGGGCCAACGCGCCTGGGCGGAGAAGCGGTTGCCGAGGTTTGAGGGGCGTTAGAGCGTAATCACGATCATCTTTATCCGATCGAATAGGCAAGCCGATCGGATGATGCTCTAACCTGGGATCGTCTGATCCATCGTGAGCGCCGGCATGCAGGTGTTGCGCGGGCCAACCGCGCGCGCCGGGATGCCGACGACTGTGGTGTAAGGCGCCACTGACGACAGCACCACGCTGCCCGCGCCGACCTTGGCGCCCTCACCGATTTCGATGTTGCCGAGGATTTTGGCGCCCGCGCCGATCAGCACGCCGCGCCGCACTTTGGGATGGCGGTCGCCGCCTTCCTTGCCGGTGCCGCCGAGCGTCACCTCGTGCAGCATGGACACATCGTCTTCCACCACCGCGGTTTCACCGATGACCACTG
>JANYCX010000225.1 GCA_025360065.1 Acetobacteraceae bacterium | reverse complement strand
CGCTGGCCAAATTGCGCGCCGAGATCGATGATAATGTTTTTGTGCTGGCCGCGCATAATCTGCCGTTCTACGGGCTGCATACCCGCATTGGGCAGTTGATGGACCATCACGAGGCGCGCTGCGGCGATATCATCCGGGGCTGTGCGGCGCGTCCGATTACGGTGGCCGAAGTGCTACCGGCGATGTTCAACCGTCCGCTGGATGCGCACCAGACCGGGTTCGCCTTTGGTGAGGCGCTGGCGCATGTCAATTATCTGGCGGCGACTGGGGAGTTGCGGTTCGGCCGCGATCAGGATGGGGTGATGCGGATGGCGGTGGCGGGGTAAAAACGCCATCCGTTAAAAACAACCGCCCCAACGTCCGACCGATAAAGTATCGTTAGTATTACCCAACGGCTTTCGTCCCCCAATTGACACGCCCCTCCCCCCCTCCGAAACTTCCGCGAAATTGGAGGAAACCAATGGGCACAGCTCTCGCCGGTATTCGGGTCCTCGACCTTTGCGACAGCATTGCCGGGCAGTTCTGCGCCCGCATGCTGGCCGATCACGGCGCCGAAACGCTGCTGGTTGAGCCGGCCGCAGGCGGCGCTTTGCGTCATGCCGCCCCGCTTGGCCCGGATGGCGCATCGCTGCTGTTTTTGCACCTCAATACCGGAAAGCGATCGATCGTCCTCGACCGCATCAGCGCCAAAGGCCAGAAAGCATTTGCCAAACTGACACAGACTGCCGATGTGGTGATTGTCGATACCGAAGCCGACCGTGCGGCCCTCGCGGCCCTCGCACCTGACGCGATCACAGCCCTGGTTTCACCCTTCGGCGCCGATGGCCCGTTCGCCGACTGGACCGGCTGCGAGATGATCTATCAGGCCATTGGCGGGGTGATGCACGCCTCTGGCAGCCCGGATCGCGCGCCGTTGTACGGCTGCGGCGATCGTGCCTCGTTCTCTGCCGGGGCCGCCGCCTACAGCGCCGTTCTGGCCGCGTTATATGCCAAGGGACGCTGGGGGATTGCCCAAGCGGTGTCGGTCGACATCGCCGAAACCGCGGCCGCGATGGCCAATCCTTATGTCACCGGCTACCTCTATAATGGCCTGCTCGAATCGCGCCGCGACCGCCGCACCCCGGTCGGCCAGTTGCGCTGCCCGGATGGCTGGGTGGGGTTTTATTTGCATGTCCACCTCTTTGCCGCGATGTGCGAGGCGCTGGGCTTAGCGGAACTCGCCGAGGACCCGCGCTTCAAGCCGCCCCGTGCCCGGCTCGATAACTGGCACGCCCTCGTTGCGCTGGTGCAAGCCCATGTCGGCGCGTGGCAGGCGGATGATTTGCTCGCGATCCTGCAATCGGTGCGGGTGGTGGCGGCGCGATCTTACCGGCTCACCGAATTGCGCGATGATTGCCCGCATCTGGCCGAGCGGGGCTTTTGGGAGCAGGTCGCAACCCCGTCCGGGCCGCGCACCATCCTCGGCCCGGCGTTCCGGTTTTCGCTAACGCCGCGCGCCGTCCAGGGGGCGGCACCTGCCCTCGGCGATGCCAAGGGGTTTTCCGGACCACGGCGCGCCTCCCCGACGCCGACCGCCCCAGCCGGCTTGCCACTGGCGGGCTTGCGCGTTGTCGAACTGACTACCGCCTGGGCTGGACCGATGGCTGGGCGCATCCTGGCCTGGCTCGGGGCGGAGGTGATCCATGTCGAATCCGCAACCAGGCTTGATTCGTGGCGCCAGCATAATCAGGTTTTCAGCCGCTATCGCTTTCCGCCCGATGGTGCAGGCGACCGGCCATGGGACCGCACTGCGCTGTTCAACTCGCAGAATGCCAATAAGCTTTCCCTGGCGCTTGAACTGAAGGACAAGGCCGGGCACGCGGCGATGCTGAAGCTAATGGCACAAAGCGATGTCGTGCTTTGCAACTTTACCGCCGGCACCCTGGCCCGCATGGGCTTCGGCTACGATAAGCTGCGCGAACTCAACCTCGCCATCATCGTCACCGAAATGCCGGCCTTCGGCAGCTTTGGCCCGATGGCCAACGGCACCGCGATCGGGCCGAGCATGGAAATGGCCGCCGGCATGGCCGGGATGATCGGGTATCGCGGCGGCCCGCCGACCACCACCGGGCCGACCTATCTTGACCCGATGGGGGCGCTGAACGGTGCGGCGGCAATCCTGACGGCATTGCTCCATCGCCAGGCGACCGGCGAGGGCCAGCATATCGACATCAGCCAGGTCGAGGCCGCGATGCAGTTCATCGGCCCGCAAATCCTGCACGCTTTGGCAACTGGCGAAAACCCGGTGCCATCCGGCAATCGGGTGGCCTGGGCCGCCCCGCATGATGCGTTCCAGGCCGCCGGCGATGACCAGTGGATTGCCATCGCCGCCACCAACGACACCGCCTGGGCCGCGCTCGCCGACATTATCGGGATGAAACCCGATCCGCGCTTTGCCGACCTCGCCGGGCGCCGCGCCCATGAAGACATCATTGCGGTGGCAATCGCCAATTGGGCGCGCACCCAGGACAAGCACCCGGCCGCCGCGTTGCTGCAACAGCACGGCATCGCCGCCGCCGCTGTGCATGACCCGCGCGATGGCGCGACCAGCGCCTATCTGCGCCATCGCGGCTATTTCACCCCGCTGGTGCACAGCGATATCGGTCCGGTCATCCAGGAAGGCCTGCCGTTCCATCTCAGCGCAACGCCGGGCAATGATCGTTTCGCCGCGCCCGTGCTCGGCGAGCATACGCGCCACGTCCTAGCCGACATCATCAAGCTGTCACCTGATGAGATTGCCGATCTCGACGCGCGCGACATCACATCTGCGGTGCCGAAATGATCCGTCTATCACTCGCGCTTCTGCTGGCCGCCTGGCCAGTCGCGGCCCAAACCACGCTCACCATCGGCTTCGCCGCCGAGGCCACCACCCTCGACCCGATCAAATACTCCGCCGGCGCCGACAGCTACGGCATGAGCCAGATGTTCGAACAATTGCTCCGCCCACTGCCGCCAAACTGGAAGCCGGGCGCATGGCTCGCCGAAAGCTGGTCGATCGGCGGCACCCCGGAACGCCCGATCATCGCGGTGCACCTCCGCCCCGGCATTACGTTCCATAACGGTGATCCGTTGACCGCGGAAGATTTCGCCTATGCTTACAGCCTGCAACGCGACCCTAAGGAAAGCCATTTTCCCCATTTATGGTCAGCGGTGGAACGCTTCGAAATTATCGATCCATTGCAGTTCCGACTTTATCTTAGCAAGCCCGAAGGCACCTTCGCGATCGACAATCTGCGCCTGTGGGCGATACCCCGGCGCTATTACGCAACAGTTGGCCGTGACGGGTTCGGCCGCCACCCGATCGGCACCGGACCGTGGAAGTTTGTATCGCGCAACATCAAGGAAGACCTCACGCTCGAAGCTTTTGAAGGTTATTGGAACAAAACCCAACGGCCGGGCGTGCAGCGACTGGTGATCAAGACCATCCCCGAGGACCTGACCCGGGTTGCCGCCTTCCGCACCGGCGCGGTTGATCTGATCGACGCCGTCCCGGTCGCGATGCTGGACGATGTGCGGAAGATGCCGGGGGTGAAAACCGTCACCCTTAATACCGGCAACAATGTCTATTTCAACTTCGCCACGCATTTGCCGAACTCGCCTTTCCGCGATGTGCGGGTGCGCCAGGCTGCTGCCATGGCAGTTGATGTCGATACTATCATCAAGAAGGTCCTGTTTGGCCAGGGCGAACGCTTTACCCAGCTGGGCATTGGCACGTTGGGCTATGACCCCGACCTCAAACCGCTGCCCTACGACCCCAAACGGGCCCGCGCGCTATTGTCCGAAGCGGGATTCCCCAACGGCTTCGACGTGCCCTGCTACAACATGACCACCCCGCGTGAGCCCAACATCAAAGAACTCGGCGAAGCGGTATTCGCCTATCTCGGAACTGTCGGTATTCGTTGCAAAATACGCGGCCTGGAATACAACGCCTGGCTTACCATGATCCGTCGTGCGCCCACCGGCCCCGGCATGGATGGCATCATCAACGGCATGTATGGCCACGGCATCCCCGGCGATCCCGCCACTGCCTGGGCGCAAACCCTCCATAGTTGGGAACCCGGCCGTGGCTGGGGGGCGTCATCTTACAGCAGCGATCCGGAAGTCGATGGGCTGATTGAGGCCCAGCAGTCAGAAATGGACCTTAGCAAACGTGAAGCCATCATCCGCCGCATCGCCCGGCTGAAGCAGGACCGGGTGCTTGGCGGGCTGACGATTTATCGGCCGCTGCAAACCTTTGCCTGGCGGGAGAAGGTCCACTTCACCCCTTGGGCGATGCCGGGGATTTGGCATCAGATGCAGGAAATCAGTTTAGCCAAGTGAAAGGCAGGTCTTCTTTTTGTGAACAAAAAGAAGCAAAAAACTTCCGACTTTGGTTCGGAGTTCGTACCAGCAACGGTGTGCCAGTGTTAAAAAGTTTTTTTGGTTCTTTTTGTTCACAAAAAGAACTGCTCACGTGCCTGAAAGGATCAAACAATGCCCGACCATCGCTTTATTCTCTACGAAGTCGCCAACCACATCGCCCGTATCACTTTGAACCGCCCGCAATACCGCAACGGCCAGGCAACCGAACTTCTGATCGAACTTGACCAGGCAATCCTCGCGGCCGGTGCCGATACCGATGTCCGGGTGATCGTACTCACCGGTGCGGGCGATCATTTCTCGGCCGGGCACGATCTCGGCACCCCGGACGAACAGGCCTATCGCGCCGCCAATCCGATGGAGCCCGGCATGCGCGGGTTTTTCGATCGCACTTGGCGGCTTTATGTCGATATGCACTTGCGCTGGCGTAACGTGCCGACCCCGATGATCGCCGCGGTGCAAGGCTACTGCATCTTCGGTGGCTGGATGATCGCCTCCACCGCCGACATTGTTTACGCCGCCGATGATGCAATGTTTCTTGGCTCGCTGTTCCAGTATTTTTCGATCCCGTGGGACATCCATCCCCGCCGCGCCAAGGAAATGCTGTTCCAGGGCAAATTCATCAACGGTGTGCAGGCGAAGGAACTCGGCCTGGTCAATCGCGTGCTTCCGCGCGCCGACCTGTTCGATGCGGTGATGGAATATGCGCGCGATGTGGCGCAGAACGATCCGATGCAGATGCGGCTGGTCAAGCTTGCGATCAACCAGGTGCAGGATCAGCAAGGCTTCACCGCCGCCATCCAGGGGTCGCACGCGCATTACATGCTGAACTGGCAGACCGAGCGCGACCCCGGCTTTGCCCTCGCGGTGCCCGAAGGCAAGCGTCGTCCGATGGTGCAGGTGGCGCTTGATCGCTACAAGCGTGATCAAGCGCGTATTAAAAACTAGATCATCATCCGATCGGCTTGCCTACCCGATCGGATAAAGATGATCGTGAAAACGACATCATCATCCGATCGGCTTGCCTACTTGATCGGATAAAGATGATCGTGAAAACAAGAATATAAACCAATAGCCGGTGCCTATGATCTTGTCCGCAGGGTGGAATGCAAAGCCGCATTCCACCCTATCCATTGCCCTACCCCCCGCGCAACGAAACTCCGTTGGGGAACTTGGCGCGATAAGCATCGACCGCGGTTTCCATGGTCACAAACTGTGCGCCCTCGGCGCGCAATGTCTCAATCATGTGTTCGAACATGAACATCCGATGGCCACGCCCGATGACGTGCGGATGGAAGGTGTAGGTCAGCACGCCCCAATCATAGTATTTCTTCATATATTTGAATTCATTGATGAAGTTTTCAATCACCAATCGGGCATTGGACCCGCCGGGCAGGATGCCGGCATCGGATCTTGTGTATTCGAAATGCGGGAAATCATCCAGCGCCCAGGAAATCGGCATTTCGATCAAGGATGTATCAGCACCGAACTTCATCGGCTCCAGCAGGCTGATTTCATCGCCCTGGCGCGCCTGATAGGGGATGTAGTCATGCCCCATCATCGAGCTGTCATAGACAAAGCCGTGCTTGATCAGCAGATCGATGCTGTGCGGGCTGAGGTCCCAGGATGGCGACCGATAGCCGCGCGGGGCGCGTCCGGTCAGCTTTATAATGCTTTCGATGCCGCGCAGCAGTTCTTCCTCCTCGCCTTCCGCGCCCAAAGTCGAGGGCACGCGATGGGTCCAGCCATGGTGGCCGACCTCGTGGCCGGCGGCATGCACCGCGGCGACGCAGGACGGATAGCTTTCGATGGTGTGGCCGGGGATGAAGAAGGTCGCCGGAATACGCTCGGCGTTGAGCAGGCGCAGGATGCGCTGGGTGGCCGGGATGCCGAAATCGCCCCGGCTGATAGCGGTGGGCGTGGTGTTGCCACGCGAAATCTGCCCCGACACATTGTCGTGGTCGAAAGTGAGGCAAACGAATAAATCAGCCATGCGGAACTCCTTGATGCTGCATGTCGCAACTGGCATGCAGCATCCAAGGTTGTGGGGCGCTTGCCAAGCCAGCGCTTGTGACAGAAACTTTCTTGGTCAAATTCCGGTCGTCACGGCCGAGGAGAGGGAAACGCCATGAGCATCAAAGGGAAAGCCTATATTGTCGGGGCCTACGAGCACCCGACCCGCAAGGCGCCGGATAAATCCGTCGCACAATTGCATGCCGAATGCGCCGTTGGCGCGCTGAAAGACGCAGGCCTGACCAAGGACGACATTGACGGCTATATTTGCGCCGGCGATGCGCCAGGCATGGGGCCGATCAACATGATCGACTACATGAACCTGACCAAAATCCGTTTCATGGACTCGACCGACGTCGGTGGATCGTCCTACCTGCTGCATGTCGCCCATGCCGCCCAGGCGATCGCACTGGGCCGTGCCAGCGTGGTGCTGATTACGCTGGCCGGCCGTCCGCGCAGCGAAGGCCAAGCCACCGGCACCGCGCCGCGCGCCGGTAACCCGCTGGTACCAGACACCCAGTTTGAACAGCAATACGCGGCCGTGACCGGCAATGGCTACGCGATGGTCGCCGCCCGCCACATGTATGAATACGGCACCACCAGCGAACAACTCGCCTGGATCAAGGTGGCGGCATCGCATCACGCCCAATACAACGAACACGCCATGTTGCGTGATGTGGTGACGGTCGAAGACGTGGTGAATTCGCCGATGGTGGCAACCCCGCTGCATCGGTTGGATTGCTGCGTGATTTCGGACGGCGGCGGCGCGTTGATCGTGACCTCGCCGGAAATCGCCAAAAGCCTGAAGCGGCCGCTGGTGAAGGTGATCGGCGCGGGCGAGTCGCCGAAAGGCCAGCTCGGCGGCATGGTCGATCTGACCTATTCCGGCGCGGTGCGCTCGGGCGCGGCAGCTTGGGCCGAATCGGGGGTGAAACCGTCCGACATCAAATACGCCTCGATCTATGACAGCTTCACCATCACAGTGCTGATGCAGTTGGAAGATCTCGGGTTCTGCGCCCGCGGCCAGGGTGGCAAGTTTGTCTCCGACGGCAATCTGATTTCGGGCGTTGGCAAGCTGCCGTTCAACACCGATGGCGGCGGACTTTGCAACAACCATCCGGCCAATCGCGGCGGCATCACCAAGGTGATCGAAGCGGTTCGCCAGTTGCGCGGTGAAGCCCATCCGAAAGTGCAAGTGCCGAACTGCGATATCGCGCTCGCCCACGGCACCGGCGGCATGCTCGGGACACGGCACGGCTCGGCCACACTCATCATGGAGCGGGAGTAATCACCATGGCACGCAAAATGTTCCCCTCCGTCCCGAGCGCGGAAAACGCCGCCTTCTGGGCCGCCGCCGAAGCCGGCACGCTGATGGTTCCCAAGTGCAAATCCTGCGGCAAGTCGCACTGGTATCCGCGCGCGCTGTGCCCGCATTGCTTCAGCGATGACATCGAACTGATCCCGAGCAAGGGTACCGGCACGATCTACAGCTGGAGCCACATGCCGCGCGCGCCGGAACCCTTCACCATCGCCTACGTAACGTTGGCCGAAGGTGTAACGGTGCTAACCAATCTCGTCGATTGCGATCCGACAACCCTCAAAATCGGCCAATCGGTGAAGCTCGCCTGGCAGAAGGTCGAAGGCGGGCCGCAGGTTTGGGTTTACACGCCGGCGTAGCCTTATGATCGGCGTTGATTGGGGCACGTCGTCCCTGCGCGCTTATCGGATGACCGAGGCCGGGCAGATTATTGCCCGCGCCTCGGCGCCTTCCGGGATATTGCAGGTCGCCGCTGGCGATTTTCCCAATGTATTGCGACATGTCGTCGGCGACTGGCTGGCCGATGGCGAGTCGAAAATAATGCTGTCCGGCATGGTTGGCAGTCGGCAGGGCTGGATCGAAGCGCCTTACCTCCCCTGCCCGGCCGATCCTGCCGCAATTGGCGCGGCATTGACCCGCATTCCGTTCGATGGCGCGGATGTTCTGCTGGTCCCCGGCCTGTCCGATCGTGACGAGGCCGGAACGCCCGAAGTGATGCGCGGCGAGGAAACTCAGCTGATCGGCGCGCTGGACCAGATCGGCGAAAGCGGACTGGTTTGTCTGCCGGGCAGCCATTCCAAATGGGCGCGGATCGAACAGGGCCAAATCGCATCGTTCCGCACCTATTTCAGCGGCGAAGCGTTTGCCGCCTTGCGCAGCGGGACGATCCTGGGCCGCATGATGGATGATGCGCCACATGACGCGGGTGCGTTCGGGCGCGGCGTGGCGCGGGCGAACGATGGCGGGCATATGCTGCATCATCTGTTCGGGGTGCGCAGCCTGGCGCTGTTTGGTGAACTTGGCAGCGGACAGACCGCATCCTATCTATCCGGGTTGCTGATCGGCCACGAAATTCGCGCGGCGTTGCAGATTGCGGGGACGGTCCACCTGATCGGTGCAACCGCGCTGTGCGCGCTCTACGCCCAGGCAATCGGGCTGTGCGGCGGCCATGCCAGTCTGGTCGATGAAGATGCCGCCGCCCGCGGGCTGGCGCGGATAGACCAAGCGAGGAGCGTTGCATGACCGATCCCATAACCTTCCGCCCCGCCGCCGCTGGCAGCCAGCCGGATAATAACTCGCCGCAATATCGATCGACCGGCGCGCGCCACCCCAGGCAAGCCCTGCTCGGCTGGGCCCACACCGTCACCGAAACCACCGGCCCGCAGTTCCACCCAACTCATTTCCCGCCGATCGCTGACCTGACGGCGGGCGGCGTGATGGGTGAGCGCATCATCGTGCGCGGCCGGGTGACCGACGAGGACGGCCACGCCGTGCCCAACACCATGATCGAGGTCTGGCAGGCCAACGCCGCCGGGCGCTACAATCATCCCGGCGATACCCATGACGCCCCGCTCGATCCCAATTTCAGCGGCGAAGGCCGCGTCTTCACCGATGCGAATGGCTGGTACCAGTATCTGACCATCAAACCCGGCGCCTATCCGTGGGGCAACCACGCCAATGCCTGGCGGCCCAACCATATCCATTATTCGCTGTTCGGCACGGGCTTCGCGACCCGGCTGATCACCCAAATGTATTTCCCCGGTGACCCGCTTCTGGCGCTCGACCCGATTTTCCACACCGTGCCGGATGAGGCCGCCCGCAACCGGCTGGTCGCAACCTTCGATCTCGATGTCACCCGCCAGGATTACGCGCTCGGCTACCGCTTCGACGTGGTGCTGCGTGGCCGGCTTGCCACCCCGATGGAGGGCTGAGCGATGCCCGTCGCCACCGCCTTTCAGACCATCGGCCCCTATTGGCATTTGCTGGAACATGCCGAACAGGCCGATCTCACCCGGTTCGGCGCCCAAGGCGAAACCATTATGCTGAGCGGTGCGATCCGCGATGGCAATGGCGATCCGGTCACCGATGCCGCCGTCGAGCTTTGGCAGGCCAGCCCGCCCGCCGATGCCAGCTTTCCCGGCTGGGGCCGCGCCCGCACCGATGCCAACGGAGTGTATCGTTTCACCACAATCCGGCCCGGCCCGGTGCCGGGGCGCGGCAACACCCAGCAGGCACCGCATTTCGCCATCACCATTTTCGCCCGTGGCATCCTGACCCGGCTGTGCACCCGTGCCTATTTCGCCGATGATCCGCGCAACGGTGCCGATCCGTTGCTGAATTTGATTGACGATCCGGCCCGGCGGGCAACGTTGATCGCGCAATCGGCCGGCGGGACTGTGTGGCGGTTCGACATGGTGCTGCAGGGTGCGAACGAAACCGTGTTTTTGGATATCTGATATGGCAGTCTTCGTCGGCGACAGTTTTGCGATGGGCACGCTTTACGGATCGGACGCCATGCGGGCGGTGTTTGACGACAGCGCCTGGTTCCAGGCGATGCTGGATGTCGAAGCCGCCCTCGCCCGGGTGCAGTCCCGGATGGGGATGATCCCAGCGGACGCCGGCGCCGCCATCACGGCCGCCGCACGGGTCGAAAACCTTGATGCCGCAGAACTCGCGGCCAGCGTGCGCAATGTCGGCTACCCGGTGGTCGGCGTGGTCAATGGCCTGTCACGCGCGGCCGGAGATGCCGGCGCCTGGACCCATTGGGGGGCGACCACCCAAGACATCATGGACAGCGCCACGGTGCTGCAAATTCGCGCCGGCTACGATCTGATCGCGGATGACCTGCGCGCGATCATTGCAGCCCTGGCGATCCAGGCCGATGCCCACCGCGCCACCGTCATGGCCGGGCGCACCCATTTGCAGCACGCCCTGCCGGTGACGTTCGGATTGAAATGCGCGATCTGGCTGATGCCGTTGCTGGATCACCTTACCCGCATTGAGCAGTTGCGCCCACGCATCGAACGCTTGCAGTTCGGCGGCGCCGCAGGCACGCTGGCATCTCTCGGCGCCGATGGCCCGGCGGTGATCGCCGGACTTGCCGCCGAATTGTGCCTCGCCGCGCCTTTGGCCCCCTGGCACGTCGCCCGCGACGGCATGGCCGAGGCGGTGGGCGTGCTCGGTCTGATTTGCGGCAGCCTGGCCAAGATCGCCACCGACGTGATCCTGCTGGCGCAAACCGAAATCGGCGAGTTGGCCGAACCTTACGTTGCCGGGCGTGGCCAGTCTTCGACCATGCCGCAAAAGCGTAACCCGATTGCGTCGGAATACATTCTCGCCGCCGCCCGCCAGGTGCAGGCGCTGGTGCCGGTCATGCAAGGCGCGATGGCGCAGGACCATGAACGCGCCACCGGGCCGTGGCAGGCGGAAATGCTGGCGCTGCCGCAAGCCTTTGTGCTGACCCATGGCGCGGTTCTGCATGCGCGCGCCATCGCCGAGGGCATGGTGGTTGACACGGGCCGAATGCGGCAGAACCTCGACCTGACCGGCGGATTAATTGTTGCCGAAGCGGTGATGATGGGCCTCGCGCCGGTATTGGGCCGCGAAGACGCCCATCACGCAGTCAAGCATGCCTGCGACCGCGCGCTCGCCGAACGCATCACCCTCGCGGCGGCGCTTGCACACGAGCCTGAGGTCACCTCCCGTCTCGATGCCGACGCCATTGCGCGCCTGACTGACCCGGCGGCCTATCTCGGCAGCACGCAGGTTTTCATCAACCAAGTGCTCGCTGTGGCAAATCGTTCATAACTGCATTGCGTTTTCCGGCGCGATCCGCCTAATCTCGCCGTGCAATCAGGCCGCACTGGCCGCTGCGTCCAAGTTATCAATGCGTTGGGACCAATCCGGCGCAGCAGGGAGTTTCCGGTTATGACCAAGTCCGCCGCGACCCGTCGTAAAATCCTCAAATTCGGTGCCGCCGCCTCGGTGTTGCCGTGGGTTCATATCCGAACCGCCGGCGCCGCTGGACAGGTTTCCGCGTTTTTCTGGGATCATTGGGTGCCCGCCGGCAATGCCGAGCTGAAAAAGCAGATCGCTGTCTTTGCCGACAAGAACAAGGTTGAGGTCAAGGCTGATTTCATCACCTCGCAGGGCAACCAGACCCTGCTGACGATCAACGCCGAAGCCCAGGCCCGCAGCGGCCACGACCTCATCACCATCGCCAACTGGAGCGTGCCCGATCACGCCGACAAGCTTGAGGACGTCGATGATGTGGTTGGCCGACTGGTCGGAAAATACGGCGCGGCCAATGCGGTGTCGCATTACCTCGGCAAAAAGAAGGGCAAATGGGTGGCCGTGCCATCAAGCTGGGGCACCCAGAACAAGGGTCCGGTCGGCCGGATTTCGGCAATGCGCGCCGCCGGATTCGACCCGCTGAAGATGTATCCGGCGGTCAACGGGCCTGAAACACCCGAGGCCAAGGCCTGGACGATGGATGCGATGCTGAAGATGGCCGAAGCGATGAGCAAGACTGCCACCCCGTTCGGCATCGGCCTGGGCACCAGCGCCGATAACGTGGACACCGCCGGTTCCATTCTGGCCTCGTTCGGCGCCGAAATGGTTGACGTGAACGGCAAGATCCAGATCAGGTCGGCCGCGATGCGCGAGGCGATGGAATACTGCCAGAAGCTGGTGAAGTTCCTGCCGGCGGACGCCCAAAGCTGGGATGATGCGTCCAACAACCGCGCGCTGATTTCCGGCAAGGCTGGCTTCATCTGGAACCCGCCCTCGGCTTGGGCGGTGGCTTTGCGTGATGCACCCGCGGTTGCCGCCGATTGCTGGCATTTCCCGGCGCCAGCTGGCCCAAAGGGGCGGTTCATGCCCCACAGCATGAACTTCTGGGCGATCTGGCAGTTCGCCAAAAATAAGACCGCCGCCAAGGAATTGATCGAGTTCCTGATGCAGGCCGATAATGTCGATGCCCGCAGTGCCGCCGTGCTCGGCTACGACCTGCCGCCCTACGAGAAAATGTCTGAATCGAACGTTTGGGACAAAATCGGCCCGCCGGAAGGTTCAGTCTACAACTACCCGGTGCGCAAGCAGCACAATGCGGTCAGCCACCTTGCCCACATGCCGGCGCCCGCCGAAATCGCGGTGCAAATCTATAACCGTGGCACCACACCGACGATGTTGGCGAAAATGAAAGCGGGCGAAACGATCGATCAGGTGCTGACCTGGGGCGAGCGCGAACTCCAAGGCTTCCTCTGACTTTCGGCGGATAACTCTGTTGGCGCGGCACATTGCCGCGCCAACGGATTTTGCTGATTATACTAAGAATGGCCGACCCAGCGGGCCGATCCACCCCCACCCTCGCCGTGCAGGAGACGTCAATTGGCAGATGGCAGTACCATGGTGGCCGGCGCGCAGCCGTCCATTTCGCCTGCGCCGCGTAACACCGGCAGCCTGAAAATGCTGGCGCGGCGCCGTTCGACGGCCGCACTCATGCTCTGCCTGCCGTTGATCGCACTGATCATCTGCCTCAAGATCTACCCGACGCTGTATGCGGTCTATCTCAGCATGCTCGATCGAAAAATGAACAATTTCGTCGGGCTGAACAATTTTATCTTCCTCCTTGGCCAACAATCATTCCATCTGGTGGTGTTCCAGTCCTGCCTGTTTGCCATCACCGCAGTAATCGCCAAGGCAACCCTCGGCTTCATCCTGGCCCATTTGATGCATAATATTCGTGGCAAGAACCAGCGCATCTGGCGCGGCCTGCTGCTGGTGCCGTGGGTTATTCCGCTATCGCTATCGACGCTCACCTGGTGGTGGCTGTTTGATCCGTCCTATTCCGCCTTCAACTGGACGTTGGAATGGATGGGCTTCGATCCCATCCCGTTCCTCGGCACCACCTGGAACGCGCGGTTGTCGGTGATCGCGGTCAACACCTGGTTTGGCGCGCCGTTCTTCATGATCATGTATCTGGCGGCACTGAAATCTGTGCCGGAACAACTGTACGAGGCGGCTGCCATCGACGGCGCCGGCGCTTGGCAGCGGCTGATCTTCATCACCCTGCCGATGATGCGCAACATCATCTTGATTACTGTGCTGTATAGCCTGATCGTCACCTTCGCCGATTTCGACATCGTGCGCATTCTGACCAATGGCGGCCCGCAGGACAGCACCCATTTATTTGCCACCTACGCCTTCACCGTCGGCATCCAGTCGGGCAACATCCCGCGCGGCGCGGCGGTCAGCCTGTTCATGTTCCCCGTTCTGGCAACGCTGGCCTTCTTCGTGCTGCGCGATGTGCTGAAGCGTAACAAGGAAGTCGCGGCATGAGCAGCAGCACCGCCACCATCGGCGCATCTTCACCCAAGCCAAAGATCGGCAGCCTCGCCAATCAGCATCGCTGGTCGATGCGCGCCAGCTACTCCGCGTTGAGCGTCTTCGTGGTGATCTTCCTGACGCCGCCTTTCTACATGATAATGACCAGCCTGAAGTCTTCGGCCGAGATTTCCGCGCAGCAGGGCAATCCCTGGATCGTCAAGAATCCGACGATGGAAAATTTCATCACGCTCGCCACCAACGAGCAATTTCAGCGCTATTTCTGGAATTCGATCTGGGTGACCGCGCTGGTGGTGTTGATCAGCATGTTCATCTCCATCTTGGCGGCCTTCAGCCTGTCGCGCATGGGCTTCAAGGGCAGCAATGTGATCTCGACCGGGGTGTTCCTGACTTACCTGGTGCCGCCGTCGTTGCTGTTCATCCCGCTGTTCCAGATTGTCGGCAGCCTCGGGCTGATCAACAATACCTGGGTGCTGGTGCTGCTGTTCCCGACCCTCGCCGTGCCATTCTGCACCTGGATCATGATCGGCTATTTCAGTTCGATCCCACGAGAACTCGATGAAGCAGCCCTGATCGATGGCGCCAGCTATCCGCAGATCCTGATCCTGATCTTCATCCCGGTGGCGCTGCCGGGCATTATTGCTGCCACCATCTTCGCCTTTACCGTCGCCTGGGGAGCGTTTTTGTACCCACTCGCGTATCTCTACAGCGCCGATCAGGCGACATTGACGGTCGGCATCGTGCGTGAGCTTATTCGCGGCGACGTTTTCGCCTGGGGCATGATAATGGCGGCTTGCGTCATGGCCGCCGCTCCGCCAATCATCATCTATACGTTTCTCATGGACTACTATGTGGCCGGGCTAACGGCCGGCTCAACAAAGGGATAGACGGCATGTCGCAAGTTTCGATCCGCAAGGTTGTGAAAGAGTACGAAGGCGGCGTGCAGGCGGTGAAGGGCATCGACCTCGAAATCGCGGACAATGAATTTGTTGTGCTGGTTGGCCCATCCGGCTGCGGCAAATCCACCACCTTGCGGATGATTGCGGGACTGGAAGAAATCAGCAGCGGCGAAGTCTGGATCGGCGGCAATGTGGTGAACGACGTGCCGCCGCGCGACCGCGATATCGCGATGGTGTTCCAGAATTACGCGCTCTACCCGCACATGTCGGTGTTCGACAACATGGCGTTCGGATTGAAGCTGCGCAAATTCCCCAAGGACGAGATCAAGCGCCGGGTCGATGACGCCGCCAAAATGCTCGACATCGCCATGCTGCTCGATCGCAAACCGAAAGCATTGTCGGGCGGGCAACGCCAGCGTGTTGCCATGGGCCGCGCCATTGTGCGCAACCCGAAAGTGTTCCTGTTCGACGAACCGCTGTCGAACCTTGACGCCAAGTTGCGCGTGCAAATGCGCACCGAAATCAAGAAGGTCCATCAGCTCGTCCCGACCACTACGGTTTACGTGACCCATGACCAGATCGAGGCGATGACCTTGGCCGATCGGGTTGTGGTGATGAACCACGGCATTATCGAGCAGGTCGGCCCGCCGCAGGAATTATATCACCACCCCGCGACCCGCTTCGTTGCCGGCTTCATCGGCTCGCCGGCGATGAACTTCCTGCCGGTGCGGGTGGTCAACGACGGCGGGCTGGCAGTGGTGCTCAGCAATGGCACCCGCCTCGCTGTGCCGCCCGCGCGGGTTGATCGCTACGCGCCGTTCACCGGCAAGGCGATGACCCTCGGGCTGCGGCCGGAACATCTGACCGAGGTGCATGACGTCGAAAAGCCCGGGGTGATCCGGATGGATGCGCTGGTCGATGTCGTGGAGCCGATGGGGATGGAAACCCTGGTGCATTTCTT
>JANYCX010000079.1 GCA_025360065.1 Acetobacteraceae bacterium | reverse complement strand
CCGATGGTATTGGGCGATATCGCCCGCACCAACATACTGGCGGGCATGGCGGCGAATCTGCTACCAGGGGCGCGAGAATCATAAGGGATTTTGAGGATGGGTTTTAGCGAAGGTGAAGCTGGTCTGAGTGTAGGCCACCGCTCCCTTTGGGAGAGGGCCGGGGGCGACAATAAGACCTGCTTCACCTTCGCTAAAACCCATCCTCAAAATCCCTTATGATTCTCACGCCGCTGGTAGCAGGGGATATCGCCCAATACCATCGCTTCCTCGGCCAACGCCGGGATGGCTCGGTCAGGGTTGATGAACATCCGGTTGCCGGTGCTCACGAACGAGTTTATGGCGTCATCGCAAGCAGGGTGATGCGGGTTGGGCGCAGGCCTGCCCGCCGAGGATCGCCGCCACTAGCCGCGCCACGCCAAGCCGAAACACGCCAACGGGGCCATAAGGACGGGACATGCCGCACACACACCGCATCAGAACGCCGGCCTCCACCTTGGGAAGATCGGTGCTGCTGGGCGCCAGCTTGGTGCTCGCCGGCTGCTCGACGCTTGATAAGGTAACCAGCGTTTTCGGCAGCGACGCGCCGGCTTTGGGCGCTCCGGGTTCGGTTAAGGGCTTCCTCGGGCATGTGGTGTCCGATGAACCGCAGGCCACGCTCGCCGGGCGCAACACGCTGTCGGCGGGTGGCAATGCGGTTGACGCGATGGTGGCGGTGGGCAGCACATTATGGGCCTCGTTGCCGTCGCGGGCGGGAATTGGCGGCGGCGGGGAATGCGTGGTGTTCCCGGCCAAGTCGGCTGGCGGGCCGCAGGCTTTCAGCTTCCCCGCATCGGCCCCGCGTTCGCTGGCGGGTGATCGGCCGGCGGGGGTGCCGATGATGGCACGCGGGTTGTTCCTCATGCATGCGCGCTTCGGCAATCTGAAGTTTGAGCAGTTGATCGGGCCGGCGGAGGCGCAGGCGCGCTTCGGGATGACCGTGAGCCGTGCCTTTGCCCGCGATCTTGCCGTGGTCGGCCAGGCGCTTGCCGCTGACCCGAGTGCGGCGGCGCTTTATTTCCGCAATGGTCAGCCGGTCGCGGAGGGTACGGCGATCATTCAGGCCGAACTCGCCGCAACGCTGGGGCAATTGCGTAGCGCGGGCGTGGGTGATTTCTATCAGGGCGCATTCGCACGGCGGCTGGCGGATGGATCGCAATTGGTGGGGGCGAATATTAGCCTCGACGATTTGCGCGGCGGGTTGCCGAAGCAGAGCGCGCCGGTGCTGGTGGCATCGCGCTTTAACGGTGATCAGGTTGCGTTCACCGCCGGGGCGGGCGGCACGGCTGCCGCGGCAATGTTCCAGACATTGGCCCGCGATCCGCAGGCGGCATTGCCGGGCGATGGCGGGATGGGTTTGCCGGCATCGACCAGCGCGGTGACGCTCGACAACGCCGGCAACGCGGTGGCGTGTGCGTTCAGCATGAATAATCTGTTTGGCAGCGGGCGGATCGTGCCTGGCACCGGGGTTTTGCTGGCGGCAACGGCGGGGCAGAATTCGGCGCCGCACCTGAGCGCTGCAATCGCCTTCAACCCCGCCTTGCGCGTGTTCCGTGCAGCGGTTGGTGGCAGCGGCCAACAGGGCGCAGCCCGGGCGACGGCCAGCGCGATGGCGCAGACGTTGACGACGGCCCGGGCATTGCCGGCGTTGCCGGCCGAGCCGGGACGGGCCAACGTGATCGGGTGCAGTCGTTATTTGCCGGACAGCGAAGGGTCTTGCATTGCCGCGACCGATCCGCGTGGCGCGGGCCTGTCGGCGGGCAGCAACTAGGATGGCGCTGAAGATCGGGCGGGGCGCATCCGCCCCGCCATTCATGGTGATGGACGTCATCACCGCCGCCAATGCCCGGCAATTGGCCCTGCCCGCCGGCGCGCCGCACATCATCCGCATGGAAGTTGGCCAGCCCAGCACCGGGGCGCCGCTGGGCGCTGTCGCGGCGGCGCGCGCGGCGCTCGATGCCGGACATGCGATGGGCTATACCGAGGCGTTCGGATTGCCGAGCCTGCGTGCCCGCATTGGCCGGCATATCGGTGACTGGTATGATGTGGAGGTGCCAACCAGCCGCATCGCGGTAACGGTTGGGGCATCCGGCGCCTTCCCGCTGGCGTTCCTGGCCGCGTTCGATCCGGGTGATCGTGTTGCGATGGCGACGCCGTTCTACCCGCCTTACGTCAATATCCTGGTGGCGCTCGGCATGGTGCCGGTGATGTTGGACACCGGACCCGAAACCCGGTTCCAGCCGACGATTGCGATGTTGGACGCGCTTGACCCGCGCCCGGATGGGTTAATTATCGCGAGCCCGTGCAATCCGGCCGGCACCATGTTGCACCCGGACGAACTCGCGGGCATTGCCCGCTGGTGCCACGACAAAGGGGTGCGCCTGATCAGCGATGAGATTTATCACGGCCTGCAATATGATGCCGGCATTGTGACGGCGACGGCCTATTCGCCGAGCGCGATCGTGGTGAACAGCTTTTCCAAGTATTTTTCGATGACCGGCTGGCGCATCGGCTGGCTGGTGCTGCCCGATGATCTGGTGCGCCCGGTGGAATGCCTGGCGCAGAACATGTTCATCAGCGCACCCCACATCGCCCAGATCGCCGCCGAGGCGGCATTTGACTGCGGCGCGGAACTCGACGCCAACATCGCCCGCTACCGACGGTCGCGCGATTTGCTGGTGCGGGCGTTGCCGGGGGCGGGCTTCGCGCGACTAAGCCCGGCCGAGGGTGCGTTTTATCTTTATGCCGACGTGTCTGATCGCACCAATAACGCCCAGGAATTTTGCGCGCGGATGTTGGACGAGGCCGGGATTGCGGCGTCCCCTGGCGTGGATTTCGATCGCAAGCGCGGGCATCATTTTGTGCGTTTCAGCTATTGCGGGCCGGAAGCGGATATGGCGGAGGCGGCGCGGCGGTTGCAGAGGTGGCGGTTGCAGAGGGGGCGTTAACGGGTCAGCCTCAAAGTCTGCCAGGCCAAAAAGGTCCCGATCAGCGGAAACAGCACCAACACGCCGAACAGCAGGGCCGCCGTCGCGCCGATGGCGTCCGGTGTGTGCGCCTCCGGCAAACCGGCAAGATTGGCCACCATGCCGGCAATCGCCGAGCCGAACACTGACGCCAAGGTCTGGGTGGTGGTGATAAACGGCCCGGCGCTGGCGCGGGCCTCGGGCGGGGCAACCTCCATCATCAGCGCGCAAAGATGCGACCAGCCAAGGCCAATGCCGATCCCCGACAGGGCTTGTCCGACCAGAATGAATATCACCGGCCCGCTCGACATCGCCCAGGCGCTGATCACCATGCCGGCCAGCATTAACGGAGGCCCGACGGCAATCGACATACGGATGCCGCGCCGGGTCAGGCTTGCCGTGGCGATTGCCGCGCCCGTCCAGGTCAAGGCCATGATCGCGCTGACATAGCCGGCAATGATCGGTGTCGCGCCGTGCCCGGCCTGGAGCAAATAGGGGATGAATGGCCCTGGCGAATAGGACAGGATCATGAAGCCGATGGTGGCCGACACCGCGCCGAGCGGCACCAGCGGATTGAACGCGCCTTTGGGCAGTAATCGGTGCGATGCTCGGTCATCGAGCCAGAGCACCACAACCACCAGAACAGCGGCCACAACGATCCCGAGCAGGGAGTCGCGGGCTTGGCCAGACAAGCCGCCGGCGCTGACCGCGAGCGCCGCCGAGGCCAGCAGCATCAGCCGCAATCCGGGGAAACGCCCGGTTGGGGCTTCTTCACGGCTGGCGGGCAACGCGCGCTCACCCAGCACCAGGAACAACCCGCCGATCAGCAGATCGGCGACGAACGCGCCGCGCCAGCCGCCAAGCGTGGTGGCGTATTGGGCAAAAAGCCCACCGATCGCCGGGCCGATGACGGCCGCGATGCCCCAGACGCTGCCGAACAAGGTGATGGCGCGGGCATGCAGGCTGGGCGGGAACATCTGTCGCACGGTGGCATACGCCAACGCCGTCAACATGCCGCCGCCGAGGCCCTGCGCGGGTCTGCCCAACAGCAATATCACCATTGATGGCGCGGTCGCGCAGGCAAGGCTGCCGAGCAGGAACAATCCGAAGGCAAACCGATAGGCCGCGCGCGGTGAGGTTCGCCCCAGCACCAGCGGCACCGCCGCCGCGCCGGTCAGTGATCCGGCGACATAAAGCGTCGTGGTCCAGGCAAAGAAGTTCAATCCGCCGAGATCGGCCACCACCGTCGGCATGATGGTGGCGACGACGTAGATCGACACTGCATGCAGCGCCACGCCCCCGGTGATGACCAGGAAACGGGCGGCGTTGCCGGCGGCGAGCAGTCCGCGCCAGCTACCGCCATTATTGTCCGACAAAATTTTCCAGCCAGTGGATCGTATAGTCGCCGGCGATGAATTCCGGAGCTTCGACGATGCGTTGATGCAGCGGTAGGCTGGTTTTGACGCCGACCACGACGAATTCCGCCAGCGCGCGGCGCATCCGCGCAATCGCCTCGATCCGGGTCGGGGCGTGCACGATCAGCTTGGCGATCATGCTGTCGTAGTAAGGCGGCACGGTGTAGCCGGCATAAAGTGCACTATCGACCCGCACCCCAAGGCCGCCCGGGGCATGAAACGCGGTCACCTTGCCGGGGCTGGCGGTAAAGGTCACCGGGTCTTCCGCGTTAATCCGGCATTCGATGGCGTGGCCGTTGAAGCGCACCTCTTTCTGCGTGTAGCCAAGCTTTTCGCCCGCCGCGATGCGGATCTGTTCGCGCACCAGATCAATGCCGCAGACCATTTCAGTCACTGGATGTTCGACCTGGAGCCGGGTATTCATCTCGATGAAGGCAAACTGGCCGTCCTGATACAGAAACTCCAAGGTACCGGCGTTGCGGTAGCCGAGTTTGGACAGGCCGGAAGTCACCACCTCGCCGAGGGCGTCGCGTTCAGCAGCGGTGAGCGCCGGCGATCCGGCTTCTTCGAGCAGTTTCTGGTGGCGGCGCTGCAAGGAACAATCGCGTTCGCCGAAATGCACCACGTTGCCGTGGCTGTCGGCCATCACCTGCATTTCGATATGGCGGGGACGGTCGAGATATTTCTCGATGTAAACGACATCATTGCCGAACGCCGAGCGGGCCTCGGCCCGCGCCAGGCGCCAGGCTTCTTCCAGCCCGTCGGCGGAGCTTGCGACCTTCATGCCGCGCCCGCCACCGCCGGCGGCAGCCTTAATCAGAACCGGGTAGCCGATCTCATTCGCAATTTTTGCCGCAGCATCAAGGTCGATGACCTCCCCAGCCGAGCCAGGAACTAACGGCACCCCGAGGGATGCCATGGCAATTTTGGCCTCGATCTTGTCGCCCATCATGCGGATATGGCCAGCGGACGGGCCAATGAAGGTCAGGCCGTGGGCTTCGACCATCTCGGCGAAATTGGCGTTTTCCGACAAAAAGCCATAGCCGGGATGGATCGCGTCCGCCCCGGTGATCGCGGCCGCCGACAGGATCGCGGGGATGTTGAGGTAGCTTTCGCGCGGCGATGGCGGGCCGATGCAAA
This sequence comes from Acetobacteraceae bacterium, assembly GCA_025360065.1. Lineage (GTDB taxonomy): Bacteria > Pseudomonadota > Alphaproteobacteria > Acetobacterales > Acetobacteraceae > CAITOL01. The sequence goes on along the minus strand of JANYCX010000079.1, from coordinate 4,200 downwards.
CACTTTCATCGGCGAGGCGGACATGCATCGCCTCGGCGTCGGCGGTGGAATGCACCGCAACCGTCGGGATGCCCAGTTCGCGACAGGCGCGCTGGATGCGCAGCGCGATCTCGCCGCGATTGGCGATCAGAATTTTGCGGAACAAGGGTTTATTCCACGATCATCAGCGGTTGGCCGAATTCCACTGGCTGGCCGGGGTTGACCAGGATGCGGATCACGGTGCCGGATTTCGGCGCCTTGATCTGGTTATAGGTCTTCATCGCCTCAATCAGCAGCAGGGTCTGGCCTGCGCTGACCGCCTGGCCAAGCGTGACATAAGGGGCGGACCCTGGCTCGGGCGCCAAATAGGCAATGCCGACCATCGGGCTCGGGACTATGCCGGGATGGACGGCTTCCTCGACTGGCGCGGCAGCAATAGCTTGTGCCGGGGCGGCTATCGGGGCCGACACCGGGGACACCTGGGCACCCGATTGCATGACATGCTGCACCGCCGGCGTGCGCACAACCCGGATCCGACCTTCCTTATGCTCGACCTCAATTTCAGTGAGGTCGGTGGCCACCAGAATATCCGCCAAGGCGCGCACGGCTTTCGCGTCGAACATTTGGCTGCTCATGCCTGATCCTCCAGAATTTCGGCCATTGCCCGCATCGCCAGACCATATCCGCTGACCCCAAGGCCGGCGATAACACCCACCGCGACCTTGGAGACATAGGAGTGCTGGCGAAATTCCTCGCGGCGATGGATGTTGGTGACGTGGACTTCGATCACTGGCAGTTCGGTCGCCAGCAGCGCGTCCATCAGCGCGATGGATGTCGTTGTGTAGCCTGCCGGGTTGATGATGATGCCGGCGCAACGCCCGCGACATTCCTGCACCCAGCCGATCAGTTCGCCTTCGGCGTTGGTCTGGCGGAAATCAATGCCAAGCCCGAGTTCTTCGGCGACTTCCGCGCAGAGCGATTCGACATCGTCAAGCGTTGCCGCACCATAAAGATGTGGCTGGCGCAGGCCGAGCATATTCATGTTCGGACCATTCAACACGGCAATCAACGGAGCACTGGACATGTGGGGGGCCTAGCACGCCCAGCCGCATCGCTTCAATGCGCACGGCGTGCCTTGTTCGGCGGGGGCTGCGTCGTCATAGTAGCGCAATGCAGCAGGCAACCCAAGACGCCCTTGAACTGACCGTCAATGGCGCGCGTCGATCCTTCGCTGCCGAGCTGACGGTGGCCGGGATGCTGGCTGAACTCGGGCTCGACATCCGCAAGGTGGCGGTTGAGCGGAATGAGGAAATCGTCCGTCGGGTGACCTATGCGGACACCGTTCTGAAATCCGGCGATGTGCTGGAAATCGTGCATTTTATCGGAGGGGGCTGAGGTGGAAGATCTCTGGACCGTTGCTGGCCGAACCTTCCGATCCCGCCTGATCGTGGGCACCGGCAAATATAAGGACCTGCCCGAAACCGCCGCCGCGATTGAAGCGAGCGGCGCGGAAATCGTCACCGTCGCCGTCCGCCGGGTCAACATCGAAGACAGCGGCCAGCCGATGTTGCAGGACTATGTGGACCCGAAAAAATATACCTATCTGCCCAACACCGCTGGCTGCCACACCGCGCGCGACGCGGTGCGTACCTTGCGCCTGGCGCGTGAAGCTGGCGGCTGGAACCTGGTGAAGCTGGAAGTTCTCGGGCCGCCGCCACATCTCTACCCCGACATGCCGGCAACGTTCGAAGCCGCCGAGGCGCTGATAAAGGACGGGTTTGAGGTGATGGTCTATTGCGCTGATGACCCGCTGGCGGCGTCACGGCTGGAAGGCATGGGGTGCGTGGCGATCATGCCGTTGGGCGCGCCAATCGGGTCCGGGCTTGGCATCCAGAACCCGGCGATGCTGGCGATGATGATCGAACAGGCCAAGGTGCCGCTGCTGGTGGATGCCGGGGTTGGCACGGCGTCGGACGCAGCAATCGGGATGGAATTGGGCTGCACGGCGGTGCTGATGAACTCGGCAATTGCCCATGCCGGCAACCCGGTGCTGATGGCGCGGGCGATGAAACATGCGGTCGAGGCCGGCAGGTTGGCGTTTTTGGCCAAGCGGATGCCGCGGCGGATGGGGGCTGATCCGTCTAGCCCGTTGGCGGGGTTGATTAGGTAGCGGCGTCACCGTCCTATTTTTGGTTTGTGATATCGCCGGCGATGTTATATATACCGTTATGCGATATGTCCTGGATACGAATATCGTGGTTGCGGGGATGCGAAGCCCGACCGGGGCGTCGGCCGCGCTGCTGCGACTGGCCAGGGCGGGCAGATTGGTAGCGCTCGCCAACGTCGCGCTCGCGCTGGAATATGAAGCGGTCTGTGGGCGGGCGGAGCATCTGAAGGCGTCGGGATTGACCCTGGCGGAGGTCGGGATTTTCGTGACGGCGGTACTGGCGATGGTCGAGCCGGTGGAAAGCCATTTCATGTGGCGCCCGCAGCTGCGCGATCCGCAGGACGAAGCGGTACTGGAAGCTGCGGTGAACGGCAGGGCGGCGGCGATTGTGACGTTCAATCGGCGCGATTTCGGCCTGGCGCCGGGCCGCTTCGGGGTTGATGTTTTGCTACCAATTGAGGCCTTGGAAAGGATCGGGCGATGAAAGAGGCACCAGCCACCTACCCGCTGCGCCTGCCGCGATCGGTCAAAGCGGAAGTCGAACGGCGCGCCAAGTTGGACGGGACCAGCGTCAACCAGTTCGTTGCGACGGCGGTGGCGGAAAAACTCGCCGTGATGAACACGGCGGATTTCTTCACGGCCCGGCGTGAACAGGCGGATTTTGCGGCGTTTGACCGGATCATGAACCGGCAGGGAGGGGCGGTGCCGATTGCGGGGGATGAGTTGGTTTAGCGGGCGAAGCGCCGGACGACGCCATACCAGGACAATGGACAAGCTTTGTTACCTAGTCTTCAATACCCGGGACAATCACCCGCGCGGCGCATCTGCAGCCTTCCTCCCACCCCGGCGTCGTGAAGCGCCCGTTCAATAACAAACCCTTTTTTATTTCGTATCTCTTTCCATCGGCCGCTCTGTGCGCTGTGTCTCGCTTGCGGTCTCCGGGAGATGGTTTCCTGGGATTCTTATGGCAAGGCGCGCCACTATACACCCAAGCCGCATGCGTGATGCCGATTGATTCTTGCCTGTTGCGATCCATTAAAATTGTGGCTCGGTTATTTAAATTTCGAGCTATTTCACTAGCTCGCTGTTTAGTCATAGCTGGCAAATTCAATCCAATGATAGCGTTGAATATTACAGACAAATCTCTTCCCTTAGAAATTGAAAGGAGCGCAGCTTCATAGATTACATTAAAATAGACATCATCAATTTCTTTGATACTTCGAATATTTTTTGATAAGCTAATTTTTATATCTTCTGTTACACGGGAAGGTTCAAAAACTATAAATGGAATTTTAGTGACAACATCTTCAACATTTGAAATTATTTTAGTCGTATTTATGTTCGTCTTTCTTCCGAATATCCAACTAAAAATTCCCATTGCTTCCCCCAAGCCGGCTTGTATCCACCATGAAAACAATAGCTGCCAGCCTCCAACAAATAAATCCCGCTGCGCCTCGATGCTGCCGGCGCACGTTCGAAACAGAAACCTTCGAATATTACAACAATTCCACTGTTATAGCTGAACACCGAGCTTCTCATATATAAGCCGCTTACCCTCAGCCTTTGCTAGCTGGAAAACCAAATCCAAACCAAAGCCCCCGACCGCTTTCATCCCGGCTTTGGTCTTACTCCAAACCTCAGGACTACGAATTGAGTCGATGAATTCATGACCTTCCCAACTCAATCCGGTCAAAATAAAGGCGGTCATACCTTGGCCAGATGGCGCAGCTATAAATCCAGCCTCAAACAATAGATCAAAGTGCTTGATGACTGTATCACGATCAAAATCTGCAACATCGAAAAAATCGTCACTCCAATCAATGCTCTCTACTCTCCCTGCGCCCAAAGGAAGGTCTTCCACCTTAAGCAAAAGCAACCGCACTAACTCCATATCGCGCTTCATTTCTGAAGCTTCACTGCGTTTGCTGGATCGCCGACAAAATCCAGCGTCCACCTGGCGCGCGCAGGAAGGTCCAAACCTCGGTCGATTGGGTGCGGGCGTTGGCATTGCCCTGCACCACCCGGCCGGTGCTGTCATACGTCGCATCTATCAT
>JANYCX010000173.1 GCA_025360065.1 Acetobacteraceae bacterium | reverse complement strand
TTCGTTGTAATACCAAGCACCCTTGATGTTGACCCAGTCTTCATGGGTCAACAGCGCTTAGTATAAGACAAGATATTGTTTTCGTGCGTAAAAAGGCAACTTCGCCGGTGCCAGACTGGCGTGCGGTGTTGTAAGCTAAGCACTCTTTCCCCACCCCTCTCGCCGCGGAGAGGGGTGGGGGAGGCAGAAAAAACTTGACAAAACTTGCGCAGTTGAGTTAGTTTAGATAATGATAAATTTTTCTCCCCTCCTCTCCAACCTGCAGGCCGCGATTGCGGTGGTTGCAGCACGTGAGCGGTCACTGACAGTCATGTTGGTGGCGGTGTGGGGGAGAATTGCGCGGATGCGGACCCGGCTTGAGCGGTTGATCGGTTTGTGGCGGGCGGGCATGTTGCCGGTGCCGCGCACAGCGCGTGCCGGAGCCGCCCGCGCATCGGTCCGCACCGCGTCGACCAACCCGATTGCGCCAGCGTGGTTACTGGTTGCGGTGCGCGAGGCGGCGTCGACCCGGGCGCAGCTTGAACATTTGCTGTCGGAGGCCGAGTGCGTGGAATTTCTGGCAGCTTTTCCGCAAGCGGTGCGCATTCTGCGGCCGTTATGCCGGATGCTGGGGATTGGGGTGAAGCCGGCCAAGGGGCCGAGGCCGCGGCCGGTTTGGCAAATGCCGAGGCCAACGCCTGTGATGGAGGCGGTAGCCGGGCTGGTGATGGGGCCTAGGGGGCGGCTGATTTATGTTTGAGGGGGTCGGTGGAATTGCGCCTTTTTTGTTTCGATATCGCAATTAATTCGGTGGATAGCGCCCTCACCCCGGCCCTCTCCCGGGGGGAGAGGGGGCGTATGGCACCGAATGGATAAAGTTTTTTTGCTTCTTTTTGTTCACAAAAAGAAGACCTTGCTTCCTTGCCTTGCCTGGGTTGGCAGAACGGTCTAAGCCGCGCGCTTAGATGAAATTGTAACGTGAGACGAAAACCAGATGAAGCAGCAGGCCAATCTGATCCGTGCCGGACAGGTGATTGAACATGACGGGCGCCGCTGGACGGTGCTCAAGCAGCAGATCATCACCCCCGGCAAGGGCGGCGCTTTCATCCAGGTTGAGATGCGCGACCTCAAGACCGGCAACAAGACCAATGAGCGTTGGCGGACCGCCGATACGGTGGAACGGCTGCAAACCGAGCAGCAGGAATACACCTATTCTTATACCGATGGCGATAATCTGGTGCTGATGGAGCCGGTGACCTTCGAGCAGCGCATGGTCCCGGCCACCATATTGGGCGAGCAGGCACCGTTTTTGCAGGATAATATGGAGGTTGTGCTCGATCTGGTCGAAGGCGATCCGGTGGGGATTACCTTGCCGCAAAGCGTGGTGCTGGAAATCATCGAGGCCGATCCGGTGGTCAAGGGCCAGACGGCATCGAGCAGCTACAAGCCGGCACGGCTCGCCAACGGGGTGCGCTGCATGGTGCCGCCGTTCATTGAAGCCGGCGAACGCATCGTGGTTCGGGTTGAGGACGGCACCTATATGGAGCGGTTCAAGGGTTAACCAAAATGGCACTTCGTCTGTCCCCCCATATGGTTGTGATGCAGAACGCCGCCCAGCGCGCGGCCAAGCGGCTGCTGCGCGATTTTTCCGAGGTCGAGCAGCTTCAGGTCAGCATCAAGGGGCCGGGCGATTTCGTCAGTGCGGCTGATTTGCGGGCTGAGGCGTCAATCCGCGAGGATTTGGACAAGGCGCGGCCGGGTTATGCGTTTTTGATGGAGGAGTCTGGCGCGTCGGGGTCGGATGCTTGGGCGTGGCGTTGGGTGGTCGATCCGCTCGACGGCACCAGCAATTTTCTGCATGGGGTGCCGCATTGGGCGATCAGCATCGCGCTCGAACGGCGTTTGCCGGATGGTGGGTTCGAGGTCCAGGCGGGCTGCATCTATGCCCCGGCGGTCGATGAGATGTTCTGGGCGGAAAAGGGCGTCGGGGCGTATATCAACGCGCGCCGGCTGCGGGTTTCGGCGCGGCGTGATTTGAAGGAAGCCTTGTTTGCGACCGGCATTCCGTTCGCCGCAGTGACACCGCAGCGGCGCTTGGCGTTTGCCCGCACACTTGGGACACTGATGCCGCAGGTTGCGGGCATCCGCCGGTTTGGGGCGGCGGCACTGGACCTCGCCTGGGTCGCCGCCGGACGGTTTGACGGGTTTTGGGAGCTTGGCCTCAAGCCGTGGGACATTGCGGCCGGTCTGCTGATTGTGCGTGAAGCCGGCGGGGCGGTGTCTGATCCAGACGGTGGCGATGCCCGCGCCCATGGCGATGTGGTGGCGTCGAACGGGCATATGCACGAAGCGCTGCGCCAGGCGGTTGCTGATGGGGTGGTGATTTCGCGCCGGGCTTAGCGCTGGCGGGGTTTGGAGGGCGATTATTGCGGCAAACTGGGGCATCTGATCTGTCTGCACATCATTCGATTGGCGCCTTGGCGCTCGGGTTGCTGGCCCTGTTTGTTGCGGGCCCGGCGACTGCCCAACCGGTGCCGCAGGGCCCGCCGCTGCCGCGCGCGTTGCCGCGAGCGCCGCTTACCGCGCCGGCCCCTGCGATCGTTCGGCCGGCCCAGCCCGCAGCGATCGCCCTGCCCGACCAGCTTTACCCGGTGGCTGAGATCGCCATTGAAGGTGCGACACTCTACCCGCTATCCGTGCTCGACGGATTTTTTGCCGGCCTTGGCCCCACACCGTCCGGTGCGGCGCTCGGCGAGGCCAGCCAGGCGCTGCTCGACCGCTACCGGGCCGATGGTTACGTTTTCACCACGGTAAGCCCGGGCTACAACGCCACCACGCGGCGGCTTACGATCCGGGTCGTTGAAGCGCGGATCGCCGAGGTTCGGCTGGACGGCGAAATCGGCCCGGCGGCGGCGCAAGTGCGGTTGTTTTTGAACCATTTGGTTCAGGCGGGTCCGATCAATCAGGCGACGCTCGAACGCTGGCTGCTGCTGGTGCAGGACATGCCGGGGATCAGCATCCGGGCGGTGCTGCAGCCATCGGATGCCGAACCTGGGGCGCTGGTGCTGGTCGCCAAGGTCAGCCGCAAGCCGTTCGATGTTTTGGTGAGCGCGAGCAATCGCGGCGCATTAAATCTTGGCCCCGAGGGCGCATTGCTGGTGATTGCAGGAAACAGCTTTACCGGTTTGGGAGAACGCACTGAGTTTTCGTTATTGCGTAGTTTTAATGGCACTCAGATCTTCGGTCAGGCGGCAAGTGAGTTTTATGTCGGGGCATCGGGGCTGAAATTGCGGGTGCAAGCGGGTTCTGGCACCACCGACCCGTCTGGCAGCCTGCGCGCGCTCGGTTATCATGCGGTCACAACGACCGCCGGCCTCGCGCTGAGCTATCCGGTGGTTAGGAGCCGGCAGCAATCCTGGGCGGTCGGCATGACCGTCGATGCGCTCGAAACACATACCGTCAATCAGGCGGTCGGCCCGGCTTTGGTTGGACGCGATAATCTGCGCGTGGTGCGACTGCTGTCGGATTATAGCCGCAATGACACGTGGCTTGGCGATGCGCGGCCGGCAGCGAACAGCTTTGCGTTGCGCCTTTCCCAGGGGGTGCCGGCGCTCGGCGGCAGCCAGACTGGCGACCGCCTGGCCCCGCGCGCCGGCGAACGGACGGGCTTTAGCAAAATCGGATTTGAGGCAGGCCGCAACCAGAGCCTGGTGCATTTCGGCACGACATCGTCGTTGGCGCTGCAAACCACGCTCGCCGGGCAGTTCAGCCGCGACGTGTTGCCGCCGGCGGAGAAATATTTCCTAGGTGGCGACCGGCTTGCCCGCGGCTATTATGCTGGCGAGGTCACAGGCGATACCGCCGTAACCGCCAGCGCCGAGCTTCAGCTTAACTCGGCCTGGACAACGGACCTGCTTGGCGCGCAACATACATTCGGCGTTCAATTTTTCACGTTTTTTGATTGGGGTGAGACATGGGAGAACCAAGCGGTGGACGCCAACCATCGCCTCGCGTCGTTCGGCCTCGGCATGAGATTTTTCCCTTGGGCTGGCGCGCAGCTGGATATTGAGGCGGTCAATCGCAATGTGCGCTACCCGCTCGGTCGGTCAACCGGGTCCGTACCGTTGCGGGCGCAGGCGCTTTATTGGCGGGTGATGACACGATTTTAGGGAGGTTTTGAGATGGATCATAAAACCGAGACCCGACAGAGCCTGGCGTCGGTGCCGCGTGCCGTTTTGCTGGCTGGCACTTGGCTGTCATTGATTGCCCTACCGTTTGGCGTTGCACGCGCCGACCCAGCGCCAGCGAATTTGCCCACAGGCGCGCGGCTGATCGGCGGAAGCGCCATTGTTGCCCAGACTGGCGCCGCAATGCAGGTCAGCCAGTCAAGTGCCAATGCTGCGATCAACTGGACCAGCTTTTCGGTTGGAAGTGCCGCCAAGGTCAATTTCACCACGCCCACCGCCCAATCGCTGACCGTGAACCGCGTCGTCGGCCCGGACCCGTCGGTGATCGCGGGCCAGGTTTCATCGAACGGGCGGCTGGTGCTGGTCAACCAATCCGGCATCACCGTGGCAGGTGGCGCAAAAATCGATGCGCAAAGCTTGGTATTATCTGCGCCCGGTATCACCGAGGCCAATGCCAGGGCTGGCAATCTGGTGTTCAACCAACCCGCGCGCCCTGATGCGGCGGTTACCAATGCCGGCACCCTGACAGTCGCCATGGCCGGACTTGCCGCGTTGGTCGCCCCCAGCGTCGCAAATAGCGGGGTGATTCGCGCGCCGATGGGCCGGGTGGTGCTGGCTGGCGCCGAGGCCCATGTCGTTGATCTTTACGGCGACGGCTTGCTCGGCATTGATGTCACCCGGCAGGTAACTACTCTGCCGACTGGCGCAGGCGGCCAGAAAGTGGCGGCCTTGGTGACCAACACCGGCACTATACGTGCGTCAGGCGGCAGCGTTACTTTGACGGCATCTGCGGTCGAGGGGCTGGTGTCCACATTGGTCAATGCCGGCGGCAAGATCATTACGTCCTCGGCTAATACTGGCGGCATTGTGTCAATCCGGGCGACCGGCGGCGATATCGCGGTGTTGCCGACTGCGCGGATCTTGGCCAATGCACGGCAATCAGGCGATGGCGGCACGGTCAATGTTATTGCCTCCGGCGCGACCAGCCAGTTGGGCCGGATCGCCGCACGCGGCGCCGGAGTGGGTGGACGCGGCGGGGCGGTGGAAATATCCGGCACCCGAGTGGTGCTCGGCGGCGCGATCGACGTGACCGCCAAGTCGGGCCGGGTTGGTCGTATCCTGATCGATCCAACGGATGTGCTCATCGCCGGTCCCGGCACGGTCACCATCCCCGAGATCACTCTTCTGACCCCGGCCATGGTGCGGGCGATGTCGGGGGAGGTCACCATCAGCGCCACGGGCAGACTGACGGTCGACGCGGCCCTCGATTTTACCACCGGCAGCGCGGTGCGTGGACTGAGCCTACTGGCTGCGGCGGACGTCAATATCAACGCGCCGATTACCCTCGCCGATGCCGCCAACCGCCTGGTCATCGCCTCAAGCGCGGGATCTGTGATTCTCGGCGCGCCAATCAATGCCGGCCCCTCGGGCGTGCTCGACATCTCGGCCGCCGACAATTTGTTCCAGACCAATGGCGCGATCACCGCCGGCATTCTCACCAGCGCAAGCGGGATTGGCGGCTCGGCAATTTTGCAACAGCCAGCCAACAGAATCGGCCAACTCGACAATTTTCGTGTCCCCAACGGGCGTTTCGCACTCAGCGATGATCTGGCGCTGACCCAGACCGGCGATTTTGTCGCCGGCAACGCTGTGCTGTTCGACCGCGCGGCAAACACCGCACTCACGCTGAGCGGCAAGCTGAATGTGGCCGGCGCCTTGGTGCTGGCCGCGGGCAGCGGCGTGTCGAGCCTGACATTGGATGCCCAACCGGCGATCCGCATTGCCAGCGGGGCAACGCTCCAGGCTGGCTCACTCGCGCTCTATTCCACCAATCGTGGCATCACCAACGCGGTGACGCAGGAAACTGGCTCGGTCCTGCGCGGGCAGACCGCAGCTTTGCCGCTTTCCGGCAACATCTATGCCGGCAATGTCACCTTGGCGGGCCCGCTCAATGCGGTATCCGACCTCGCCGGCTTCAACCTATTTGCGGGCAAGCTGTCCCTTGCCACCACCCAGCCCCTGACGATTTCCCGGCCGTTCACCGCGACCGACGCCAAGCTTGTCGTGACCCTACCTGGCGACACCACCTCCACCCTCGGCCTCGGCATCACCGGCGACGTTTCGGTGTCCGGAACTCTGGCGCTCTTCATCACCGGAAACATCGTGCGTAGCGGAGGCAGTTTCAACGTTGGCACACTGACCGGACATGCCGTGCACCTCGCGAATTTCGGCCCCAAATCCAACATACACATCTTAGGCGATTTCGCCCTCGATGGCAGCGTGCTGCTGCTCGACAATGCCGCCCCGCTCATCATCCAGGGTGAGGTGAAGTCCGAGTTCTTCAACATCAGCGCCACCGGATCGCTGGTCCTTGCCGGCAACATCATCACCCTTGGAGTTGGGCGTGCGCAATCAACCGGGGCGATCGATACTAATATTGGCAGCACCTTGTCGGTCGCCGCCGACGCGCAGGGCAACGCCGCGTTCCAACAAATCGGCATTTCGACAATATCGTCGAGCAACGGCACCATCGCAACGGTACGTATTTCTCTGCCAGCGGTCGGCGGCTCAATCGTGCTGAACGATCTGGTGGCGCCGAGCACCGATCTGATCGTGTTCAACCCCGCCGGCACCATCGCCGGCAATGCTTCGATCGGCGGGCTGGTCGTGGTTGGGCGCGGCAGCGGCACCGATCTCAGCGGGTCGGTTGGCACCATTGGCAACCAGACTGCGACGACCACCACGACCAGCTTGTCGAGTCCGGAAAGTCTCTATCGCGCCAATGCCTGCTCGATCGGGGGCGTGACCTGCCTGCTGGGACCGGTTGGCCAACTGGTACCCCTCGTCCCTGGCGCCGCATTGCCGGCCGCTTCGCTCCTACCGGACGAGATCGAAATCCGCCTGCCGCGTCCGGATCGCCGGGCGTCGCGGGGCTCGGACATCTGATCATCCCGTCGGGTTGACCTGGATCATTGCGGACAATACCCCATCGGGGTGAATGTCGTGTTAATCCAGGCCGAAAGGATCCCGCCATGACCCCAAAAAAACACGAGCATTTTCGCCAGAAGCTGCTTGCACAACGTATCGAACTGCACGCCGAACTGGCCGCCCTCACCCGGGCCACGCCAACCGAGCCAGACCGTGACGGCGACCAGACCGATCACGCCAGTGCCGAAACCGATCGTGATATCATCGATATCAATCGGTCCAGGGTTGAGCAATTGGTCCAGGAGGTCGACCACGCCCTGGAGCGCATCGCCTCCGGCAGCTACGGAATTTGCACCGATACGGGTGAACCGATTGAGCTTAACCGGCTTGAGGCGATGCCGACCGCCACGCTGTCGATCGCCGCCCAACAACACCGCGAACGGACGATCTAACAATTCCAGCATCGCCGCCCCCAAAACACGGGGGCGGCAATGCCAGCCTGTCCGATATCAGACCGGTGCGCCTTCCAGAAGTTCGCCGAAGATCTCCCAGATCGTGCCGTTCCAACGGGTCAACTGCATTTTCCGGATCGGCCGGAAATTGGTCGGGCTGGTATTGATCATGATGCCAGGGAACAGGATTCTCGGATCGAGATTCCGGATATTGGCTGCCTGGCGCATGATGTTTTCACGCGACAGATCTTCACCGCATTGTTGCAGAACCTGCAAGGTGGTGATGGCGTAACCGTAGCCGACAACGTTGCTCGAATCGCCCATATCGGCGGTCGGATTGTATTTCGCGCTGAACGCCTTGAACTCGATAATTCCGGGGTCATCCTTCCAGGCCGGGTCGGAAGCATCCTTGATATAGGCCGAGGTGATAATGCCAATGCCTTTTTCAGGACCGGCCGGCTTCATCACCGTGCCGACCGACGCCGAAACATTGCTCATGCAATGCAGCGGCTGCCAGCCAATGTCATAGGCGCGGCGGATCAGTTGGGCGGCGAATTTCGGGGTGCAAGCGCTAACCAGCGCATCAGCGCCGCTATCCTTTAAGGTCAGCACCTGGCTGTCGACGGTCGGGTCGGTGACTTCGTAGGATACCTGCTTGATGACTTTTTTGTCGTAATCCTTGCCGAAAACATCCTTCAGCCCCAGAATATAATCCTTACCAAGGTCATCGTTTTGGTAAATGACCCCGATCTTGGCGTTCGGCTTCTCGCGCATGATGTATTTGGCATAAATCTGGCCCTCGGTGCGATATGACGGCGCCCAGCCAATCGTCCACGGGAAATTCTGCGGATCGGCGAACTTATCAGCGCCCGATGCCAGAAAAAGCTGCGGCACTTTTTTCTGGTTGAGGTATTTCTGGATCGCTGAATTCGGCGCGGTGCCCAATGGCGCGGCGATGAAGGCAACCTGGTCCTGTTCCACCAAGCGCCGCACAACTTCAACGGTCTTGGACGGCACGTAGCCATCATCGAGGGTGATGATCTTGATCTTGCGGCCGTTGACGCCGCCCTGGTCGTTGATCATGTCGAAGAACGCAATGAACGATTTGGCGCCAGTGCTGTAGGCCGATGCCGGGCCGCTATAGGCGCTGGTGTTGCCGATCTTGATCTCGGTTTTGGTAACCCCGACGGTTTCGGCCAGCGCTTGGGCGGACGCCGCTGTCATCGCCATCGCGCCGCTGCCGGCAACCATGTGTCTTCGTGATATTCCGGTCATAGATCGCTCCCTTGCAAGGTTGCCCTTGTCGTTGATGCCCACACGATTTTGCCATCGCACGGCAGGTATTGGCGTCGTCCGCATTTCCCAAGCCAAAGCCTAGGCACAGGCTCATGCAAGCGCAAATGAATTTCTCGGTAGAAACGGATGCCGGGGTGGCGCCCGCGGTCGTCGCACACAATGGCGCTTGCAGCTTGGCAAAAAAATGATTGGTATTTTATTACGAATTAGCAACAAATAAGACGCGCCTCTGCCAACACCACTATCCGCCTGCCTTAGCCATCCGGCAATTTTCTGCCCTCCAACCCACGCCTATCCTGGGCTTCGGCCAAGCCCGAGATAGGCGTTGGAGGAATCGCGGAAGTTGGGTTCGGGGACGTTGGAGTCGGGAATGTTGGAGTCGGGGACGTTGGGTTATGGACGAGTGGCCCAGGAACGGCCAGAACTTGCACCACCACCGGCGCCAGTGCCGAGAACCGGACCCCCAGCATCCGACACAGCGGGCGCAATATTCGCCCAGCCGCCGGCCGCGCCACCAGCGCCGCCTGCATCGCCGGTTCAGCCAGCAGCGCTTCCAACTGGCACCCGAACGCCACCGCCTCATATCCCAGTTCGCGCACCAGCCAGCCACGCCCCTGCGGCAAACCCGCCGCCGACCGCGCCCGATGAACCCGCCGACCGATGCGTGGCGACCGTTGTTTGCCCGGCCGCGTCATCACCCGCCCGAACCTTTGTGCCGCCCGGCTGAGCCGGTTCCACAGCAGCACCGTCAACCCCATTAAATGCGGCCGGCGCAAAAACCGCGCCGCCACCACCGCCGCCAGCCCTGCCAGAATCTGGCCAAGCCGACGCACCAGCTCCGGCGCGGCAATAGATAGGGGGGGAAGGACGGGTGAAGTATTCATGTTGAATTTACTAACCTAATTCGCCATGCTTTGCAAGGTTTTTCGCCAACGGCCTTGACCCTCCCCGCCGAAACCCGCCATTGCATATTTCCGCACACTTGCAACGGAGCCTCCGCCATGCCCGATATCCGCACCACCCATGTCGGCTCGTTGCCCCGCTCCGCCTTGGTCGCCGATTTGCTGTTCGGCCACGAAAAGGGCCTGCCCTTCGATCCCGCCAGCTATGACCGCTTCATGACCGAGGGCACCGCGGCCATCCTGGCGCGCCAGAAGCTCGCTGGCATCGACATTCCGTCCGATGGTGAAACCTCCAAGATTTCATACGCCACCTATATCAAGGATCGCCTGACCGGGTTCGAGGGCGACAGCCCGCGTTCGCCACCGCAGGACCTGATCGATTTTCCGGTCTTTCTCGATCGCCTCGCCAAGGCCGGCGGCACCCCCGCCTATCGCCGGCCACGCTGCGTCGGGCCTATTGCGGTAAAATCAATGGAGCCGCTGGCGAAAGACATCGCCGCGATGCAGGCCGGCATGGCGGCAGCGGGCTACAGCGAAGGCTTCATGAATTCCGCCAGCCCCGGCGTGATTGCGCTGTTCCAGCCGTCCGACTACCACGCCAAACTCGACGATTATCTGTTCGACCTCGCCGAAGGCATGCGCGCCGAATATGAAGCCATCGTCGCTTCCGGCCTGATCCTGCAAATTGACGCCCCCGACCTCGGGCTCGGCCGGCATATGATGTACAAGGACCTCGACGAGGCCGGCTTCCTGCGCCGCTTCGCCGTCCATGTCGAAGCGATCAACGCCGCCTTGCGCAACATCCCGCGCGACCGGGTGCGGATGCATATCTGCTGGGGCAACTACGAAGGCCCGCATACGCGCGATATCGGCATGGAAGCGGTGCTGCCCGAATTGCTCAAAGCCAAGCCCGGCGCATTGCTGTTCGAAGGCGCCAATCCGCGCCATGCCCATGAATGGGCCGTCTGGCGCGACGCGAAAATCCCCGACGATCTGGTGCTGATCCCGGGCTGCCTCGACTCGACAACAAATTTCGTCGAGCACCCGGAACTGATCGCCCAGCGCCTGGAACGCTATATCGGCATCGTCGGCGCCGACCGCGTCATCGCCGGCACCGATTGCGGGTTTTCGACCTTTGCCGGATTTGGCGTGGTTGATCCCGATATCGTCTGGGCCAAATTCGCGGCGCTGGCCGACGGGGCAGCGATCGCGTCGCGGCGGGCTGGGCAATGAGCCGCAAATTTTTGGATTGCAATATACCATACTGAGTGCTACACAATTGCGCGTCCAGAGACTGGTGAGCGCGTGTGCGGATATTCAAGAACAAGCCGTTCGCGCGCTTTGCCCGCAAGATGGGGCTGACGGATACGGCACTTTGTGAAGCAATCGACCAAGCGTCACGCGGTTTGGTCGATGCCGATTTGGGCGGCGGGGTGATCAAGCAACGCATCGCCCGACCCGGTGCGGGAAAATCGGGCGGGTTCCGCACGATCATCCTGTTTCGCGTCGGAGCGCGGGCGTTCTTCGTCCATGGCTTTGCCAAAAACGAACAAAGCAATATCCGCGATGACGAACTCGCTGCCTTCAAGCTGCTGGCGGCGCAGATGATGACCTTCGATGACGCCGCGCTCGCCAAGGCAATTACAAATGGAACTTTGCAGGAGGTGATTTCGGATGACTAAGCAATATCGCAGTCGGGTGATGGCCTCGATCCACGAAACTGCCGAGGGCCTCCACGCCGCCGGGACAATCGACAAGCTGACAATGCGAAAATTCGATGAGGCCTGCCTGACGCCGGTGGAACCCCTGACCCCCGCCGACATCCGCGCGCTGCGCGAACGCGAGGGCGCAAGCCAGGCGGTGTTCGCCCGCTACCTCAACGTCACCACCGGCCTGGTCAGCCAATGGGAGCGCGGGGAGAAACATCCGCAAGGCAGTTCATTGAAGCTGCTGTCGCTGGTTGGCCGGCATGGGCTGGAGATGGTGGCGTAGGCGCAATCGACATTCCGCCAGCATTGCTGCGGCATAAACTGCCCCTGCAACTGTCTCCTACCGCTAACCGCGCTGTTTACGGTACGAGTTCTTCACGACAATCTTGTCGCCCCGGAAGGTAAACACATCGCATCCTGTGACCTCAATTCTGTGGCCATCGCGATGGGTGCCGGTGAAGACCCATTCCGACAGGCCGCGCTCACCCGATATGAAGTGCCGGGCGTTCGACCATTGTGCGTCGGGAACTGCTTCCCAGGCGCCCATATAGCCACGTCGCACGGCTTCCCGCCCGACATACCGCGTGCCACAGGCGTCGGGGCCGGCCGAAGATTCGAAAACACAGTCATCCGTCATGAACGACATCAACGCATCGATGTCATGGCGGTTCCACGCAGCACAAAATGCCTCCAGCCGGTCGATCGTCATCATCGTTCATTCCCCAATGGATTAATACCAAGCGCCGTTGACCCATTCTTCATGGGTCAACATCAAGGGCGCTTGGTATAAGTGGCCACGTTATCGCCATCGACCGCTGGCGGCTCCCTGCTACGTTTTCACGATCAACGCATCGACCGCCAAGATCCGCCCGCCCGCGCAGATCAGCGGGTTGACGTCGATTTCCGCCACCTGATCGTGATGGTCGGCGATGAACTCGGCCACCTTCACCACCACCGCCGCCAGCGCATCCCGATCGACCGCCGGCAGATTGCGGAACCCGTTCAGCATCGCCTGGCCCTTGAGCTTGTCGAGCATCCCCAGCGCCTCGTCCTGCGTCACCGGGGCCAGGCCCACAGCAGTATCCTTCATCAGTTCGACGAAAATCCCGCCGAGCCCGACCACAATCAGCGGCCCGAACAGCGGATCGACGCGGGCGCCGATCATGATCTCGACGCCCGTCGGCACCATCGGCTGCACCAGCACGCCGTTGACCCGTGGCGGCGGCGTCACTTTTGCCGCATTGGCCATCACTTCGGCATAGGCCGCCCGCACATCCGCTTCGGTCTTGAGGTTCAACCGGATCACCCCGGCTTCGGTTTTGTGCGGCAGATCGGGGCTTTCGATTTTCAGCACCGACGGCAGCCCCATCGACACTGCCAAGGCAGCGGCTTCATCGGCCGAAGTCGCCAGCTTTTCCTGCACCACCGGAATATCGTAGAGCGCGAAAATCTCCTTCGATTGCCGCTCGGTCAACGTCCCGGTCCCGGCCGCCAGCATTTTCGCCGCCGCTTCCTTCGCCCCCGGCTTGGCCATCGTCACCAGCTTGCGGGCAGGCGCAGCCCGCTTGGCCGCGAGCCAATGCCACGCCGCCAGATTGGCCATCGCCCGATCCATCGACCGCACCACCAGAACTCCTGGCTCGGCGGTCAACTCGGTCGAGGTCGGCCCCTGCAACCAGTCGCTGATCCAGGCATGGATGACAGGCTTGCCCGAGGAGCGCGCAATTTCCCCCCACAGCGGCACCCGCAACACGCCAGCCGCAGAAGAATAGGGCGCCGGGATCAGGATCGCGCCA